>JAJFJB010000355.1 GCA_021774435.1 Alphaproteobacteria bacterium
TTCCGTTGGCTGTATTGGCGTGAACGGAAAACTTTGTATCGATATCGCTCAGTCCACTATCCGGCGTTTCAACAATTGCGTTGCCGCTGAGCGTGATCGAACCCTCGTCCCGTTCAACGACAAGATTAATATCTGCCAAGCTTAAGGAACGGATGGGCAGCGACGGGCGCCCTTCGGATTGGTCTTCCGGTTCTATTGAAAAGCCTTTGAATGCAAGACCTGTGTCTTCCATCCGGCCACGCAATTCGATGCCGCTGGCGACGACGCGTTCAATGTTCCCATTTATCAAATCGCCGAGCTGGTAATAGGCATCAATGCTACGAATTCCCTGACCACTGGGCCCGCCGACTTGAATATTGGAAGTCCGGATATTCGCGAAATCCAATCGATCGACCGTGAGTTCGATCGGCCCGATGCCTTTATGATCGAGAATGACGGGAATCGCCCGTTCGGCGATCCAAATTCGCTGAGTCCAGCCAGCAACGGCGGCGGCCGTAGTGGCCATGAGCAGGACCAAGGTCACGCGGAGCCAGGTGCGCGAGAGCAGGGAGGATGGTTGCGTGGTGGCTTGCTCGTCCATTACCCTGACAATACGGAATCTCCGTTCCGGCGGCGAGCCGTTTGGTTCGATCCGCGAACGATTGGCGATTAGGTGTACATGACCGAAACGGTGATGCAATTCCAGCGGGCAGTGACACTTGTCGAAGCGGGCCGTCTGGACGATGCCGAAGCGATTTGTCTTGGGATTCTAGAAAAAGCGCCTCGCGATGCACAGACGACGTTTCTGCGGGGTCTTATCGCCTACCAAAAAAGCGACGTGACGCGTGCCATTGACTTCGTCCGCAATGCTACACGGTTGGACGCTGAGAACCCTGCATTCCATGCGACCCTCGGTGCCTTTCTCGTTGATCACGGGAGCGCGGCGGATGCCCTTGCCGCGTTGGAGCGGGCGACAATCCTTAATCCGTCAGATGCGGCTTCGTTCCGCCATAAGGCGAGACTGTACCAACAATTCGGCCGCTCTCAGGATGCCGTTTCCGCGTTGCAGGCTGTCGTGCAGTTAGGACACGCTGCGCACACGGATTTCCTGGCGTTGGGTTCATTGCTACAGATGGAAAAGGGGCCACAAGCAGCGATACCCGCATTCGAGCAAGCCGTCGCATTAGCCCCGGAAGACGTCCTGACACAGAATCATTTGGCGGCGTGCCTGCAACTGTGCGGCCGCGTTGGCGACGCGATCGATGCGTACCGTCGGTCGCTGCGATTGCAGGCTCGCACAAACCCGGCCAGCGTTGGTCTATTTGCGGCAATGCAAACGATTTGCGACTGGCAAGATTACGACTCGCTCTTGGCACAAGTTGAGGCGATGACCGAGTCGTCGATCGCGGCAGTATCGCGACCCGTCGAGGACCCGTTTCTGAACGTGACGCACGCTATCGACACGCAGCGAAATTATGATGTCGCGCGGTTGTGGAGCGGTGAATTATCCACGCGCGTCGCCCAATGGGGCGTCTCACTTGAGCCCCGAAAACACGATCATGGCCGTTTGAGAATTGGCTATTTGTCGAGTGATTTTCATGATCATGCGACGTCGCATCTTATGCTTGGGCTCTTTGCCGCACATGACCGGGCGAAATTTTCCATTTATGCCTATTCGTGTAGCGGTGACGATGGCAGTCACTACCGGCAGCGTATCGCGGCAGACTGCGATGCTTTTGTCGATCTGTCTTCTGTGGATACGATTTCGGCGGCCCGGCGAATTCATGAAGACGGCATCGATATCTTGGTCGATCTGAAAGGCTATACGCGGCAGAACCGCCTCGATATCGCGGCCTTGCGGCCAGCGCCAATTCAGGTCGCCTGGCTTGGGTTTCCGGGGACCAGCGGCGCCAGTTTCTTCGACTACATCGTGACCGACGACACGGTCTCACCTGCTGCCGAAGGCAATCGCTACAGCGAATCCTTTGCGGTCATGCCGCATTGCTATCAGATAAATAATCGGGATCAGGAAATTTCAAACGACCCATTATCGCGGTCGGATGCGGGTCTTCCCGAAGCCGGTATCGTCTTTGCGTCGTTCAACAATACCTACAAGCTGGAGCCAGTGATGTTCGGCGTTTGGATGGATATCCTTCGTGCGGTGCCGGACTCAGTGCTGTGGTTGATACCCAATAATCCAATTGCAGCCGAAAATCTGCGGCGGGAAGCTGGTGCAAATAGTATCGAACAGGAGCGGTTGATATTTGCTGACATGTTACCGAAGGCACAGCATTTGAAGCGCGCGGGTTTGGCCGATCTCGCATTGGACACGCGCATCTATAACGGTCACACGACGACCAGCGATATGCTGTGGGCCGGCGTCCCGGTGGTGACGCTGCAGGGTACGCATTTTGCCTCCCGCGTATCCGCTAGTTTGTTGAAGGCGTTTGGGCTACCGGAGTTGATCACGTCGACGCGGGAAGAATATCAGGCACTCGCGTGCAATCTGGCGCAATCTCCGGCACGGCTTTTGACTTTACGGAAGCGGGTTGCAGATCTACGGGAAACGGCACCATTATTCAAAACAGTGGCATTCGCCGCTGATCTTGAACGGGCATACGCAGAAATGTGGCGCCGGCACGAAAACGGCGAGCCGCCAAGACGACTCGCCGTTTCCGAATTAATGTGAATAGGCCGTATCGTTAGCCGCAGGCGGCCACCGCCCGTTTCGCCATGACTCCGATGAGGTGCGCGCGATATTCCGCGCTGCCATGAATGTCGGAGTTCAAATCGCTATCCGATACCGCGATGTTGGCAATGGCGTCAGCCGAAAAATCGGCACCAAGCGCAGTTTCCATTTCCGTAACGCGGAAGACGCCGCTTTGCCCGGCTCCGGTAACTGCGACACGCACGCCGCCTGACGTCTTGGCGACAAAGGCACCGACCAGGGAGAACCGGCTC
>JAJFJB010000356.1 GCA_021774435.1 Alphaproteobacteria bacterium
CAATGCCGCGACGCTCAGCGACGGGATCGCCAGGCTGAGGCCGACCCGGTTGATCGCGGTATAAGCGACCAAAACCCAGAAGGTCGTATTGACGTCGACCGCCTGGATCAGGAGAAACCCAACACCGAAAATCAGGAGCCCAGTGGCAATAGGAATATGGGCGGGAATTGAGTCGGTGATGCGGCCGGCAAGCGGAAAGAACAGCATCATGACCAGGCCGCCCGGCGCCAACAGCAACCCGGCACGCGTCGCACTGTAATCCTGAATCGTCTGCACAAAGACCGGGATAAAATAACCGGACGCGAAGAGCCCCGCGCCGAAGACAAAACCCGCCACCATGATCAGGCTGAATTGCCTGTCCTTGAACAAACTCAAATCGAGCAATGGATAGCCCGCGCGCAACTCCCAAAAGATGAAAACGATCAGTGCCAACGCACCACCCGTCAGACGCAACACGATGGCATTCGAATCCCAACCCCAACGCGGTCCGTTGGCTAGGCCGCTCAGCACGCTGAACAGAATGAAGAAGACGAGCGCCAAGCCGATCCAGTCGAAGGGTGGAAGTGGTTTTGCCAGCTTCTTGCTGGGCATGAAAATCAAGCCCAGGAGCAATGCGGGCAAACAAAACGGTAGGGGGAGATAGAACAGGTAGCGCCAGCTGATCGTATCGATCGCGATGCCGCCCAAAATGGGGCCGAAGGTGGGGGCGAGCACACTGCCCAGCCCATAAATACCCATTGCCATGCCGCGGCGTTCCGGCGGGAAAACGCTGAAGATGCTGAACATTGCGAGCGGCTGGCCGATGCCCGTCGCAAAGCCCTGCAGAACGCGCCCCAATATGAGGAGATCTATATTCGGTGCGGTCGCGCTCATGAACGAACCGGTCGCGAAAATCGACATGGCAGCAATAAAGGTGATGCGCTGACCCAACACCTCGATCAGCCAGGAACTCAGCAGCATCGTCGCCGACATCGTGGCGAGGAAGCCAGTCGCCATCCATTGCGCTTGATCGAGTCCGACACCGAACGCGCCCATAACCGAGGGAACGGCAACATTGACCATAGAGCTTGCAAAGCCCATCGCGATGGCTGCCGTCATGACCGTACCTGTGACCAGCCAGCGATAGACGGGACCATACCGTTCGAAGAGATCGTCTGTACTGGCGTGGGTCGCGGACATTATTGCGGACCCATTATCTCTCTGCTCTTCGGGCTATGCGCGTTCGAAAGGGGTCAGCTGCGTTCTAATCTGCACCGTCGGCGGCGGCGAGTTCGGCCTCGCGTTCTTCCTGCTGAACGGCAAATATCGAACGGTAACTGCCATCCCAGATCGGCGGAACCTGGCACGGCGTTTCATCGAACTGCACCCAGCGCGCGGCCTTACCGCGCACGATGGCGCCACTCTCCGGCGATGGATTGTTGTGCGGTGTGACAGGGAGCGAGTCGGCGGAGGAGTAGGCCTGCAACAACAAGGGCCGTGCGCGGCTCGGATGATTGTTCGGCATGGAGCCATGTACCATGCGGCAGTGATGAATTGTGACCGAGCCGGCGGGACCTTTCAAATAAACCGCTCTATCGGTATCGACGCGCGGTACGTCTTTGTCGTCAATACTGCCGACCCACTGGTCCTTATCGTTATACTGATTGAATAGCTCGCCCTTATGGCTGCCGGGGACGACGCCCATTGGCCCCATCTCATCATCGACATCTTCCAGATAAACACCGATCGTCAGGACGCTGTAATTCGTGTGCGGCCAGAACTGAATGTCCTGATGCCATTTCACTTCTTCGCCGCCACCCGACCATTTGAAATTCAGTTTCGAGTGATGGAACTTGATATCGTGACCGAGCAGATCTTCCGCCAGATCGACAATCGGTCCGTTACGGGTGAAATCCCAATAGACAGGATCATGCGCGACCGGCTGAATGAGGCGGCGTAGCCTAGGGTTCTCAGCGGTATGGTCCGGTTCCAGATCGAGCTTGCCAGAGGACCGTTCCATGCCTTTGCTTTCGTCAATGAAACGGTTCGTCACATCCCAAAGCCGGTCGAGCCACTCCTTGGAAACGAAATTCTCCACGAGAAGGTAGCCGTTATCGAAATAGAACTGGCGTTGCTCTTGCGTCAGAACCTTTGGCGTTTTCGCTAATATCGTCTCTGGCTTCATCAGGCTGCCCGGTCTTGTTGCACAGCAACCAGATTAGCCGAACGTGATTGTAGATTACAAATTATCCCGCCAAAGCGCGGGATGCCTCTTCGAGCGAAACGGGCGCGTCATTCAAGAGCAGGTCGGCGCAGCGGGTTTCAACTGGCCCGTCACTGACACTCATCGGGTCGCGGGGCCGCATGCGGTGGTCGATCACCAAGCGCGAAAGAAGCAGGCGCCGGGCGTCACCTGTTGTCTTTGCCAAGGACGAGCCCTCATGCGCCAGCAATGAGGCGCTCATGACGTGATAGAGGGCGTTGGTGGCCTGACGCGAGAAAGGCTCATGCTCAGGCTTAGAGGCAACTTCGTCAGCAAACGCCACGGCCTGATCGATCATACTGGAGAGTTCGCCGCGGAACTGGCCTGGCGCTTGATCCGCGTCTTCGACCACTTCATGCAACGCCTCGCCAAGATCCTCATGCGCCCGCACTTTGCCGACAGCGCGGCCCGTGACGTCGAGCGCATTGATGGAGGAAGTACCCTCCCATAGGACCCCCAGATGCGCGTCACGGACGAGCTTCGCGTTGACCCAATCTTCGATATAACCATTGCCGCCGCGGGCCTCCATGGCCGCCGTGGCAACCGTGACATTGTCGCGGCAGGCGCGGAACTTAAGCAGCGGCGTGATGATACGGAGGAGCCGTTCGGCGTGTTTGTCGCCGCTTTCGGCACGTGCCATCATGCTGGCGGCATAAGTGAAAACCGAGAGGACCTGTTCCGTCGGCACCATGATCTTCAGTAACTGCCGTCGCATCAACGGATGATCGATGATGGTTTCCCCAAAGGCAATGCGATTGCGCGCGACCGCCATGGCCTCATTAAAGCAGCGCCGCATCATGCCGGCGGCCCGAACGCCATGCGACAGGCGGGACATGTTAACCTGGTCCATCATCTGCTTCAGGCCACTATTCGGTTTCGCACCGTAATCGCCAAGCGCGTAGGCGACAGCACCGTCGAATTTGATTTCACCGGATGCCATCGACCGACTGCCAAGTTTTTCCTTCAAGCGTACGATGCGATAGGCGTTCCGGCTACCATCGTCCAGATGGCGCGGCAGGGCGAATAGGCCCAACCCGCGGCTGCCGTCCGGCGCACCCTCGGGGCGGGCCAGCAACAGGGCGACGTCGCCGTCCGCACAGGAGCAGAACCACTTTTCGCCGTGAAGCCGCCATTGGCCTGTTTCGTCCTGCCGGGCCTGCAATTCGATATTGCCGACGTCCGAACCGCCGGTCTTCTCCGTCATGAATTGCGCGCCCTTGAAGATGTTGTTCATGTCCTGGCTCCACATACGGGGCAGGAAGCGCTGTTTGGTCTCTTCATCACCATAGCGCTCAATCAGCATCGCGGACGTATCCGTCGCCGAAATCGGACACATCAACGCAAACTCGCTCTGCGTGAAGAGATACTGGAAAACATATTTGACGATGGGCGGCACCTTTTCCGGCCAGCCATGCACGCCCGCCTTGCGAGACATGCAATGGATGCCGAACTCGCCGTATCCCAGGGCTTCCATCTCGCGGTAGGCGGGATGGAATTCGATCCAGTCCTCATCGCGGCCGAAAGCATCGCGCAAATGGAGCTGCGGATCATGCCGGTCCGCCATGCGCGACAGTTCATCGAGCCGGCCACCCGAAATCTCACCGAGGCGCTTATAATGCGGTGTCATATGCTCGCGAACCGCGTCGTCCATACGCAACTCAAGCAAGCCTTGCAGGCTCTTATCGATATCGTAAAAATTCTCCCCGTGGCAGTCCGGTGCGATCCAGTCTTCAAGGGACATATTCGATGTATCGATTGACGTATTGGTCATTTCATAACTCCAAGGAACAATCGGCGGCGCGGTTATCGCGATCAGTTAGGCGATACTGAAGGCGCATTTATTGCGCCACAAACGATTTATGCGTATCCTTGCGTGAGTTTTAATCACTCATGTTTAGAGATGACCGATCGATACCCGCCGTTAAATGCGCTTCGTACCTTTGAGTGCGCTGGGCGCCACTTGAGTTTCGTTCACGCAGCAGAAGAACTGAACGTTACGCCCGGTGCGGTCAGCCGGCAAGTGAAAGCCCTCGAGGAATGGCTTGGCGCGCCACTGTTTCAGCGCCGCCACAAGCAGGTTCAATTGACACCACTTGGGCGGGGGTACCTTCAGTCTGTCAGCGAGCCCTTGGAAAGAATTGCTTCCGCGACGGAGCGTGCGCTGCAACAAGATGCGGAGCGCCCGATTGCCATTACCTGCTATCCAACTTTTGCGCTGCGGTGGCTCGTGCCGCGCTGGGGGCGTTTTTACGACCAGCATCCCGAAATTGACGTGCAGCTCACAACATCGCTGCAACCGGTCGATTTTTCGCGCGGTGATGTCGATGCCGCGATTCTGGTGGGGGAGGGAGCCCAGAACTGGCCTGGGCTAGCAGCCATAAAATTACTCGATATCGAGCTTTTCCCCGTCTGCAGCCCCTCGCTTTGCGAAGGAGAAGGTGCACTCAAGCAGCCCACGGATCTCGCCCGATTTACGCTGCTGCACGGCACCCCGCGCCAGCTCGATTGGCAACGCTGGCTGAACTTCGCGAAAGTAACGGCGGTCGACGCCACGTCCGGTGTAACCTTCGACAGCTTGAACTTATCGATTCAGGCCGCTGTTGAAGGATTAGGGGTCGCCATCGCGGTAAGCGAGCTTGTGACTGACGATCTCGCCTCGGGCCGTCTTGTTCAACCCTTTGGGCCGGTGAGGCAATCGGCTCGTCCATTTTTCCTGGTTTATCCGCGGGATCGCATCCGAAATCGCCGCTTGAGCGCCTTCAGGGACTGGTTATGCGATGAAGCGAATATCAGTCGCACCGCAAATTCTGGACACCTCCTGTAAATTTTTGCCCGGAAGAGTTTTCCGGAAAGATTTGCCCCTCGAGGCACCGCCGCGGCAGAAACGCCTTCTCAAATTTTAGATAAATTTTAATCAAATTAATTTTTTAAATTTACTAATGCCCTTCAACATAGTTTTTTCAATTACTTCAATAGTTAACAGAATTTAATCGGACCCCACGCTCCACTGCAATCCGTACCATTGGCATACCGCTTGCGAGAACATCACCAAGTGTGCACGCGGTAAACGGGGAAATTAGTTGGTTTGCCGCGTTTGTTTTCAACAGAGGGATGAACTGAATGGCGATGTGACAGCGCGAAAAAGGAAGTCCTTATGATTTACTCAATTCTCAAAAAAATTATTCCGGTATTAGAACTAACAAAATTAACTTCGGGTATTCGAGAATCTTCAAACGACCCGCCTTGCCGATGGCCGGGATACAGGAGGGTTGCACTCCTTACAGGTTTCGCACTTGGCTTTGCCGGAAACGCGGATGCCATACCACTCAACCCAAACGATTTTTCTTCTCTCGGCGCTTTTCCAACGACAAGTTTTCAAATTAATACTGATGACTTGACGTTTAACGGGAACGCCGGTGGCGTTGTACAGGGTCAATCCGGCGGTCCTGAAATAGCGGTATTCGCCTTCGATGGCGGCGGCAGTTTCAATGCCTTTATCGACGTCACAGGGAACCGGCCTGTCGCGCTCTTATTTCAGGGTAGTTTCAATTTCGGAGGCATAATCGACGTTAGCGGCAACCGTGGATTCGACGGTGTCGTTAACGGCGGAGATCATGGCGGCGCGGGCTCCGGAGTTGCCGGCGGCCATCGTGGTGGGCGTGGCGGTCCGTTCCAGGAGAATATTGCACTCGATACCGGCAAACCGTTTGGCGATGGTGGAGGACCAGGCGGCGGCACGCGCGGCGG
>JAJFJB010000357.1 GCA_021774435.1 Alphaproteobacteria bacterium
GAGAGCCGGTGCCGCATGCCAATCAGCTAAGACGGAGCCAACTGTGCCGCGTCTACAAGTCACCTGGGACTATTCCAAGTTGCTGCTTCACACTGTCGATATCGCCGAGCACCCATAGCTCACTAATCCGATCATCACGCATACGAAAAAAGGCGGTACCGACCCACGCCACCTCTCTGCCTGTCGCTTCGACACCGAAGAATGACGCTTGATGCAGACCCTTAAAGGTCATCCGCGCAGCCACGCGGTCCTCTGTAATCACAAGGTCCTCAATCACGCAGGTATAGTTCGCAAGTGCAGTATGAATGGATCGCATATATTCGATGAAGCCTTCCTGGCCGCGGTGCTCGGGTCCTAGGGACCCGCGAAAGCGAAAATCCGTAGTCAAAATTTCACGTGCAACGTCGTCATCGGCATTATTCCAGACTTCGTTGTAAAAGCGCTCGACAAGAAATTTTGAGCTCATGGTCATTGCTATTCCGA
Source organism: Alphaproteobacteria bacterium (assembly GCA_021774435.1). Classification (GTDB taxonomy): domain Bacteria; phylum Pseudomonadota; class Alphaproteobacteria; order UBA8366. The sequence goes on from JAJFJB010000357.1 coordinate 484, forward strand.
GGTAAATTGAGGTGTGCGAATTTTGAGCCTAGTTCTTGGTATTTGGTCTGTCATTAATTCATCGAATTTGCGGCAAGCCGTATCGTTACCCGCTCTGATGGAATATTCTTACGATGTGCCATTCCGTTTTTCGCAGATTCGGAGCCGGCAGTAAGCGTAAGAAGGAAAGACCGAATGACCCTGCAGTGGACAGATGACAGCTCGTTCTTTGAAGGCTCGAATGAGCGTCCCTTTACAATCGACCGCGAAGGGTCGTCAGTCCCCGGCATCTTTTGGCAACCTGAAACCAATAGCGCGCCGACAGCAATCGTAATGTTGGGGCACGGTGGCAGTGGGCATAAACGGAATGAACGCATGCTCATACTGGGACGCCTGTTCAGCGGCACCTATGGCTGGTGCGCCGTCTCGATTGACGGACCGGTGCACGGAGATCGGGGTCCCGTCACGCAGGCCACCGATCCCGCATATGCCGCACTATGGAAACAGCCCGATCCTGTCGCAGATATGATTGATGACTGGAAGGCGGTTCTCGATCAACTCTCCAGTCTCGACGTCGTCGACGAGGCACGCGTCGGCTATTGGGGCGTCTCCATGGGCACGATGTTCGGATTGCCGCTGGTGGCGAGCGACAAGCGAATTCGTGTTGCCGTGCTTGGGAAAGCGGGCATGACGGGTTCGAGTGTCCGGCGCAGCAATATCGGCCCGCAATTCGAACGGTTTGCGCCAAAGGTTTCGCAACCTGTCCTGTTCACGATGCAATGGGATGACGAACGGTTCGACCGCGACGGTCAACTCGAGCTTTACGACCGAATTGGGTCAGCGGACAAGCGCTTACATGCCTATCCCGGCGTCCACGTCGATAACGGTCCGGAAGCGTTCGACGTTCAGGCGGAATTCCTGTACCGCCACCTGTAGCAACTTCGCGGCGCGCGAACTAAATTCGGTAAACGCGCACCGCCGTATCGTGAAACAATTTGGCGCGTTCTTGTGTCGAATATGCCTTGGTCATGCGCTTGAAAGCGTTCCAGAGAACAGGATAGCTGCAGCTGATCTTGTCGACCGGAAAGTTGGACTCGAACATGCAACGGTCCGGTCCAAAGCTCTCGATTGCGGTTTCGTAATAACGCCCCGTTGCGTCGCATAAATCCTGACTGGTGGGCGGCTTTGGATTCTCGTGCCAACCAAAGCCGCTGTAGTCCATATTGATGCCGCCAAGCTTGATCACAATGTTCTCGCATGTGGCCAGATCGGCAATGCTTTTTTTCCAGTCCGCGAAAATTTCATCACGCCGGCCGGCATAGGCGCCGATGCCCGCAACCCCGCCGAGATGGTTCAGTACAATTTGCGTGTCCGGGAATGCCCGGGCTAGATCCACAACTTCAGTGAGTTGCGGATGGCGCACGACGGCTTCGAATACAAGGCCGAGCGAGCCGAGTTCCGCAAACCCTTCCCTAAATGAAGCATCCAGATACAGGCCCGGTGTTTTAGCTCTGCTAATTCTGGGATCCGCATCCCAGGCACCTGTGCGACGGATGCCACGGAACCGGTCCGGTGCCGCGGCGATATGCGCTTCCAACAGGACCTTGACACGGGAACCGTGCTGCAAATCGGCATAGCCCATGATGGCGGCGGCTACACGCGTTTTGCCGTACAGTCCCGACGCCGCCATGGCCGCGATACCGTTGACGAACTCAACCTCGCCCACCGGCCGCAATGCCGCTGGACTGTCGGCGCGATACATCGCGCTGCACTCGATAAAGACCGAGGACACGATGTTATGTCCGCTTTGCAGATCCCGTTGGATCTCATCCATCATGTAACGCTTTTGGACCCGCCCCTTGCGGTGGTCCCAAAGATGATGGTGCGTATCGCAAATCGGCAAGTCCGGGTCCAAGGCTTCTTCCTGAACCTGATCGAGCCAGGCGCTATTCGACGCCTTACCCGCATCAACCACGGTTACGGCTCGATACGAACGATGATGCACATGCCGCTCTTGACCACACGCGAGCTATGCCCCCGTCCGGTCTGGTCTTCCGCCAACAGCACGTCACCCGGCGCCATGATATGGGTCGAGCCATCGCCGAGACCGATTTCAACGGATGCCGTCAAGTAGCAGACATATTGCCGGCGCGGCGCGTTGTGAAAATCGCGAAACCCACCATCCGGGCGCAATGCAAATTGCGCCCCCGTCACGTTTTCGACGGCCGTCCGAGTCCCGTCGCGTTCGACATAATCGAACCGGTCTTGCTCGGTTATGTCGAGATGCGACTCGCCATCGTCGCCCGTATAGATGCGAACCAATTTCATAAATGGCCTCCAGACCGTTAAACGACAGGCGTGCGATTGCCGTCGACATTGATTGCCGTACCCGTGATATAGGATCCGGCATCGGAGGCCAGGAAGCATGCCATATTGGCAAATTCCTCAGCTTTGCCAACGCGCCCCATCGGCACGGCCTTGCCCATCTTGTCGTAGAATTCTTCGATCGTTTCGTTGGAGCCCGACTTCAGATGACGCTGCAAATGCTGATCGCTTTCGATCAGGCCGACTAGCATGCCGTTAACCAGCACATTGTGCGGCGCGCCCTCGCCGGCCAGAACCTTGGTCAACGCCATGCCCGCAGCGCGCGAGACCGCCGTCGGCGCACCGCCCGCCCGTGGTGCTTTAGCGCCGGAATTTAGAACATTGATAATCCGGCCCCAGCGCCGTTCCTTCATGCCCGGGAACACAAGGCGGATAAGTCGAACCGCGCCCATCAATTTGAGGTCGAGATCCTCTTCCCAAAGTTCGTCGGTAATCTCCATGAAGTCCATTGCGCGGGAGGTCCCCGCATTGTTCACCAGGACATCGACTGGGCCCAGTTCGCCAACGATTGCCTGATGGGTCGACTTAATGGCTGCAGGGTCGCGTAGATCACAGGGATAAGCTCCTACCTTCGCATCGGGTGTCGCCGCAAGGATTTCGGCCTTGGCTTCTTCCAAAATTTCCGCCCGCCGCGCGATGATGCCGACGCTTGCGCCCGACTTGGCGAATTCGACCGCCATCGCCTTGCCCAGCCCCAGACTACCGCCCGTCACGACAGCAATCCGTCCATCCATCCTGCATTCCATATTCGTTCTCCCTGTGTGAATGATTGTCTCGATGGCGCGTGGCGCCTAATCGAAATTTGGACAGAACGTAGTCATTAGCGACGTCCGAGGGAAGACCGCACCCAGACGAGATTTGAGGCTAACTAATTTCGCAGTTCTGCTGTCGCCTCGGCATCAACGGCCAATTGACCATTGGTATCGATAACGACAACGCCATAATCCCGTTCCGCGCCCTCAATCGAGACCTTGCCGAGAACCACGTCGTCCAGCACTTCCTGGCTATCCCGCTCGAACGCCTCGCCATAGCCGCCGCCGCTCGCCATCCTGTGGGCAAAAACATCGTTCTTGCGCATTTCCACCGGCTCACTAAACAGAACCGGCAATACACGGGAGTCATTTCCACTATTAATCAAGTTCATCGACGGTGCCCCCTCAGAACCGCCGAA
>JAJFJB010000358.1 GCA_021774435.1 Alphaproteobacteria bacterium
GACATGTTATTTCCAGAAACCCAGTCCAGACAGCCACTCAAGAATTACTTGAGTCTAATGTATTAGAAACTGTATTTCGTGAAAATAAAGTCAATACATCCTTGACATAAATTGTGTACTGGATGGCAGGGATCATTTGCATCAGGCTTCTATTCTTAAGTACGACCATGCTGGTGAAAGTCCATAAAAATAGCGTTTGGACACCGATGATGGCTAAGATGCCGATCATGGACGAGGCCCATCCAGGGACAAATATGTCGGTCCAAATTCGAGTGCCTGCGACAATAACTGCAGCCACAGTAATCATCGCCAAGATCAAGAGAGACAATCGAACGGCGACAGCTTCTGCGAATACGGTAATTGCCTGAAGGCCGTGCAGCACCAACCCTACGAAATTCAGTTTCGAGCTACCGAAGAGTCGCTTGGCACGGTGCGTGGGCACGAGGCGATGCGGGATGCGGGATGACAATATCGTCGCGGGCAGGCTGTTCCACAGATTGGACATATATGTGAGCTGCCGACACTTCTCGATCGGGATCACACAAAAATTGCCCGACGAAATCTTTTGCCCTGTGAGTGTTCTGAAGATGATTTTGTAAATAAAGTAGAAGGCATTAAAAACCGGCCCTTCGGATCGGCTGATTCGTTCTGCGAGTACGACATGTTGTGTATTGTTATTATGATCGGCAAGCAATTGCGGTATATCGTCGGGGCTGTCCTCGCCATCCGAATCCATAACAAGAATTGCACTGTGATCGCCACGCTTGCTCAGTAGCGAGAGACCAATTGCGATGGCCTGCTGATGGCCTAAGTTGCATACCAGATTGATGATTTCCAGGTGATGAAGGTTCGGTAAGTCCTGATCAGCACCGAAATCGGCGGGAAGAGGAAGGTTGGAGCCATCGTTGACCGCCACGATTGACAACTTCAATTGATGATCTTTGGCTATTGTATCTAAAGATTTTAACAGACTGCCGAACGACGGCCAGTCGTCAAAAACTGGCAAAAGGATTGCGAAATGCTTCGGCTCGATAGCTCGCGATGGTTGGTTCACGACGGCGTCCAGCATAGTTGTTGGATTAGTTAATTAAGATCTTTCTCGAGAACACGGTAATACAACGAATGAACGTCAGGTAGAACAGTGTTGTCACCCCCAAAGAGTAAAATCTCGATTTTAATCGGAATTGCCGAGGGCCGGATCAACAGTACAGATTTCTGGCTTTAATTCTTGGCGGAATTGTCCGCGGTCGATAAGAGCCAACACAAGGTAGACCACGACAATAGCTCCATACAACGCCACAGACAGAGCTGCCAAGCTCCCAAATATTGTCGGGTCCGCCATGGAGTCACCAATGATCACGGTTGCCCAGTTCGGCGCCCCAGACAGTCCTGTGAACAGCAAAACTGCACCAATACCGGTTATTATAGGGACGATGCTTTTGTTTTGGCGCCGCAGATCAATTGCCACAAGCAAGACAACTGCCGCGCACATCAACCAGAATTTACTCCCCAATCCACTAAATATTGGACGCCATAGCGTTGTTAGAAAACTATAAAGCTGCTTCGAATTGTAAATAAAGAAAACTTCGGCGACGTATACGGGGTCTTTGAAAACGAAATCTAGATACGCCCCTCGTAAATACTTCTCCATATAGGATGCTTTCATAGCGCCGTCGGCGCGAAACGCTTCCTTATTTCTGTTCGTTGATTTCAGCTTGTTTCTGTCCACATACTGGCCAAGCGCGACCATGGCAGGACCGTCTCCTGACGTATTAAGATGCTGTCCTGCGTATTTTTTTTTCCAATCGGGATGGTGCTGCAAGGAATAATAGGTGCTTGTCCAGAAAGCATGATGGCGGACAAAGCCTCCCTCGGAGAGCCTAGAATCTGTGCTCCATGAAATAATTTGGAACCCTATCGCGGCGATTACGAGAACCGAGATGGTCGGCCATATCGCGGAAACGGCCTGTTTAAAAGAGGAGCCTTGCCGAAAAAGGATCGCTGCAAACAGAAGAGCGAATATTACTAACGCGATGATTGTCCAATAGGCTGTTGATCGGACGTCTGCTGTGAAAATGATTAGGGCGGCTTGGGGCAACAACATTGTTATGTTGCCTGTGTTTAATGGAGCACGCTGAATCATCAGAAAGGCAACGTGCATCATAGGGATTAAGGCAAGGGTGGTTAGAAACCGTGGGTTCGTTATGGTTGCGATGCCGAAAGCATACAGAAGATCATGAGAAAGAAAACTAAACAATATAAAATGAAAAAACACTAATAAAGACAGTATATGTGTTGAATTATAAAACGTTCCAATGAACAATAGGCTAGAAATAGTTAGTAATAAGAAATATGTAAAATATAACGATTCAACTTTTTCGCCAAATAAAGAGAATGAAAGATCGATATAATCCATGTGGCCTGCATCGGAGCCCCATCCCAACTGCATTGCGATACCACCGGCAGGTTCGTTGCCGGGTTTGGAGAATACGGTCTTAAGGCGTTGATTTAGGTAATTTTTGTCTTTGAGTATATCGAGTAGCGCTCGCTTCTCCCGCTTCAGCACATCATCGGTATAGTACAGGCCGGCATCCTTCATGCGAGTAAGTGCACCCGCAATGCATAGATACCTTCCCGTATTGAACTTTTTGACACTTAAGACACCGCAAATACCCGTCCAGAAATGCCCGTGTCCTCCGACTGGGACGATGTCAATATGTCCTCGGTCGACTCCGAAACGGAATGATAACAGGATTAGGAAAACCGCAATTGCGATTAGACCGGCGTTCAATAATATTCGAACCCAGTCTGCGCCTTCAGCGAGCAAGGAAAGAAGTTTTTTTTGATCCGAAGTCGTCACGCGAAACGTTCCTCGCACAGCTTGGTCGTTCGTGATGGGAACGCACAGTTTTGCATGCTAGTCGGGCCGACAATGTAAGTGTTGCTTCTCGAAGTCGAGAAACATTGAGGTTGCATTGGCTTGAATGCCGAATGCCTGATTGAGAGAAACGTCAATCCTTTTCCACTTCCCGTACTATAGGAAGCATGACATCTAAAGCTTCAGCTGTTTCTATTGGTATCAAACTCGAATTCTGATCGGTCCGAATTCTTGGAAGTCGTTTGATTATAGTTCGAATTTTGGGCGCATGCGCCGCATAAAACTCGCACAGTGCCTCCGACGCTTTTTTGGCAGTTACATATGTTTCCAAGTCGCCAGGGTTTTCATCAATGAAAATCGTGGAAGGGCAAAACACACTCATCTCAATTTCAAGATCGATGGCTTCGTTGATTAGCCGGCTCAATCCTGTCACGTAACAACGGAAGAATTCCTTGGAAAGTTGATCTGCGAACGTTTCGTTGGACAATCCACTTCGGCTGCCTACAATTTTCGGAGAAGGGAAGTAATAGAGTGATGTTGGCGCTTCCGGGCCATTGAATATCTGCTCGATCATCTTGCCAGGTTTCTGTACGTCTAGTTGATGGATCGAGCAATTTCCACCCCAACTCCTGATTTCTTCGGAGACGCGCAGCGCGTCTGACCGGCCCTGATGATAGGTAATTATGGAGTGTCCGCCACCGGCGGCGAGAATCTTTGCCACAACCTCGCCGATGCCGCGGCTGCCGCCGACGATCAAAGCGCTTCGTTCTGAAAATTCACCTTTGCAGACACGTGGAGATATATCGGTGATTGGAGGCTGATCCTCGGGCGGAGGTCGAAAGAAAGCGCGTACTTCGCCCTGCAGGGCAGACCCATTGACGTCCATCACGATTCGCGCGAAGCGGTCGTCAATGTCTGTAACCGTGTAGTTGAGGTTGTCGCCAGAAGAATCAGGGCGAAAATAAGCGGTAAATTCCGCAAACAACGAGTGACGTCCCGGACAAACCATGCCGACGAGGCGTGTAATCGCCAGCATTTCCGCCGCCGAACGTGCGCCAAGCCACTGGATCACCCCACCGAATAATTGTTTCGCCTGGGTTTCATCTAAACCCAAGAGCACGCTGCCCGATGATTCACTTAGCTCTTCGAGTTTGGAATTGGTTATCGGTGGCCAGTGCTTTGGCTGAGGGGGGCAGTTGATCTCCGATGGGGAGGGAACGCCAAAAGTAACGGAAAGCGCCATTCGCGACGCGCCATCTGTCTGGCAAACGATACGGCAGCCCTCAGCATTAATTTCCTCGATTCGAAAATCTACGGTGTCGTCGACAAATATCGGCTTTGGGAATTTTGCTGTTAGTTTGGCGATTCCGGTGGAGGCTTTGTTCTCAGAGGAATACGCCGCGAACGCTTCCAGGGCAGCAAATACGGCGTGCATACCATGAACCACGGGGCGGCCTATAATTGTTCGTCTAGCCGCAATGGGGTCTAAATGGATCGGGTTAAAGTCGCCTGACAGGGCGGCAAACTCCCTTTGATCAGCCATCGAGAAGCTGCGATGGCTGATAGAAAGACCGGGTTTGTAAACGGCATCACTCATTTTCAGATGTAAGCCTTGGCAACAACTGCTGAACTCTTGGGTCTTTCGCGATGCGTTTTACCAATTTGGATACGGCGACCCGGTCAGGGTGGATAGAATCGACAAATCTTTCAGGTGTGTTGCGCAAGCTTGGAATGTCAGCGAAATCAAAGAAGATTAATCCTTGGTCGGCGAAATACTGCGCACGCTCTTTGGATCTAAATTCACGCCAAGAACCATTCCTGGCCGTAGTCTCAAGCGCATCCAGTATTTTGTCATAGTAGGGCAATTGAATGCCAATCACCGCAATGCCTCTTGATTTTGCCGCAGCCATGAAATGTTCAAAAGCTCGAACTTGGTAAGGATCGAAACTATCTGACAACTCCACTGGAGCAACACCCACACTTGTCCCGTCACTCGACAACCGATCTGGAGATAGCTTCAGTTTTCCAAACATTAATGATCCGTCAGTGCGAAAACCTGAGGCACTCAATACTGCGTACAATCCCTTGAATTGTTTTGTGTTAACCAAGTTTTGCCAAATTATGATGGGCCGTCTTATGATTTCATCTAACACAATTTTGATATCTGCAATGTGCGTGGTAGGGGTCTCGTAAAATCGTTTTTTCCAGTATTTTTCAAAGCCAAAGCCGAACATCCAAAAATCGACATTCACAATAAGAATTCGAGGTACGTAATCGGTGTTGGTTGTCAATTCGAGGAAACGTCGGTAGTGGCCGAAGGTCCAAGATGTTAATCCCGCATTGTAGAAACTGTAGGGCTTAAACTGCGTTTCTTCAAAACCATTCGCCCGGGACGCTCCGAGAACTAAAATTTCTGGTCTTCTAAGGCGTACACGACTGACCTTATAGGTAAGATATGATTGTCCGTCACCGCCGCGCCATTCACGGTCAGGCGCCTCGTTTTGCCAGGTCGCGACACGCGACATAGGCCACGTCTCTCCATACCGCCAAGCGATTATCTCCAGGGCAACAAATATGATGACCACCGGCGAGATGATGACAGCTGTCACAGTAAAAAAGCGCCGCCACTCAGCTTGGCTCAAACGGTTCGCCATTTAGCCCTTCTCCTGAATCATACGTGCGATTGTCTCCGTGATATTTATGGTGCCCCGGCACCAAGAGAACCTATTTGTAATGTTGGCTTCGAATTCGATGCCGGGGTGATACCGGTGCAAGTATTTTCCGTTTGGCCTGGCGGTACTGGAGTACCGGTGAGAATAGTTTTTATCGCGCATTAGTGCGTCGCCGTGGGATCGCCTTTCGAGGCAATTATATATTGAAAGGGTGCTATCGCGCGCGGCATGATTTTGGTGAAAAGGTGACTGTCGGCCAGAAATATTGCTCTCGCTATCCCGGTCATTTCCTTCACCCAATAGACCGTGAAGTAACCGAGGTAATTGTCGTCCTTTTCGCATACGTCGATTGTAAAGCCGGCATTTTCCAACTGCCCAATCATGTTGTTGAAAATGATTGCCTTTTCACCTTTTTCGATGAGGTCGTTGTCGACAAAATACTTCTTCACAAAATTTATGGGATCGAAGACATCTGTCTCGATAATCCATCGAGGCGGATAATAGTAATTGGGTTCGACAATGATGAGTTTGCCATCGGGTTTCAGCGCATCGTAGGCCCGTTTAAAGACGGCCGGCTTGTCGTCGATATGATGTAGTACGTTGCTTATATTGATAATATCGAATTCTGCGGGAAAGCGAACTTCGCGCGCGTCGGCGACGGCGTAAGTGATGTTGTCCATCCTCGCACCCACCGCCGTCAAAATTTGCTTCGAATACTCAACGCTTTCGCGGCAAATATCGAACGCGACGACTTTGTTGTCGCACTCCATAAAATAGGGAACGATGTAATTGACGCCGCAACCGAGTTCCAGAATCAGCTTGTTCTCAATCTTGCCGATATGGGGTTCCCACCAAAACTTTTTCGCAATGCCGACACGTTTGTTGCCTTCGTCCATCTGCCATAAATCTACTTTCTTCAAGTCCTCCAAAAATTGTCCGCGATCATATCCCTTATAAAACCGATCGAGCCTTTCAATCGCTTGCTTCTCAAAGAAACTATGTTTGTCGAGGCAATCGTCGAAAATGACGATCCCGTCTTCCATCCGGCCATATTTAGTGCCGCAACCGCTGCAAAGGACCTCATCATCCTTCGCGCTCAATTCGTGAGAACAGTGGGAGCAAGTAAACATCATTGGGAAACCCGTTGCGATTGGAAGGTCTTATTCGTTACGCCGCTTAGCGTTCCGCCCTGGCACAAATCCCAATACCAGAAGGCGCGGCATTCATGCTATGCGGACTGCTGCGCCAGGCTGGTGGTTCGCACGATAGATGGGTCGGCGCGAAAGAAGTCGATCGTTTGCTGCAGGCCTTCCTGGAGCATGATTCCGGGCTCCCAATCGAGCCGGGCTCGCGCCAACGCAATATCCGGTTGACGTTGAACCGGGTCATCTTCCGGCAATGGATGATACTCAATCTCCGATTTCGAGCCAGTCATCTCGATTACCTTTTCCGCCAGAGCCCGGATCGTGAATTCGTTGGGGTTGCCGAGATTCACGGGGCCGGTAAGGTCGTTCGGAGCCGCCATGAGCTTTATCAATCCATCCACAAGTTCATCGACGTAAAGGAACGACCGGGTCTGGTTGCCTTCGCCATAAATAGTGATCGGTTCGTTTCGCAGAGCCTGCACAATGAAATTGGAAACTACGCGCCCGTCGTTGGAGTGCATGCGTGGCCCATAGGTGTTGAAGATTCGCGCGACCCGAATTTCCAGCTGATACTGGCGCCAATAGTCGAAGAACAGCGTCTCCGCACAGCGCTTGCCTTCGTCGTAGCAAGCACGGCTTCCGATCGGGTTTACATTTCCCCAATAATGTTCAGGTTGCGGATGAAGCTGCGGGTCGCCATAGACCTCACTCGTCGACGCCTGCAAGATCCTGGCTTTCGTTCTTTTTGCGAGGCCCAGCATGTTGATCGCGCCATGTACCGATGTCTTGGTGGTCTGAACCGGATCGCGCTGATATTGGATCGGTGACGCCGGACAGGCGAGGTTATAGATTTCATCGACTTCGACATAGAGCGGAAAGGTTACGTCGTGCCGCATTGCCTCGAAATGGGGATTCGACAAAAGGTGGGCGATATTGTCCTTCGAACCCGTGAAGTAATTATCGACACAAAGGACATCATGTCCCGCGGCCAGTAACTTTTCGCAGAGATGCGAACCTAAGAATCCGGCGCCGCCTGTCACGAGTATGTGTTTTCGAGTACGAATCTCGTTTCTCCTCTCGAGCGATTTCCCTCATTGAACCGATTCCGCGCAGCCGCAAGCTACGGAGATACGGTTATCCCCTCAAGCCAATTCTGGAGCCAGCATACCGTATCGGATACCTCAACTATCATTATAAAAGAAATGGACGTGCTGTGACGCTAAGCGGTCTCGTTTCAGCAACTTACGAAGCCTCGAGATGGAAATGTCAGGCAGCAAGCGTGAAAATTCGCTGTCGGCGGCCATGCGTTCGACCATGGCAATAAATACGGGCTCCGTGGAATGCACGACATCGATAAAATAGCGGTAATCGTTGCTATAAGGTTTGAATGTCCGAAAGTCGAAGAATAGGACACCGAGTTTCTTGAGCCAGCCGCGTTCGACCCTGTCCTCGAATTCACGGAGAATGCCATAGTGCCCGCTGGTTTCAACGGCACGGTTCAAGGGGTCGAACATAGGTGTCTGAATTCCGACCAACGCAATGCCCTTGGACTTCGCCAAATCGACGAATTCCGCAAAGCGGGTCATCTCCGTCTCGCCCATCCTGGCGCCAAAAAACAGTGGCATCAACCCGAGCGTCACATCGGCCATCATGTTTGGCATGGCACCGGCCAGAGACAGCACTTTGTCGTCGAATTGCAGCGAGCCATCTTTGCGAAATCCAGCTGACCGCGTGATCGCCGTTAGGCCTAGGGCGCTGCTGCCATAAAGCTCTTCGCGCATGTCCGGGAAGGTAGCAAAGCGGGGAGGGTAGTCCCGGATTGCATTGACCACGTTGCGTAGACGCTGTGCGTGGGGGAACAAACCTGTGTCGCGGGCAAAGATGGGATGGGAGCCCCTGTTTTTTTCATGCCAGCCGTCGTTGAACGTAAAAAAATCGAGGTTGAAGACGATAACTTTCGGGGCGTAGCCTTCCGGAAATTTATTGATGATGTCGATGAAAGCCGCGAACGTCCAACTGGTGAGCGATAGGTTATAGAATGAGTACGGTTTGAAAACACCACTTCTAAGCTGCGTGCCGCGCGACGCCCCCATCATGACGACATCTGGCCTTTCAAGGGCGAGGCGTTCTAGTTTGAATTGAATGTATTGATTGCCACTGACCCGGGTCATCCATAGCAGGTTCGGATCATTTTGCTGCCGTTGCGCGCTGACTGCAGGCGGCTGGGTCTCTCCGGTATGGAAAGCGACATATTCAAGCCCGGCAAACGCGATCCAGGTAGGCGTCAGGGTCAGGACAAGACTCCGCAGGAACCGTGACCATTGCGCCAACGAGTCGGGCATGCCCCTAGAACTTGTAATACATGAACGGTTGTGCGGTATTGCCGCTCAGCCAAGCGTAGATGACCGTCATGAGGGCGACATTGTAGAACACTATCTGCACGACGGCAGGAAATCGCTGAATTTGATAGTTGTTTCGAACCAGAATGTCGCCGCCCAGCATCGCAAAAATATAGAGCCAGCCGATCGAGCCAATACCGATGACGGATAAGGCTGTTGGCGTCCCCGTTTGCATGGCGACAATTTTGATCAGATACCAAACGTTTAGCAGCAGATCCAAAGAAAGAATGTCGCCATACATGGCCCAGGCTTCGGTAAGGCTATTGGCGCGATAGACGACGAAGGTCAGGATCACCAATGCGAGGGTAACGGGAACCCGGGCCATCTTGACCAGAATTGGCGGCACCTTTAGCGCTGACCAAAACGCATCGCGATGACGCAAAGTGATGAGGGAGCCGATGGTCAAGGCACCATGAAAGAAACCGAATACGATGAAACCCCACGCCGCACCGTGCCAAATGCCGATAAGAATGAAGGAGATCATGGTTGCCATCGCCAACCCGGTAAATCGGTATCGACGCCAACTCACTTGAAGCGGTGCGAATATGTAGTCGCGTGCCCATGATGACAAAGAAATATGCCAGTTTCTCCAAAACTCCTGGATTGTCGCGCTGAGAAAGGGTTGCCTAAAATTGGGGGCGACTTTGAGCCCGAACAGCATAGCGCTGCCGATGGCGATCAGCGAGTATCCCGCAAAATCGCCATAAATATAAAACACGTAGAAAATCACGCCGAACAATTGCTCGAGCGGTATAAACTTCTCGGGCGTTTCAAAGATTTTGTTCGCCGGTTCAATCAACTGGTCGGCAAAGACGAGTTTCAGCAAGAGCCCGATGAGTATCAGGCGCCATCCCGCCAAAGCGTTATCTGCCTTGAAGTCCGCATCCAATTGTAATTGCGGCAAAATGCGGCTGGCACGTTCGATCGGGCCGGCGGAGATCAGAGGGAATAGCGATAGGAAAAGCGCGAATTCCAATGGTCGATGTTCCGGCTCGATTACCTCGAGATAAACATCGATGACATATCCGACGGCGGCAAAGGTGAAAAAAGAAATCCCTACAGGCAGCACAAGCGATAGCACCGGGGCGGATACCGGATCCCATATCATCGAGAGCGCAGCCGCGCCCGTGCCCAGAACGAACTCAAGATACTTAAAAATAAACAGAGGCATTACCAAAAGCGTCAAAATAGCGCCAAACAACCGCCATCGTCGCGATGCGTCTTTAGTGCCTGCCAATAACCAGCGGGCGGAATACGCGCAAAAGGTGACTGCTGCGAGAACCAGGACGTAATAATGCGACAGTTGTGAGTAGAAAAAATAGCTGGCGCCCGCGAGCAGGACGACGCGCGGCCGTCCTTTGGGGAGCAAATAAAACAGGACGAAAACGCATGACAGAAAAAGAAAATATTCAGGACTGCTGAGTGACAAAAATCTCTCCTACCATCACGCCTAATCGCTGCTGGAAACTTAAAGCGTTCCCTTGTCCACCCGTGTCACCGACGCTGGCATGGGCGTTACATCTTTCAATGCAATTTGCCAAGACCCGTCGTCTGAAGACTGAAAGCCATGATCAGGTAGAAAGTTGGCAACCATGCTGTTCTTGGCCGTGGGGATATAGGTTCCGTTCAAGATTAGTCCTGCCTCACGGCCCAAATCATCCGCAACAGCGGCGAGCATGGAATTTTCAACATTGCGGCCCAGGACGCGGCAACTCATCAAAAACGTGTCCAGCCGCACGGTCGTATCGGAAGTCAGTTCCAGGATAATCACCCCGGTGAGTCCGTATTCTCCAAATTTGTCCGCGACTCTGACGCCGTAGATGCGCCATTGGTCATTGGCGGCTAGTTCTCTAACTTCTTCGAGCGTCCGCCGCATCGTGGTCAGGTTGAACTGGTTGGTCTTGTTGACGAGTTGGGAAATCCGTCCCAAGGATTCCGCGTCGCCCTGTGACACTTCTATGCGTAGTTCCAGCGCCTGCAAGAACTCTTCCTTGGTCATTTGCCCCGACAGGTCGGCGCGCACGCGCTCCGATCGCATCATGTCGGCACGTTTGCGGTCTTCGTCGGTAATATCCTGCCGGTCGAACAGTTTGACCCCCTGCATGGTCGTCAGTATTTCCGCTGGATCTTCGGGAACCAAAAAGCTGATCACGCCGGGACAGGCGCTGCGCATGTAGGCGATTTCCATGGGGTTGTCGTCGATGAACACAAGGCTATCGACCCCGATGTTGAGATCCGCCGCAATTCTGTGGATGTTTTCCGCTTTCGGCTCCCAATTGATTTGCCAAGCCGAGATGTGATCGCGCTTCAAAATCATGCCGTCATGTTTGTCGAAAACTTCCCAAACATCGGCCTCGTTGTTCTTACTGGCCAAGGCGATAAAAATTCCCTGCTCCCGCCAATAGAGCAGCAAACGTTGAAAATCCTGAAAGGCCGAACCGGGAAAATCGACTCCAATCTGGATGCCGTCAAGGCCGTCTTCTCCAATAATTCCGCCCCACAGGGTATTGTCGCAGTCCACGACGACGCACTTCTTAGAAGCGCGGCGGGAGGTTGCCGAAATGCGCGCGATCAAACCGCCGACTTCCATCAGGAAAGCGTCGGTGAAGGGCTGTCGGAATAGATACCATTGTCGGCTGTCATAGGCGCCAGTAACGCCGATATGCCTTTGCACGCCATCAAGGTCGACAAGACGTACTTCGTTGATATCCGCGGCCGCGGCAACAAGTGCGGTTACAATATGCCGGTGCAGACCCCCAAGGTCCGAAGCGTTGCGCAACTCGAAGGCATCGGGCGGGACGACTGTTGGAAAGGGCGGTGTCGAAACGATGATGGTGCCGCTGAAGCCTGCCCGGAGTTGCGCGATAGCCCGGCAAAGGTTGTCAATCTTGTCATCGCAACGCGAAATGGCGGTGCGGTCACCGCCCAGAAATTCATCGATCTCCGCGGCGAAGAGATCTTCAAGGCGGAACAAGAGTACGATAACATCCGGTAACACGGTGAAATAGGTCTCGGGATCGAGGCAGGTTTGGAATATCTGATTATATTCCCCGACAGTCACCGTGGGGGCAAAGCCGTCTTCAAGTAGGCTCGACCCAATGAAGGGAACTAGATTATTGGCGGTGAAACTGGCGGCAATACCGACGTGAATATTCGCTTCGGTCAAACCTTCCGGCGCATTCGACGCATAAGCGCGCCAACGCCGTTTTGCTGTTATCGGCGAACGAGGGTCGTCGGTTTGAGAAGCGATATCCGGCAATGCAGTCTCAGACACCGGCCACGTCTTTTTCGCGCAGAACTTTCTTGACGATCGCTATCGAACGCATTGAAACGATGTCCTTCGTGCTCAGGCGCACGGAAAACTCGTCCTCAATGGCGAGCACGAGGTTCATATTCGTCAAGCTGTCCCATTTGGGGGTGTTTTCGGGCGAACTGTCGTCATTGAGTTCATCCGCAGGAACTTGCAAAACTTCAGCGAAAACATCAATCACACGGTCTGACATTACTTCTAACCTTCAATAAAGTGGGATTTCCCAGGTTGATCGACAGTCCGGCCAAAATGAGACGGCATCCTAGCCTTGTTGGACGGGGTTGAGAATAGGTGTGCAGCCTTTTTACGACTCTGGGACGAAGGTTTCACGCTTTTCCGGCCATTCATCTCACGCGCTCAAATTCGTCACAAAAAAATCGTTTTAATTCGAAGTAAGAAAACGGCGACGGCTATTCTTTTTTATACTCTTCGATGACAAGGCGCGGGTTCCAGACCGTACTGGATTGCGATTTGTCGTCACCATTCAAAAAAACCTTGCCGCCGCTGCCGACGCCAATCCGTATATCGACTGCAACCGGTGCCGTTCCATCATATTGGAAGAAATACTCGACGTTCGCGGTATTCGTAATTCCTTTTTTCAGAAGAAGGCGCTGGTGCGCGACGGCGCGTGAGCTGTTGGCTAGAAAGATGCCAACAACAAATTCTGAATCGCGGGCGGCGAAGGCGGGGGCGGCGATTGCGATACGGAAAACACGGTCCGAGCCGCTTGGTGCGATCGAGTTGCCAAGAATGCTTGCAGTCTCTGCTCGGGATGGGCTTCCTTCGCCGGCGACTGCATTCTCAATTCCGACGTAGGATTTGTATTGCGCTTCAATCTGGCGGACTGCTTTCCCGCTAAGCGCACCCGTGAACACCTCATGCGCTGACGATTTACGGACGGAAATGTCGTGTCGCGGTACGCCATCTTCACAAAACAAATGAACTTTCGACGAGCCGGTCGTGCTTTTGTCAACATAGAGGCTGCCCTTGCGCTTTGATCCGATGCACATCCAAGTCGCAACAAAGTCCTTTACGCACCCGCCC
The DNA here is from genome assembly GCA_021774435.1 of Alphaproteobacteria bacterium. Lineage (GTDB taxonomy): Bacteria > Pseudomonadota > Alphaproteobacteria > UBA8366. Next base: position 13,449 of record JAJFJB010000358.1, read on the forward strand.
GCAGGGTCGCTGCCAACGAGATTGTTTCCGATGCCAAAACTGCACTTGGCCCGCCCGTCGCATATGCCGGAGACTGCCTGTGTCGCATTTCCCGGCCGGACGATATTGACTGCGGGATAGGTGAGCTTGGCATCCTTGCAGTTTTCTCCAAATGTTGCTTCCAGAACCAAAAGCCCCGACTTCGGTGCCAGAACGTCGGCTATCGCATCCGCAAAAAGCGCGTAGCCGTTCGAGTTGTGGTGAGGGATGTCTTTCGTAACTGGAAAGAAAAGATCGTGGTCGCCGCTTCGTTTTATTGCAGCGTCGATATCGATAAAGGGTAGTTTTGCAGCTTTCGCTTCCGCCATGACGGCGTCTATGTGCGGGGGCAGGCGGCCAAGCCGATAGTACGAAGCACCCCAGATCGGCGCGAAGTACAGCGTACCGCCCCAGGATTCGACGTCCTGCTTTGCGGTTCGGAAAATTTGGCCGATGATTTTAACGACATCCTCGGTCTTTTTGACCGACCCTATGTTTGACGCTCTTGGTCCGAGAACCGACAAAAGACGGCGGTGGACCTCAGCGGCTTCTTCTTTGCCACCTTTCCGATAAGCATCCGCGCTGACGCCATGCGCATTTATGATTGGTCGCCAATGGCTGGGATTATTCCAAATCGTTTTCCAGGTTTTATCTACAACGTTCTGCTTGCCGGCCAGGTTCTGTGAAAATTGCGGATCGAAATAATTGATCAGAATCTTGCTGCGAATTTCATGGTCTCGCAAATCGATCAAATCGTTGCCGACCGTATAAAACCAGACCACCGTTTTGGGGCGCAGGCGCGAGCCATACTCGCGCAGTGACGCCAAATCGAACAACGGCCCGTTCCCACCGACCCCCAGAGAAATCGCGGCGTACCCGTTACGGCGCAGGTGCCCGGCGACGGTCTGTTCCTGATGGACGCACTGACCATATATGAAAGAGTCCCCGAGCAAGAGGATGCGGTCGTTCTTCTGGGCGTAGACGGTATCTTCATTGTTGAACCCGTAACGGTCGCTTTGCAGTACTGGGAATTGCCGCTGGTCTCCTTCGTTGCAGTTAACAGTGGTCGCTCTTGAAATGCCGCCCAGGGGAAGAAGGGGAATCAAGTCGGTGTCGGCAGATTCGATCAAGGAACGAAGCGATGGGCTGCGATAGGCCTCGATCCCATTAGCGCGCAGCGCTTCGAGAACCTCCGCCACCGTCCTGTTGTCGGATCCCTTTCTGGATTTCAGGACGATCTCGGGCGACCCGAGCTCACTACGAAAGGTGTTGACCGTTTGGTGAATGACGCTCTTTGGCTCGATACCGGCGAGCGGCAACATAAACCAAGCGGCCACAACCGAGACAGCTATCGCAGCGGCCATGAGAAGCAGATTTTGTTTGAAGCGGCGCGGCAGGATAATCATCATCGCGGCGGCAACGGCAATCGTTACGGCAGTGACCGTGTAGACGATTTCGAATAAATTTATTTTGGGAATATTCACGACGCGATAGACGGCATAGCCGAGGAAAACGGCTGAGATACCGAGAGCGATAAAATTTTCTGCGCGATCTATAATGAATTTTTTCATTTAGATTCTACGTATTGCCCCCAACCAACGCTGACCGTTCGTTCTTGAGCCGCCGTTTTTCGGAATGGTTATCGGTCGCGTATCTGTCCGTTATACTTCACGCAGCGTTGCGAGGATTCTGTCAGTGCTAAGGCCATGCGCGTCGAGAAGGCCTTCATAGGAACCGTAATAGTGAATGAACTCATCTTTAAGCGCGAAACACTTAAGGTCGCACTTCGCACCGGTGTCCCAGGCGATTTCCTTGACCCGCGACCCGAGGCCGCCATGCGGTGCGTTCTCCTCGATAACGACCACACGTTTGTGATCGGTTAGGGCGCGGATGACGCCCTCGCGGTCAATTGGCTTGATCGTGTGTGCCGACACCAGGGAGACGCTTTCACCCTGCGACGTAAGCTGTTCGGCGATTTCCTGCGCCATTGTCATGATGGGGCCATAGCACAGAATGCAGGTGTCGGAGCCCTTGCGGATGTAGCGTAGCTTGCCGAATTCAAAGGGGTCCTCTGCATTCTCTGTTAGGACGGGTTCGCCCGCCTTGCCGAGTTTCAGATAGATAGGGCCTGTCTTTTGCTTCGCGCAGTGCAGCGTGGCGAGATGCATCTCCAACGGGTCGCAGGGGGCGAGGATTTGCAGATTGGGGATCGCACTTGCGATGGCGACGTCTTCCTGCGTGTGGTGCGTGCCGCCAAGAGTTGAATAGACGACGCTCGTCCCCATGCCGACGACCGTGACCGGCAGGTTCTGGTAGCAAAGATCGTCGCGCACCATTTCGAAGGGTCGGTAGAGGGAGAATGTGGCGATCGTATACGCGAATGGTTGGGCGCCCTTGAGGGCCAGCCCGGCGCAGATACCGATCATGGACTGTTCGGCGACACCCACGTTCAGGAACCGTTCGGGATATTCGTCGCGGAATTTGACCATACTGCCGGCCGGTGAGATATCGGCGACGACGATGTAGATGCTCGGATCCTGCGTTGCGCATTCGTAGAGCGTTTCGGAGAAGACGTTTCTCATTGCGCCGCTCCCGCCAGCTCTTCCATCGCTTGCTTGTATTCCTCGGGATCGGGCGACCGATAGTGCCAGATCGGCACGTTTTCCATATAGCTCACGCCGCGGCCCTTCGTCGTCGTGCACACGACCATCAAGGGCTTGTCGCCTTGGCGCGAGGTCACGGCGTCGAAAACCGCCTGGGAATCATGCCCGTCGACTTCGGCGCATTCCCACCCGAACGCTTCGTATTTTTCGCGCAGCGGATAAAAGCTGGGGTGGGTCTCGCTCGTGCGGCCAAGGCTTTGGAAGTCGTTATTGTCGATGAAGGCGACCAAGTTCGAAACACCGAAGGAGGACGCCATCATCGTGGCTTCCCAGGTCGAGCCTTCCTGAACTTCACCGTCGCTCAGCACGCAATATACGGTGCCGGCGGTACGGTCGACCTTGGCCGCATAGGCCATGCCGACGGCCATCGAGAGCCCGTGTCCCAGCGATCCGGTGGAGGCTTCGATCCCGGGATTGCCGTAGTCGGGATGGCAGCCGAGTATGCCGCCCGCGGTACAGTATTCATCGAGATCCTGCCGGCTGAGGATGCCAAGGTCTTCGAGGATCACATACTGGATCATGCAGCCATGACCTTTCGACATGATGAAGGTGTCGGCACTCGCGCCGTCGCCGCCGCGCTTTATGAGCCCGTAATAGATACAGTCGACGATTTCGGTGCAGGAGTACGCGGAACCGATGTGAAGGGCGCTGACCTGTTGCGAGATGTCGAGGATTCTGCGCCGAAACGCACGGCACCGGTCGCGCGCCGCGCCTGTATCGAAACTGTTTCTTGGTGTGCTCTCGTCCATTGCGCCGTGCCTGCCTCTAAAAGAGTGTCCAATAGTAGTCGCCGGTATAGCCGGCTTCGTCGAAGATGCGCTTCCAGCCCTCCGGATAATCGTGAGTATAAGCCGTCAGGACCCAGTACTCGAATAAAGCTTTGCCTTCGGGTGTCTGATAGCAGTCAACTTGCAGAAATTTGCCCTTCGTTGCCAAACGTTCCATTTCCTGCAAGGCGCTGATCACGTCAGGTTTCTTGAGGTTGTGTAGCGTATTGATCGCCAGGACCACGTCGAAGCTCTTGTCGGGGAAGGGCAGCTTTTCGGCACTGCCGATCTGCAGCCGGCCGACAACCTCCGGCTCGCAATTCATCAGCGCATACTCGGAAATATCCAGTCCGAAGGCTTCGATGCCTTCCGCGAGCAGATCCTTGACCAGAAAGCCTTTCGCACAGCCGACATCGAGAACCCGGTCGCCTTTCTTGAGGCCATATTGTTCGATGATGTCACGCGCCACAGGGACCCATCGGCCGTCATAATAATAACCGCCGTAACCGACATCGCGGGAGCCATCGAAATATTCCGCGCCATATTCGCGGGACAGGTCGATCAGCTCCTGCGTTTTGGCTTCGCCGCGCGTCTGGATGTTGCGGTTGCTCTTCGGCAGGCTTTTCAGCAGATTCAGTTCAGGCATCGGCGTCTCCTTGGGTCTCGGCATGCACTTTTACCAAGCCTTCAGGCAATAACGTGTAGTGAAAGTCCGGAAAGGCTGCCTGGCAGGCGGCCGGGTCGAAGGGCCGGTATCCATTATGCGGCATCGGGCCTTGCCGGGGCCGTCCCTTGACCGCCGGCGGGTTTTCGAAAAGATCCGCGACGGCCTCGGCAATCTCGCGGAACGACATGACGGCGCCCGTCGCGATGTTTAACGCGCCGGAGCTGCGGTGAAACAGAACGTTGCAAATCAGCGTGGCAACATCGTCGATCAGAACGTGATCGCGGCGTTCTTCGCCTTCGCCGAACAGCATGATGTCTTCGCCGTTCTCCGCGCGGCGGCGGAACTGATTGGGGCCGTAGCCGTTATGCGGGTCGGCGGCGCCATACAGCAGGCTTGGGCGCAAGGCGGCGTAGGGCGTATCGCCCACGACGCTTTGCAGCATGACCTCGCGCGCGGCATGCATCATCCCGTGCAGTGAATCGGGTTGAATTTTCGACCGTTCCGTCAACGGGTTGGGATCGTCGGCGTACACGGCATCGGAACTGATATAGACGATGTGCGATACGGACGCTTTTTCCAGGGCACGGCAAACGCTGTCCATCATACGGACATTGTCGACCAGCATCGTCGTGTTCTTGCAAGGCGCTTGCGCGGACACCACCAAAAGCGAATCCTCGGGTTTGAGCTGCGCGGCAAGAGCTTCCGCGGCGTCGTCGGCGAGTAAATCCAGCGTACTCCGACCCAGTCCTGCAACCGGGACATCGAGAGAGGCGAGCCTTTTCGCCGCTGCGCCGCCGACGAAGCCGCCCGCACCCAGAATGACAACGCGCGATGGCGCTTGTGGCGACGAAAATTCATGTTTTAGCATTCGGTTCCTCTCATCATAGGCTTCATGGCGAAACACCCAATGTGATGTAATCCAACCCGGCATCAATCGCCGCGCGCCCATCCAGCACACCGAAGGGGTCGAGCACAAGCGAGCCGCGCATCATTTCCGCGAGCGCGGCCGGTTTCAGATCCCGGAACAGGGCCCATGGCGTCATGATTGCAATGGCGTCCGCGCCT
>JAJFJB010000359.1 GCA_021774435.1 Alphaproteobacteria bacterium
CCGCTCCCGTCCTTGCGCATCGCGAAGAATGATTTCCGTGTTACGCGCCATGACAACAGGCCGGCCACTCGAGTCGGTTACCGTGATTTGGTTGCTGAGGGACAACGTGCCGTCGATGCTTGACTCGACAGACGATTGTTCGGCGCCACGCTGTGCCGCGCCGCCAATATGGAATGTCCGCATCGTCAGCTGCGTGCCGGGTTCTCCGATCGATTGTGCGGCAATCACGCCAACTGCCTCACCGATATTGACGTCGGTACCGCGCGCCAGATCGCGGCCATAACAGGACCCGCAAGCGCCGCCCTTGCTCTCGCAAGTCAGGACGGAACGGATCAGAACGGCGTCGATTCCCGCCGCATCAATTTCATCGACCTTGGTTTCGTCAATGAATTGACCCGCCTTGACAAGCACATCGCCAGTTTGCGGATCGAGTACGTCGGTCGCAGCCGTCCGGCCGAGAATCCGCTCCGCGAGCGGATCAATCAACTCACCCCCTTCGATGATCGGCCGCATCGTGAGGCCGTTCTTCGTGCCGCAATCGACTTCAACGATGACGCAATCCTGCGCAACGTCGACAAGGCGGCGTGTCAGATAACCCGAGTTCGCCGTCTTCAGCGCCGTATCGGCCAGACCTTTCCGTGCACCGTGTGTCGAGTTGAAGTATTCGAGAACAGTGAGCCCATCCTTGAAGTTCGAAATGATCGGCGTTTCGATGATTTCACCCGACGGCTTGGCCATCAGACCGCGCATACCCGCGAGCTGTTTGATCTGTGCTGCCGAACCACGCGCACCGGAATGCGCCATCATGTAGACGGAGTTTTCCGGCTTGCCCGTTTCGGCCGTCGAAATTTCTTCCATCATTTCTTCGGCGACACGATCGGTACAGTTCGACCAAACGTCGACAACCTTGTTGTACTTCTCGCCTTGCGTGATCAGCCCGTCGAGATATTGCTGCTCGTACTTCTTGACATTGGAATGCGCATCCGCAATCAGGCCGTCCTTGGCTTTCGGCACGACAAGGTCGTCCTTACCAAATGACAGACCGGCACGGCATGCCCAACCGAAGCCCAGAGCCATCAACCGGTCACAGAAAATGACCGTCTCTTTCTGACCACAGTGGCGATAGACCACATCGATGACATTCGATACGTCACGTTTGGTCAGAAGCCGATTGATATTCTCGAACGTGATGTTCGGATTGTAAGGCAGGATCTCGCCAATCAGCATGCGGCCCGGAGTCGTGATGATCCGCTTCACCGTCGGATTGCCATCCTCATCAAAGGTCCGGCAATTCGCTTTGATCTTCGTGTGCAGCGTGATCGATTTGTTTTCCATCGCGTGATGGATTTCACCGATCGAACCCAAAACCGGGATCCGGTAGGCTACGGCTTTTCCAGCCTTGATCGCCTTGAACACCTTCTTCGGATCACTGCCATCAACGGCCTTTGACGGATCGCCTGCTTCTCGCAAGACGATGTCTTCCCGTTCGATCGCGGCCGCCAACGCCTCTTCGGAATCGACGCTCGCCTGTTCACCGATCATATCGTCTCTCTCGATCGAGAGATAATAGAGACCAAGAACGATATCCTGACTCGGCACAATGATCGGCTTGCCGTTCGCGGGCGAAAGGATGTTGTTTGTCGACATCATCAGGACGCGCGCTTCGAGCTGTGCTTCCAGCGACAACGGCACATGGACCGCCATTTGGTCGCCATCAAAGTCCGCGTTGAACGCCGTGCAGACCAGCGGGTGCAGCTGTATGGCCTTGCCTTCGATCAATACCGGTTCAAAGGCCTGGATACCCAGGCGGTGCAGGGTGGGGGCGCGGTTCAGAAGTACCGGATGCTCGCGAATGACTTCTTCAAGGATATCCCAAACTTCAGGGCGCTCCTTTTCGACCATGCGCTTGGCCGCCTTGATCGTCGACGCCAACCCGTAGAGTTCCAACTTTGAGTAGATGAAGGGCTTGAACAGCTCCAGGGCCATTTTCTTCGGCAATCCGCATTGATGCAGCAGAAGCTCCGGACCGACGACGATCACGGAACGGCCGGAGTAATCGACACGCTTGCCGAGCAGGTTCTGACGGAACCGGCCCTGCTTGCCTTTCAGCATATCGGAGAGCGATTTCAGCGGCCGCTTGTTGGCGCCGGTAATAACGCGTCCGCGGCGGCCATTATCGAAGAGGGCATCAACCGATTCCTGCAGCATGCGCTTTTCGTTACGCACAATAATGTCCGGCGCGCGCAGTTCGATCAGCCGTTTCAGACGGTTGTTCCGGTTGATGACCCGGCGATAGAGATCGTTCAGATCAGATGTCGCGAACCGGCCGCCATCCAACGGCACCAGCGGGCGCAGCTCCGGCGGAATAACCGGAACAACGTCGAGGATCATCCATTCCGGCCGGGTATCCGACGCCAGGAACGCCTCGACAAGTTTCAGCCGCTTTACCAGCTTCTTGCGCTTGGCTTCGGAACCGGTTTCCGCCAATTCCTCGCGCAGCGTGACCAGGTCCTTTTCGAGATCGATATCCGTCAACATCTCTTGGATCGCCTCGGCGCCGATCTTGGCCGTGAAACTCTCATTGCCATATTCGTCTTGTGCGTTGAGGAACTCTTCCTCCGAGAGGAGCTGGCGCGGCTCAAGCGCCGTCAGGCCCGGCTCAACCACGACGTAGTTTTCGAAGTAGAGTACCCGCTCCAAATTCTTCAGCGTCATGTCGAGCAAGAGACCGATCCGGCTCGGCAGCGATTTCATGAACCAGATATGCGCCACCGGCGAGGCCAGCTCGATATGTCCCATCCGTTCGCGGCGGACTTTGGACAGCGTAACTTCAACGCCGCATTTTTCACAGATAATGCCGCGATACTTCATCCGCTTGTACTTGCCGCACAGGCACTCATAGTCCTTGATCGGACCGAAAATGCGCGCGCAGAACAACCCGTCGCGTTCCGGTTTGAAGGTCCGATAGTTGATCGTCTCAGGCTTCTTGATCTCACCAAAGGACCAGGAGCGGATCCGATCTGGGCTGGCAATCGAGATCTGTATTTGATCGAAGCTCTGCGGTCCGGAAGGTTGGCCGAAAAAATTCATCAACTCGTTCATCGAGTCACTCCTGAGTTCGCGCGTTGCGGTACGTCATGTTGGCGAACGGCGCGAAGGCGCCGCCCGCCAGTTTTGGTCTCTAACTTTGCTTCAGTTCGACATTCAAGCCGAGCGATCGAAGTTCCTTCACCAACACGTTGAAGGATTCGGGGATACCGGCTTCAAAATTGTCGTCGCCCCGAACAATCGCCTCGTAGACTTTCGTTCGGCCTGAAACGTCATCCGATTTCACCGTCAGCATTTCCTGCAAGGTGTAGGCCGCACCATAGGCTTCCAGCGCCCACACTTCCATTTCACCGAAGCGCTGGCCGCCGAACTGGGCCTTACCGCCAAGCGGCTGCTGCGTAACAAGACTGTACGGGCCGATCGAACGAGCGTGAATTTTATCGTCCACAAGATGGTGCAACTTGAGCATGTAAATATACCCAACCGTCACCTTGCGATCAAATTGCTCTCCCGTCCGGCCATCCACCAAGGTTACCTGCCCCGAAACGTCGAGGCCCGCCTGCGAGAGCATGTTGAGAATGTCCTCTTCACGCGCGCCGTCGAACACCGGTGTGGCAATAGGCACGCCGGATGTCACATTCGATGCCAAATCAAGCAACGCGGTGTCATCCATATCCTTGATGTCGCCCGCATACAGCTTGCCGTATGTCGAGTTTAGGTCTTTGCGGAGGGTTTCGGTTTTTCCGCCGCGCTTGACCGCGTCGAGCGAAGCCTGGATTTGCCGGCCAAGACCGCGGCAAGCCCACCCAAGATGAGTTTCCAGAATCTGCCCGACATTCATCCGGCTCGGCACGCCAAGCGGGTTGAGTACGATGTCGACCGGCGTTCCATCTTCAAGACAAGGCATATCCTCGATCGGAACAATCTTGGAGATGACACCCTTGTTGCCATGCCGGCCGGCCATCTTGTCGCCCGGCTGGATCTTACGCTTCACGGCAACGAAGATTTTCACCATCTTCATGACGCCCGGCAAGAGATCGTCGCCGCGCTGCAATTTGTCGACCTTGTCCTCGAAACGCGCCTGGAACTGATCAACCGCATCGTTGAACTGCTTCTTGACCCGTTCCAACTCATCATTGACCTTGTCGTTCTTGACGACAATTTGCTGCCATTGGCCCGGCGTATACTCGGTCAGAAGGTTCTCGGTAATGCGACCACCTTCCTTGATGCCCTTCGGACCGCTGACGACCGTATGGTTCAGCAGCAAGGACTTCAACCGGTCGAAGAACCAGCGCTCAAGGATCGATTTTTCGTCATCCCTATCCTTGGCGAGGCGCTCAATTTCGGCCCGTTCGTTGGCCAGCGCACGCTCGTCCTTATCGACGCCCCGGCGCGAGAACACCCGGACTTCAACGACGGTACCATTGACCCCCGGCGGAACACGCAGCGACGTATCACGCACATCGGATGCTTTTTCGCCAAAGATCGCCCGCAAGAGTTTCTCTTCCGGCGTCATTGGCGATTCGCCCTTCGGCGTGACCTTGCCGACAAGAATGTCGCCCGCCGCAACTTCGGCGCCGATATACACGATGCCCGCTTCGTCGAGGTTCTTCAGTGCCTCTTCGCCGACATTCGGGATGTCTCGGGTGATTTCCTCTTGGCCCAGTTTGGTGTCGCGAGCCATCGCCTCGAACTCTTCGATATGGATCGACGTGAGTTCGTCCTCACGGACAATCCGCTCGGACAACAGGATCGAGTCTTCGAAATTATACCCATTCCACGGCATGAAAGCGCAGAGCAGATTGCGGCCCAGCGCCAATTCACCCAGATTGGTCGACGGTCCGTCGGCGATGATATCGCCCGCTTCGACCTTATCTCCCACCTTCACCAGCGGATGCTGCGTGATACAGGTATTCTGGTTGGAGCGCTGGAACTTCAGCAGGTTATAGATATCGACGCCAGGCGTTCCTTCCGAGGCGTCGGCATCTTCGATTGCACTGACGACGATGCGCGTGGCGTCAACCTGCACCACGGCGCCGGCGCGCCGCGCGACAATCGTCACGCCGGAGTCGCGCGCGACACGTTCCTCCATGCCGGTGCCCACCAGCGGCGCATCGCTGCGAATGAGCGGTACGGCCTGCCGTTGCATGTTCGAGCCCATCAGCGCCCGGTTCGCATCATCGTTTTCAAGGAACGGGATCAGGGCCGCGGCAACCGAAACGATCTGCTTCGGCGAAACGTCCATCAGATCAATGTCTTCGGCGCGCGCGACGATATAATCGCCCCCGCCCCGGCAGCTGATCATTTCCTCGGTGAAGGCATTTTTATCGTCAAGGCCGGCATTTGCTTGCGCAATTGTGTAACGGCCCTCATCCATCGCGGAGATGTACATAACATCGTCCGTGACACGACCGTCCTCTACCTTGCGATAAGGTGACTCGATGAAACCATATTTATTGACCCGGGCGAATGTCGCCAGACTGTTGATCAGGCCAATATTCGGTCCTTCCGGGGTTTCAATCGGGCAAATCCGGCCATAGTGAGTCGGATGCACGTCGCGGACTTCAAAGCCGGCCCGCTCGCGGGTCAAACCACCCGGGCCCAACGCCGAAAGGCGGCGGTTGTGGGTAATTTCCGCCAGCGGATTGGTCTGATCCATGAACTGCGATAGCTGCGAAGAACCAAAGAACTCCCGCACGGCGGCGGCGGCCGGCTTCGCGTTGATCAGATCGTGCGGCATGACGGAGTCGATATCCACGGAACTCATCCGTTCGCGGATGGCCCGCTCCATACGCAACAACCCAATGCGGTACTGGTTTTCCATCAACTCACCGACCGACCGAACGCGGCGGTTGCCAAGGTGATCGATGTCGTCGATTTCGCCGCGGCCGTCCTTCAGATTGACCAGCACTTTGACGATCGCGAGAACATCTTCCTTGCGAAGGACGCGGATTTTGTCGTCGGTTTCCTGCGACAAACGCGAGTTCATTTTGACCCGGCCAACCGAGGAAAGATCGTAGCGTTCGCTGGTGAAAAACAGGCTATTGAACATCGCTTCCGCCGTCTCCAATGTCGGCGGTTCGCCCGGACGCATAACACGATAAATATCGATCAGCGCATCTTCCCGCGACTTATTCTTGTCGATGGCGAGCGTATTGCGAATGTAGGGCCCCACATTAATGTGGTCGATGCCCAGCACCGACATTTCATCGACCTTCTCTTCAGCCAGCAACGCCAATGTTTCTTCGGTCAATTCATCACCGGCTTCGACGAAGACTTCGCCCGTTTCCTCGTTGATGATGTCGTTTCCGACATAGCGTCCGATCAACTCCTCATCGGAGACACGAACCGCCTTAAGCTTCGCTTCTTCAAGATTACGCAGCATCCTCGGCGTCACTTTCGCGCCCGCTTCGGCAAGAACCTTGCCATTCGCCGCATTGACAAGGTCGAAGTTCAGCTTCGAGCCCCGGATCCGCTCGCCGTCGAATGGCATTTTCCAGCCATCCTTAACGCGGGTGAACGCCAGGGTATCGTAAAAGAAATTCAGAATATCTTCCGGCGACATTCCGGTCGCGTCTTCCGGTGCGAGAACCGCGCCTTCACCCGCCAGCTCTTCACGCCGCGCTTGCGTGGCATCGCTATCCAATGCCAACAGCAGCGTTGTCGCCGGCAATTTGCGGCGACGGTCGATACGGACATAGGCCAGGTCCTTGGCATCGAACTCGAAATCGAGCCAGGAGCCGCGGTAGGGAATCACTCGTGCGGCGTGGAGGAACTTACCCGAAGAATGGGTTTTGCCTTTGTCATGGTCGAAGAAGACGCCCGGCGAGCGGTGCATCTGGCTGACAATCACCCGCTCGGTGCCATTCACGATAAAGGTGCCATTCGGCGTCATGAGAGGCATGTCGCCCATATAGACGTCCTGCTCCTTGATATCGCGGATCGATTTGGCACCGGTCTCTTCATCCACATCCCAGACGACCAGGCGCAATGTCACCTTCAATGGCGCGCCGTAGGTCATGCCGCGCTGCTGGCACTCCTCGACGTCGTATTTCGGCGCCTCGAGTTCATAGCGAACAAACTCAAGCTGCGAACGCTCCGAAAAATCGCGGATCGGGAAGACCGATTTGAACACCTCTTCGAGGCGCGATGTTTCATCTTCGCGGTGCAGAAGAAACGTATCGTAAGACGCTTTCTGTACTTCAATCAGGTTTGGAAGAGGGGCAACCTCTTCAATCCGACCGAAACTTTTGCGTATACGCTTACGAGCCGTGAACGACTTCGCCATAATCTATCCTCGCCTTAACTGACATTGGCTTCGCTTGGCGCACCGACCGTAATGGTCGATGCCAGCACGCCGAGGGGCAACGCCAAATGGCGCGCCCCTCGTTAACTTAATAGGCTCTTTGGTCTTACTTGAGTTCAACCGTAGCGCCTGCTTCCTCGAGCTTCTTCTTCAATTCTTCGCCTTCGTCCTTGCTCACGCCTTCCTTAACGGCCTTCGGCGC
>JAJFJB010000360.1 GCA_021774435.1 Alphaproteobacteria bacterium
CCCCTTTAATCTGATCAGTATGTTACTCACGCCACCGGGAGCGAACCCGGGGCCCGCGACCGTTGGCGAGGTTGAGGGGTGGTAATCGCGGTTCCCAGATTGCCCAGCAGCCGGCGATCATAAAAATCAAAAGACCTGCAATAAAAAACAAGCCGGTGATGATCATTATTTGCGCCTCCCGTTTTCTAACGCGGGTGACGCATTGTGCCGTCTTTATCTGAGCGTTCGCTGAGGACGCGTCGTTTATCCAAAATATTAGAGAAAGTGGGAAAGTATTTTTTTCAGGTTTCACGAATTCACAAATTTGCCGCCCTGCTCGATTTAGAGTTACCTAGCGGGTCAAATGGCGGCACCAACGATTAAAGAAGAGCAAAATGCCTGACCGAAGCTACAGTGAAAAATTAGCGAGATGGGTCTGTGATCTCAGCTATACCGATCTGCCCGATGCAGTGCAGGCGGATGCCAAGCTCCGGGTCCTCGATATTCTCGGCACGACCTTGGCTGCCAGTACCCTCCGGAGCAGCGCGATCATGCGCGATGGTGCGCTAAAGGTTGGACCGGGGAACGAAAGCCGTATCATTGGTCTGGGCGACCGGGCCTCTGCCGCGGGCGCGGCGCTGGCGAACGGCACCATGGCGCACGCTCTGGATTATGACGATACGCATCTTGGATCCGTCGTGCATATCTCTGCCCCTGTTGTGAGCACAGCCCTGACCTTGGGCGAAAAACTCAAGGCAACCGGGGATCAAATCCTGACCGCTATCGTCGCGGGCGCTGAAACCGGCTGCCGGATCGGCAGTGTCGCCCAGAAACTTTTTCACCAGCAGGGTTATCACGCCACCGCCGTCGTCGGCACCTATGCCGCGACCGCGACGGCCGCCAAAATGCTCGGCCTTAATGCGGAGCAGACTACGAACGCCCTCGGCATTGCCGGCAGTCAGGCGTCGGGTATTCTACAATGCTTTAATGACGGGACCTGGACCAAGCAATTCCATGTCGGCTGGTCGGCGCATGCGGCGATTACTGCAGCCTATCTAGCCGAAAGCGGATTCACCGGCCCGCGCGAAGTCCTGGAAGGCATTCAGGGATTTTTTTCCACCTACGCAGCACCAGGTGAACAACATCCGGAGCGCCTGCTGGACGGCCTCGGAACACGCTGGGAATACCCCACCACCTCCTTCAAGCCTTACCCGTGCGGGCATGTCGTGCATGGCTTCCTCGACTGCATACTCCAACTCTACCGTGAAGAAGGCTTGCGTGCCGATCAGGTCCAATCGATGACCTGTCCGATTGCCGAATGGATGATCCCGATCATGTGCGAACCGCGAGACGTCAAACTTCGCCCTCTCACCGACTATCATGCCAAGTTCAGTTTTCCCTTCACGATTGCCGCCACGCTGACCTTTGGCCGTCTCGGCGTCGAAGCCTTCTCCAACCAAAATATTCGCGACCCGGAAATCCTAGCCTTGGCCGAAAAGATCATGCATGCCGTCGATCCCGACGCGCCGGCGGGCGTGCAATTCAAGGGCTGGATTCAGGTCGAAACGACGGACGGCCGAACGCTGGAACGGGTGGTGGACGATAATTGGGGCAGCGAAAGCAATCCCATGACGCCGGATCAGGTGCGGCAGAAATTCCGCGAGAACGCGGCACTGGTTCTCAGCGACGACAAGGTCGACACGCTGATCGGAACCACGGCGTCACTCGAAACCCTGACCAACGTCACACAAATCGTTTCGAATTGTATCCCCACCGCTTAGTATCGCCTCGTCCAAACCCGCGCGACAAGGAGTCCAACGCATGATCTTGGTGCAAATCTCCGACACCCATATCGACGAGCCCGGCACACTTGTCTATGGGCATTTCGATACGTCGCGCGCATTGCGCAAGGCCGTCGCCACGATCAACGCCATGGACCCCGGGCCAGACCTTGTATTGCACACGGGCGATATTGCCTCGCATGGCAGTGCTGCACGATATGAGGCCTTTCGGGCCATCACCGACGACTTGAATGCCCCCCTGGTCCTGATTCCCGGTAATCACGACAACCGCGATGCCCTGCGCGATGTTTTTGGCGGCACGGAAATCCTTCCAACGGAAGGCGATTTCCTACATTACGTGGTCGACGATTATCCGGTTCGCCTGGTCTGTTGCGATTCCGTCATTGCCGATGAAACCCCCGGAGAATTTTGCACGGAGCGCTTAAACTGGCTCGATCAACAACTCTCGGCAGCGCCTGAGCGTCCCACCATCGTCGCCTTGCACCACCCGCCTTTCTATTCCGGCATGACCGGTTCGACCGCGAAGGGTTTGGTCCGCGGCGGCGAAGAATTCGACGCCATACTCCGCAAGCATGATCAGGTCGTTCGCGTGCTGGCGGGCCATGTCCACCGCCCGATCACAACGACATTCGGCGGTACGATCGCAATGGCGGGACCGACCACCTGCTATCCTTTCGGGTTGGACACGGGGCCGGAAAATTTGCTCAATGTCGTGCACGAACCGCCCAGTATCGGTGTGCATCTTTGGCTTGAAGACGCCTCCCCGGCCGGCCCCAATCTGGTTTCCCATGTCCTGCCCATCGGCGATTGGGACGAACCGATTACCCTACTCAAGAACGGTGTCCGCGTTTTGGCGACGAGCGATTAAGCAGGCTTATCACCGGCTATCGTAATTCGGTGCATGACCCGGTCGGCCGCGCCGTGATCATGCACGGCGTAATGCATCGTGCAGCGGTTGTCCCACATCACCACATCGCCCGGCTGCCAGACATGACGATAGCTGCGATCCGGCTGAGGCCCCTGAGCGTAAAGATAATCTAGTATCGGGCGGCTTTCGGCTTCTGTCATATTCTCGAACGCCGGCACGGTTTCCGGGTGACTGATATAGAGCGCCTTGCGGTTCGTCTCAGGGTGCGTTCGGACGACCGGGTGATAGGTAAACGGAACCTCGCCTTCATGTCCCGTGCGCCGCGCCATCTTGGCGCCGCTGAATTTCGCCCGCAGCCCCTCCAGATAGGTTTTCATCCCTTCCGACAGGCTCTCATAGGCCAGATACTGGTTGCACCACATCGTATCTCCGCCCGCCGAAGGCAGTTCCTGCGCCGCCAGGATCGAAACTGCCGGCGGTTTCTCGAGATAAGCGGAATCAGGATGCCAGTATTCCGTCGGGGTCGCTTCCTTGCCGCGATTGTAAACCCGCAAGATGCCCGGATAGCCATCCAAATAAGTCAGCATCGGCGTCTGCATCACTTCGCCCCAGCGCTTGGCGAAAGCCAACAATCCGGTATCGCTAACGTGCTGTCCGGGAAAGGTGAGCATGCAATGATCAAGAAAAGCGCGGTGGACGACGGCAAAACTTTCGTCATCCAAATTGCCGATGTCCTGCCCGCGCACGGACGCGCCAATCGAACCCGTCAGTGGCGTCACGACGATGTCATTTTCGCGAATTTGCGCAGCGTCGGACATATTCCGTTACCTCGTGGAAATCACAATCTGCGTTATTTTGCCAAAAGTGAGCGGATACGCAAACGTGGCGGTTAGGCCGCCCTGACCGCGCGGGCGATTTCGCTCCATTTGCCAGCGTTTGCGGAGTCCAGAGCAATCGATTGCTTGGTGAGATACATGACCACGCGGCTGGCGACGCCTTTGTAACGGGCAATCAGCTTGTCGGCCATGTCATCCCAGCGGGCAACGAGTGCAAAATGATCGAGAATTTCTTCGCTTACCAAATCCAGTAAACCTTCCTGATCGCCGGCCCGAAGTTTCTCAGCCAGTTTCAGGCGGGTTCCTTCGAAGCCCAGATCATCGAACTGAAATGCGTAGACGGGTGTGGCGCCATAGAACCCAATCGCCGATTTAGCCTCGCGCACCAGAACGGCCCGCTCTTCCGGCGTGTCCCCCGCGACAGCCAACACGGGAACGATCAAATCGATGTCGTCGATGCTCCGGCCTGCCTTGGCTGTTCCTTCCTTGAGTTTCGGCATGACCCGGTTTTCGATATAGGGCATCGAATGCATCGGGTGAACATGCAGGCCATCAGCAACCTCGCCCGTCACTTTCAGCATCAGAGGATTCACCGCCGACATATCGATCTTGATGTCTTCGTAGTCATGCCGCTCGGGTGCCCAATGCGGCGTCAGCAGGTTCAACTGATAAAAGGGTCCGTCATGTTCGAGACGCGCTTCGCCGCGAAAGGCCGTCAGCGATGCTTTTACCGCCAGCACATAGTCACGCATCCGCGCCGCCGGTTTGTCGAACTCGACTCCGTAGCGACGCACGATATGCGGTTTCACCTGGCTGCCGAGTCCAAGGCGAAATTTTCCCTTGGTATTACGTGCCAATTCGGAAGCGATCTGCGCCGTAACCATGGGGCTGCGCGGAAATGCGACCGCGATACCCGTCGAGAGGTCCAGGCTCGGCGCTGCCATCGCGGCAGCGGCAATCATCATCCAGGGCACCTGTCCCGCTTCTGTAAAAAGCAAGCCCGACGCGTCCATGCCTTCCATCTCGCGCGCGAACGCACCGATGTTCTCCCAACTGTCGGCACTGGTTTTGATATCGAATTCCATGTCATTCCCTTCCCAACATTGCGCTGACACAACCATTTCAGACCGCGCCAAACAACGAAAATTTGTTGGCGAAGCCGACGTTCGGCGCCGTGGACTTCGGAGATGCCGACGCTTACGATTGAGTGTCAAACGACACTCTTTCGCCTCGCAATTGCCTTAAGGAATTTGCCATGACTCCGCCGGAACGCCTGCGTGCCCTGCTCGCCGAACCAGGTCTCGTCATTATGCCCGCCGTCTGGGACGGATTGACCGCGAAACTGACTCTCGACGCAGGTTTCAAGACAGCCTTCCTGTCCGGTTCGTGCGTTTCGGCCAGCCGAATGGGCGGCCCTGATCTCGATCTTCTGTCCTTCGCGGAAATGTATGATTCCTTCAATCAAGTCCATGGAGCGGCTCCCGACCTGCTCGTCCTGGCCGATGCGGATCACGGCTATGGCAACGCCATGAACGTGCAACGCACTGTCCGCGCCTATGGGCGCGCTGGTGCCGCTGCCGTGTTGATAGAGGACAAAATCACGCCGCGCGCACTCACCGCCGCCGGAAAGCCGGCCCTGCCCTTCGAAGAAGTCCGCATGAAAATCCGGGCCGCCGTTGAGGCCGCGAAGGAGTCCGGAATCATGGTCCTCGCCCGCACGGATTGCCGCCCGACCCTGGGCATCGACGAAGCCGTCGCCCGTATCGAGATGTATGTCGAAGAAGGCGCCGATATCCTGTTCCTCGATTCGCCGGCGGACGATGACGAGGTCAAACGCGCCGTTGCGGCGGCGGGTGGTCGGCCTTCTTTCGCGGTTCTTTCTCCCGGTGCACCGCGCGCCTGTCCCTCGCAAACGGAAGCCGAAGCGCTGGGCCTCAAAATCGGCACCTATCCAACGGGAATGCTCTCCCCAGCCATCGCCGGCATCAAGGCCGGTCTGGCAGCGTTACAGGCCGGAAACGCCGAAGCCGACAGTGCGCTGCCGACCGCGGAATTGCGGGGCACGCTGGGGTATGGCGCCTATGAGGAAAAGGCCAAATCCTTCATGTTGCCTGAGTAAAAGGCTGCTTGCGAAGCGGGATGATTTCCCGCGCGTTCGATTTGCAACGTGTGAAAGGATCGCAGGATGCCGAGCTCCGGGCCACCGACGGAGAGCCGACTTGCCGAGCGCCTGGCGCAAGGCCAATTCGCGATCACGGCGGAAATAACACCGCCGGTTTCGAGCAGCGCGCAAACCTTGCTGGACAAGGCGATGCCCCTGAAAGGCATCGTCGACGCGGTCAACGTCACCGACGGGGCCAGCGCCCGGGTGCATATGTCGAGCGTGGCGAGCGCCGCGATCCTCGCCGCAAACGGTATCGAACCCGTCGTTCAGTTCACGTGCCGGGACCGTAACCGTATCGCCTTGATGTCCGACCTGCTCGGTGCGGCAGCCCTCGGCATTCAGAACCTGCTGATGCTGACCGGGGACGATCCGACCCTGGGCGATCAGCCCGACGCCAAGCCGGTCTTCGATCTATCCAGCGGCGACCTGATCGAACTTGCCGCGACTATGTCATCGGAAGGCGTTCTGCCGTCGAGCCGCAAGTCGAAGACAGGTGAAACCATACCCGGCACACGCCCTATCGAGTCACCACCCCACTTTTTTGTCGGCGCGGCGGATATGCCGACAACGGAGGCAACCGACCAATGGTACAACGCTCTTCGTGCCAAGACCGATGCCGGCGCGCGGTTTGTGCAAACCCAGATCTGCTACGATATGGATGTCATTCGCCAATATGCGGGCCTCCTGGAAAGCGAGGGATTTGCCGAACAGCTATCCGTTCTAGTGAGCAACGGTCCCCTCGCCTCCGCCCGGTCGGCAATCTGGATGCGGGAGAACCTTTGGGGCGTCATTATACCCGACGGCATTGTCGAACGTCTTTCGCAAGCAGACGACCCGAAAGCGGAAGGGGTGCGGATCTGCGTCGAACAGATCGAGCAGTTGGCCGAAATCTCGGGGATTGCCGGCGTGCATATGATCGCGCCAACCAATACCGCAAACATTCCGGAAGCGGTTGCCGCCGCCTCCTTTGGCAATCGTCGAACTTAAAGCCCGGCGATGCGATCCCATTCGCTGTCGAAGCACGCCTTGAACGCCGCTTCGTCGGCACTGTTTTCGATAATTACATCGGCTTGTGCACAGCGTTCTTCATTGGATAGCTGCGAGGCGATCCGTTTCCGGATGGCTTCCTCATTCGCCCCGTCCCGCGCCATGGCCCGCACGACAGCAATATCCGGATCAACGAATACAACCCAGACCTCGTCGACCATGTCCTGCCAGCCGGCTTCCAGCATCACGGCCGCATCCACGACGACATGCCGTGCTGAGTCTTCCGCCTGATGTTCCCTGATCTCCGCTTCCGCCAGGCGGCGAATTTGCGGCCATAAAATATCCGTTAATCGGTTTAACGCTTCCAGGTTCCCAAACACCTTGCCGCCCAGAACCTTGCGATCGATCTGACCGTCGGCGCCGACGACCTCGGGACCAAAGGTTTCGACAACCTCGCCAAACGCCTGTGTATCCGGCTCATAAGCCCGATGGCCAAGCTGATCGCCATCGACGATCACCGCGCCCTTGCTTTTCAGATAGGCCGCGGCCGTGGATTTTCCCGATGCGATGCCACCGGTCAGACCGATAATCATGAAGTCGTCGTCCGTTCTTGGGAAAGCCGTTTAGTTTAAAGCGCCGCTATCCTGCAACGCCGTTGCCGTCTCGCGCAAATTACGCGCCACATCGGTCGGCGTATAGGGCCGCCCCAGAAACCGAAACTGGTAACCCATGCCAAAACATTGCCGGAACTGCGCGTCGGTCAGCCCGAGTAATATGCTGCGCCCTTCTTTTGCACTGAGCATTTCATCGGCCCATACGGCGTCATCTTCGTCGCCGTTTGCGCGCGGAAACAAGCCGATAACTTCACCCCAACCCCAGGCACAATGCGCCGTGCCACAGGAATGGTGGACACTTCTGAGGTCGAGCTGCTCCACTTCCAAGCTTTCCATGAATTCAGCCAAATGACGCAGCTTTTCCGCCACCGTCAACTCATCTACCGGCACAACTCCGTCGCGTGGCATCCAGCGCTCCTTATTCTCTGAACAGCGTTTCGATACGCCCCACCCCAAACTAATCAGGGCTCAGGTGGGTTACGGCTTCTTTTATCGCAAAACCGCAAGTCTGAAATCTATTTTTTTAATTTCTCAAGAGAATTCAGAATCGAAAAATGAAAATAAACAAGAAAAATTATTATGTATTTTAGTTATTTTAAATAAAAATTTATAAAAACAAATATTTATCGACCGTTTTAAAGTATTAATGTATTATTACTTATAATATTATTTAATAGAAACAGTATTTTGTTTTGCAACTTTTAGAATATTGACCGCAATGGTTGCCGTTACATAAAATAAGGAGTCGTCATGAGTGTTTTAGAGCTATCGCAAAAACTAAAAACGCGTATCACCGCGCTAATAAGCGACCAAAGCGGTTCCATGATAACGCTCTCCGCAATCTCCCTGACCGCCATCGTCGGTTTCGCCGGAATGGGCGTGGATGTTGCGATGTGGTACTCGGAGAAACGGGTGACGCAGAGCATTGCCGATGCTGCAGCGGTTGCAGCGACCTATGCCATGCAAGAAGGCGGAAGTGCAGCTGATGTCGAATCGGCGGCCCGAACGGAAGCCATCCGGAACGGTTTTAAAGAAATTGCGGGTAATACATTAACCGTAAGCAACGCAGCCCCCCTACCTATCCCAGGGAGCGCGGTGCCAAGAGCAGATATAACGGTAACTCGGAGAGTCCCGACATTCCTCGCAGGCGCCTTCCTGGAAAACGACCCCTCGGTAAGCGCAAAGTCAACCGGTGGCGTGCGGACTCTAGGAAACATTTGTGTCATCGGACTTGATGAGGACGCTGGTCGCACCGTCGAGTTCATCGGCAACACGTTCGCAAATGTTGGATGCGGCGTCGCGTCCAACTCCAGCAGCAACGACGCGCTCTATGTCGGCGGCAATGCCACCCTGATCGCAAATCCCGCCCAATCATTTGGCGACATTGTTGTCGATGGCAGTGGCGAACTCATAACACAATTACCGCCAATGCCCTTTTCCCCTCGAGTTGCTGATCCGTTCGAAAACAGAATATTTCCACCCTTAACCGGTGCGTGTGACTTCAACGGCTTAACGGTAAATAGCAATCAAACGGTCGGTCCGGCACTTCCTGGTGGCAGCGTCCGTATCTGCGGTGACTTCACGGTCAAACCCAATCGTTCGCTCACTATGCAGCCCGGCATTTATTTCGTCGATGGGGGCGATGTCCTTTTCCAGGGTGATGTTACCGGCAACGGTGTAACAATCGTCCTCACGGGTACAAGCGCTTCGCAAGTCGGAGAAATTGATATACGAGCCCAAAGTAACGTTACGCTAACAGCACCAGCAAGCGGCGAATATGCCGGTATCGTCGTTCATCAGAATGATATAGCGGACAACTCAGGCGATAACAAATTCAACGGTGGCGCCAATCTCTCATTCGTCGGTGCAGTCTATATAAAAAATCAACCCGTCACCTATAACGGCGGCTCGGACGTTGATGGGTGCACGATGATTGTCGCGCGCATCGTAAAATTCAGCGGCACTTCCTTTTTGCGCAATACGGTTTCGCTCTGTGAATCCGTTGGGCTAGACGGCGACTCTTCTGCGCAAGAACAAGTTGTCTTGTTGCAGTAATACTCTCACCGAAGGAAACTGGAATGTCTGCTTCTCTGCTGAAACACATCTTTTCCGTAAGAATAATGCTGTCGGCGCTGCGTGATCGAAGCGGCGTTGTTACCGTCGAAACAGCGATCATCGCCTCGGTCCTCTCGGGTATGGCGATTGGCATCGTTGACTTTTCGTTGGCCTACAGCCGTCAATCTGAGATGTCGAACGCGGTGCGTGCCGGCGTTCAATTTGCTCTCGTACGGCGTCCCTCCATTGGGCCCAGTGCAGATGAACAAGAATCGATTATCTCCCTGCAAACGATACGGCAAGCAGTGATAAATTCGTCTGGGTTCCTCGAAAGCGATCCAGGGATTGAAAAACTCGATGCATCGATTTTTTGCCAATGTCCGGATACCCAGCCTGTGACATGCGTTTCAGAGCCCGGCGTGGCCTTGGCGTGCACAAATCGCCGGACGTTTCTTCAAATCACACTGAAAAATGATTATGAGCCGATCTTCAACTACCCATTAGTTCCCGAGACGATCAAGCTCGAAGCATCCAACTCAGTGCGGCTGAACTAGGAGACGGAATAATGACAGCGGTCTCGATTAGCTTAACAAGCAAAATTCGCGAATCCCTATTCCGTTTTGGCGACATCATGCGAATATTGCGTCATGATATGCGCGGCGCCTTAGCCGTCGAATTCGCACTTGGCGTACCGATTATTTTGTCCGCCATATTCGGGACAATAGAACTAGGCCGATTAGGTTTCACCCAGGCAGCGCTGCAGCATGCGGCGGAGGAAGCGACACGATTCGCTATTGTGCGCGACGGTCAGATTACACCAGCTGACATTGAGGCGTTTGCCGCGACAAAGTTAACCGGTGTCTTCAACCGCGAAGCAGCTATCGTGACAGCAACCGCCCCCATAGATCCCGTTACAGGCACGAGCCTATTTTCTGTACAGGTGAACTATCAATATCGATTTATTTTGCCGTTCCTTCCCTCGAATGGAATTCAACTCTCGGGCAATTCAAGCGGCTTCATCGCGTTTCCACCAACGTTGACAAACTAGATTAATATTAAGGCCAAAATTCGCAATGTTACCTCACATTCCGATTAGCCTTCCCGCACTCGCTGTTCATTACTGAAAATCAATGAATACGCTGCGGTTTGCAATTGGTGCCTTTGATATGGAGGTTTCTTCGACATAGGCTAACTTCAACCGCAAAGGCTTAATAGCAAACGCGTTGAATTGTGATGTTAAAGAACCGCAAGATAGGGGAGGAATAATGGAACTGGGATATATCGGCCTTGGGGCCATGGGTGGGGCCTTGGCAAGGCGCCTTATGTTGTCGCACAAGCTGCGTGTGCACGACCTTCGGCCGGACATGGTGGAAGAGTTCGCCAACAATGGAGCGATACCGACGCAAAGCGGCGCGGCTATGGCACGCGAATGCGACGTGATCCTGATCTGCGTTCCCCGCTCCTCAAACGTACGTGACGCGATTTTTGGCGAAGGCGGACTGCTGGAAGGCCTTGAACCGGGCAAAATCGTCATCGATCAGACCAGCGGCGACCCCGACGAGACGAGACAGATGGCGGCAGAACTCGCCGAGAAAGGGATATCCTTGATCGATGCACCCGTCTCCGGCGGCCCCCGCGGCGCCGACGCAGGCACCATAGCGATAATGGCTGCAGGTCCGCTCGAAATTTACGAGAAAGTCAAACCCGTGTTCGAGTCGATCAGTCCGAACGTCTTTCACTGCGGCGATGTTGGCAACGCGCATGTCGTCAAACTGGTCAACAACACTATCGCGGCGAGCTGTCGTCTGGCGACCCTGGAAGCCGTCGCCATGGGCCGGAAATACGGCCTGCCGCTCGACATTATGACCAACGTAATCAACAAGAGCTCGGGCAGCAACAATACGTCGATGAACGCCCTGCCCAAAATGCTGGCCGGCGAACCGACATCGAATTTCGGTCTGGCGCTGATGCTCAAGGATGTTAGCTTGGCAACCCAGATGGGCGCGAAATGCGGCGCGCCGATGTTCATCGCCAACCTGGTGCGCGGCATGCTGCAAACATCGGTTTATACCTTTGGCGATGACGTGGATATGGACGCCACGATTCACGCCACCGAAGCGGCCGCCGATATGAAATTTATCGAGTAGCGCCAACGCGGATCCTGTCGAATTGATCCGCCGTCGATCAGAGAGTTACAGCAGGTCAGGACCGTCCCCCGGAGCGATTGGCTTACTAAATGTTAATCGCTTACTGGCATATTAGCGCTATTTCTTCGACTTGCTTATTTCGACCTCTCTAGAACTGTAAAGGACGGAGTTTGGCAGACCTTAGCACGCGCAATTTCTCGGTTTTTGAGCAATTGCTGCAAACTACACAAGAAGGGTTTTGGCACATCGACAATGTGTCGAAGACCATCGACGTAAACCCGGCCATGTGTCGAATTTTAGGGCTAGAGCGAGGTCAAGTGATTGGACGCTCGATCTACGACTTCGTGGATAGCGTGAACAAGGACGTATTCCTGAAGGAGATTGAAGCACGCAAAGCGGGAAAAACCGGCGGCTACGAAATCTCACTCCGGCGAAGCGATGGCGTGAATGTGCCATGTATTAACAATGCGTCACCCATTCTGGACAACGATGGCGGGAAGATAGGGTCGATCGGCTTATGGACAGATATTTCGAAAACGAAAAACTATCGAAACCTGATTGAACAAAGTAATCAGGGCGTCGTCATACTGGGTGACGACGCCTCGATACTTTTTGCCAATAAAGCTATCGCCACGATCTTCGGATTCGATAGCGCCAAAGAACTATTAAGCAGGTCATTTGCCGTTGACATGGTTGCACCGCACGAGCGCAATCGCGTGTGCGCATTGCACCAAAAGCCGCACGACAAAGAGAACGTTTCAAACATTTTCGAGTATGCGGCCCTGCGGCGGGACGGAAGCATTATTCAAGTGCAGGAGAACTTCCAACGTATCGAGTGGAACGAGCGACCCGCCGTTGAGGCTAGAATTACCGACGTCAGCAAGCGGTATGAAACGGAACAGGCCCTACAGGAAAACGAGGCCCTGTTGCGCGCTGTATTTGAAAACTCGCCCTCAGCCATTGTCCTGAAAGACCTGGAGGGCCGATACCAATTTGTAAACAATAGTTTCTGTAGCTGGCTTGGATTAAAGCCTGATGAAATGATCGGTAAGACAGCGGATGCGTTTTTTCCGCCGGACACGGCCCATCGGGGTGCCGATCAGGATCGCCAAATTCTCCAAAGCGGTAAGGGTCTCGAATGGGAAGGGGAGCTCCCTGTCGCCGCCAATAAGCGACGGACGTTTCATTTTAACAAATTCCCCGTGTCACAGGCCGATGGAAAAATTAGTAGTATCGGCCTCATCGGCACGGATATTACAGAACAAAAGCAAGCCGATGATGCGGCGCGGGCCAGTGAAGAACGGTTCCGGCATTTCGCCGAATCTGCAGCCGACTGGTTCTGGGAAATGGATGAGAATCTTCGCTTCACGTTCATTTCTTCGAGTATTGAGAGAGCACACGGTATCTCTGCCAAATGGTACTATGGAAAAACCAGAGAGGATCTGCTCGGTCAAAATTACGATCGCAAACTTTGGGCACAACATCTCAAGGCTCTCCAAGCGCACCGAGCCTTTCGCGACTTCACCTATTTAAGAGTCGGAGACGACGTCGAGCCGAGGTGGCTGCGCACGAGCGGCAAACCAGTTTTCGATACCGACGGAACGTTTCTTGGCTATCGTGGAACGGGAACCGATGTTACCGCCTTGATGGCGCGCGAAGTCGCGATAGTCGAAAGCGAAAGGACCCTTCGTGAAATTCTCGAGAACAGTCCTATCGGGGTCACGATCATTGCGCATACCGAGGCACATGGACAAGTAGAAGCGAAACGCGTTTTCGCAAATGCCGCCTTAGCGGAATTATTCGGTGCAAGTTCCCGTGAAGGCATTATCGCTGAAGATATTTCCAAAACATGGTGCGATCTCGATCAATTGCAATTCGCCAATGAGGCCACGAAAAAAGGTATCGACCTTGTTGATTTCGAAACGAAACGTAGACGCCTCGATGGTACCGAAATTTGGGTGTCGATAAACACACGTAATCTGCAATTCGACAATCAAGACTGTGTCATGGTCTGGCATTTCGATGTTACGGAACGCAAGGAGTCCGACGCAATGCTGCAGCAGACCACTGCGCTCTTGCGAAGCATTCTCGACCACATGCCGGCACTGATTTCACTGAAAGACTTGCAAGGCCATTACCTTATGGCAAATACCGGTTTCGCAGAGTTCCACGGAAAAAATGTCAACGAGATTATTGGCCTTACCGTCTTTGATTTGGACCTGGACGAGTCTCACGCCCGGGCAGTAGCAGCGCAGGATCAAAGTGTTGTCGATGCCGGAACCATTCAAATCGAAGAAAGGTCAAAACCCAGCCCAACTGGCGAACTTGAGCGGCGCGTAACGAAGTTTCCAACCTTCGACTCCAATGGTTTGGTCAACGGCATTGGAACAGTTTCCGTCGATATTGGTAGCCAAAGAGCTATCGAAGACCAGCTCCGGCAGGCGCAAAAAATGGAAGCGGTTGGCCAATTAACCGGTGGCGTTGCTCATGATTTCAATAATTTGCTTGGCGTCGTCATCGGCAACCTCGATTTCCTCGATGAATTGCTGGAGAGTGACGGCGATCAACGCGAATTGATTGCGACGGCACTTCAGGCCGCATTGCAAGGCGCGGAGTTGACGAACCGGCTCCTCGCGTTTTCACGCAGACAAGCGCTTAGCCCGAAGATACTCGACTTGAATGCGCTGGTATCTGGCATGATGGATTTGCTGAAGCGAACCCTTGGCGAAACTGTCAGAATCCGCACGTCTGCATCTCCAGAGCTCAAACTTGTGGAAATTGATCCGGGCCAACTTGAAACCGCATTTCTCAATCTCGCAGTCAATGCACGTCAGGCAATGCCAGAGGGGGGCCAGTTATTCATTGAAACCAGCAATGTCGAGCTCGATGAAAAATACGCTGAGCAACACGAGGATCTCACGCCGGGCTCTTATGCGATGCTGGCGGTTTCGGATAACGGTGTTGGAATGTCCGCTGGCACACTTAAGCATGCGTTCGAGCCGTTTTTTACAACTAAGGAAGTCGGCCAAGGAAGCGGCCTGGGTCTCAGTATGGTGTTCGGTTTCGCAAAGCAATCGCGTGGGCATGTTTCGATATACAGCGAAGAAGGCAAAGGCACCTCGGTAAAGCTTTACTTGCCGGTATCTGAAGAACAGACCTCGACGACATTCAACAAACCGACGCAAGATTCGTTTCCTATGGGGTCAGGTGAAACAGTTCTGGTCGTTGAGGATGACGCCAATCTTCGAGAACTGGCTGTAAAATCGGTCTCCAGCCTTGGTTACAATGTCATTGAGGCAGCAGATGGACCGGCTGCCCTTGCCATATTAGATAACAACGTGCACATCGACATCCTCTTTACTGACGTGGTGCTACCGAAGGGGATGAATGGCGTCGCGCTTTCACAGACAGTAGTGGAGCGCCGCCCCAGCGTGCGGGTTCTTTTTACATCCGGTTACACGGAAAACGCCATCGTGCATAACGGCGTCGTCGACGACGGCATCGATCTTGTCGACAAACCGTATCGGCGGGCGGAATTGGCCCACAGATTGCAATTAGTTCTCAATGAAACGTAGTCTAAGCCGAATTCCAGAGGCCCTTGGCCTCTAATCTATCCAGCGGAGCAAAGCGTTAAGCCAACGCCTCACGCAGTTCAGCTACCCTGAACGGTTTTTTAATAAGCGAAACGTCGAGGCCTTTGGCCTCGCCCAAAGTTTCCGCCATTTCCGCGTAGCGCGGATTAAACGCCGTCGTGACGAATACTCTGACACGGCTGCCGCGCTCATAAAGCCATTTTACGAGCTCGATTCCATCGATGTCAGGCATGACAATATCGAGCACCACGACGCTCGGGTCGAAAACGTCGAAAATTTCCATGAATTCGTTAGCATGTGTCGTGACCTGCACATCATAGCCCAGACCACTCGCCACGCGTCGCACCATTTCTCCCATTTCGGGTCGGTCATCCACCACCAAAAGGCGCCTAACGTCCATATCCTCTCCCCGATTAGTAGCGCAACTCACTGACTTCCACCCCATCGCATCCACGCCAAACACCATTAATTAGTTGTTCATCATTAACATTATCCTAATAAAATCAGTTCCTGGTGATGCCCACGTCACCCATTTGCATTAGTCCGGCAAAACAATTGGCTCCATTGCGGGTTTATCGAGAACCATATCCGCGCCTTTTTCGCCAATCATCATTGTCGCGGCGTTGAGATTGGCGGAAATCATGGCAGGCATGATCGAGGCATCGATGACCCGTAAATCCTTGATCCCGCGAACCCGCAATTTTTCATCGACCACCGCAGTGGAGTCGGTTTCCGGCCCCATGCGACACGTCCCCATGACATGGAATGTCGTGTTGCCGCAGTGACGTGCCGCCTCCAACAATTCATCGTCGCTTTGCGCGTTTTCATCGGGATAGACCCAGCCGTCGAAATACGGCTTCAGGGCTTCCGTTTCGATCAATTGCCGCGACAGCCGCATCGCACTAACGATCACCTTGCGGTCCAATTCATCGTCCAGATAATTCGGTTGGATCAGGGGTTTTTCAAACGGGTCCGAAGACCGTGACCGGACCCACCCTTTGCTTTCCGGTCGATGCTGCCAGGTCGCAACGGTGAATCCCGGATGTTCGTCCAGCAAACCATGAACACCAAGCTTGTAACTCGCGGGCGTGAAAATGAATTGTAAATCGTTGCTTTTCGCAACGGGATCGGAATGCCAAAAGCCGTAGACCATCGATGGGCTCAAGCTCAGAATACTCTTGCCGCCTGCAAAATATTTAACGACCTCGCCAGCCAACCTCAGTCCTTTCGAACGCTCATTGATCGTGTCGCTGTTCTTGATCTTGCCGCTGAATCGCGGTGCATAGTGATCGCGCAAATTTTCACCGACACCCGCCAGATCATGCACCACCTCGATCCCGAGGGACTGCAACAGCGCGCCGGGGCCTATTCCGGAAAGCTGCAGGAGTTGCGGCGAGTTGATTGCGCCGCCGCTTAGGATCACCTCCCGGTTCGCGCGCAGCTTAGTGGTTCTGCCGCCCCTTCCCCCTTTGGCATATTCCACGCCAGCGGCCCGTTTGCCGTCAAGCAAGATGCGCGTCGCGTGGGCATTGGTAATCAGCGAAAGATTCGGACGCGACTTCGCCGGATTCAGAAAGGCCCGCGCTGTGCTCATCCGCCGCCCCTTATAGGCGGTGCGCTGAACGTAGGAGATACCCTCCTGCTTGGCGCCATTATAGTCCGGGTTACGCGGGATACCGATCTCCCCCGCCCCGTCCATGAAAGCCTCGCAAAGAGGATGATCGTAGTTCAGGTCGGTGACGGCCAGATTGCCATCACGCCCCCGTATCGTATCGTCACCACCGCCGATCCGTGTTTCGCAGCGCCGAAAATACGGCAACACGTCGGCATAGCCCCAGCCCTGGTTGCCACGCTGCGCCCAACTGTTGAAATCCATGCGCTGGCCGCGATTGTAGATATGTCCATTGATCGAACTGGAACCGCCCAATGTCTTGCCGCGCGGCACGGTGATATTCCGTCCCCCGGTCCAGTGACTCGGCTCCGCCTCGTAAAGCCAGTTCACCTTCGGGTCCATCAGTGTCTTGATGAACCCCGCCGGAATGTGAATGTAAGGGTTCCAATCGCGCGGCCCCGCCTCCAGCAAACAGACGGTGTATTTGCCATCGGCCGTCAGGCGGTTCGCCAGGATACAGCCGGCGGACCCAGCCCCCACAATCACGTAATCGAACGTTTCCACTGTCGTTTGCCCCCTCGTCGCGTTGCGCCGGCAATTTTGCCTGTACCGCCCCGCATAGGACAATAGTTTTAGTGCAAATCCTCGATGCGCGGCCCGACCTTTTCGGCCAGAAGGGTTAAGCTCTCATGGTCCCAGGAAGCATCGTCGGAATCGACCGTGATACTGAGCAGTCCGCCAAAGCCACCTACAGCACTGTGCAAGGCGCGGATCTTATCCTCGACTTCCGCCGGATCGCCGACGATCCAGACATTCTCCATCAGATAATCGACATCGACATCCTCGTCCGGCATTTCCGGGTCGAGCTTGCAGGATTGAATTTGTATCGTGCCGAGACGACTCGGTTCCTGATGAACCTCGTAATTGCGGCCCAGCACCGCGCGGGCCCGCTCCCGTGCAATTGCCGGTGTCGGTCCGACGAAGATATCGCGCGCAATGCGCCAATCGCTCCGGTTCGCGGTCTTGCCTGCGCTCTCGGCCCCTTCGACGACCGTATCCCAATGGCCAGGCAGATTGGTTGCCGAAAGGATGGCGCTCGACATCGGGCTCCATCCTCGCGCACCGGCAATCTTCAGTGAATTGGATTTCGGTGTGCTTGCCGCCAGCGCGATCGGCGGATGCGGCAGTTGATAGGGTTTCATGTGCAGCCCCCGTTCCGTCACCGGATCGAGTTTGGGCGCCTCGATATTGAAATGCTCGCCCTGAAAGCTGAACTCTCCGTTGTCATGTTCCCACAAGCCGAGGATCAGATCGAGCGCTTCCGCCGCGCGGCCCCGCGCCGTGCTGGGGTCGAGCCCCATGAGCATCATGTCCGTTGGAATTCCGCCAAGGCCGATACCCCACTGGAAGCGTCCCCGCGCCATATGATCCAGCATCGCCAAGCGGTGTGCCAAATAAACCGGCTCATGCATGCCGAGCAACGTGACGCCACTGCCGAGTTTGATATTCTCGGTGAGAGCCAGAGCTTTCGCGATCAGAAGATCCGGCGCCGGGGCGTTCTCCCACTTCTCGGTAAAGTGCTCACCAAGCCACGCTTCGGAAAACCCGACCTTATCCGCCAAGACCAACTGATCGATATCGCGGTCATAGCAATCCGCAACGGGCCTATAGGAAGGGTGCAGCGGCATCATGAATAAACCGAGAAACATCTTACGTGTCCTTGTTCGTGTTCAGACAATATCGGCAGGATCGACCTCGGCGATCAGGTCTTCGCCCTTCACGAACCTTGTGATGTTGTCGAGGAAGAGTTCGTCCCAACGCGCACGGCCGCCATTGCCGGCAAACGACGTATGCGGTGTAAGGCGAACCTTGGGATGCGACCAGAGTGGATCCCCCTCGGGGAGAGGCTCGGTATGGAAGACATCGAGCACGGCATCGGCCAACCGACCGTCGTCTAGCGCGGCAATCATCGCCGAATCATCGATCAATTTCCCGCGCGCGATGTTCACCAGAGTGGCGCCCGGCTTCACCTTTGAAAAGAAGTCCGTACTGGCGAATCCGCGTGTTTCGTCATTCAATGGGCAGGCCAGAATGATGACGTCCGCTTCCGGCAGAAATTTCGGCAGGTCAGCCATGG
>JAJFJB010000037.1 GCA_021774435.1 Alphaproteobacteria bacterium
GCATGTTCGTATTCTCCAGCGGCGAGATTGCGAAGATCAATCCACTCGATATGACGGTGAAGACCACCGTCGCGACGATTGGCATCCGGGGTACCAAGGTTGCCGGAGATGTCAAACCTGCTGGCGAAGAGAGTAAGTTTACGATTCTTGAGGGCGAAATCATCGTCATGACCGATGCCGGTTTTGTCGTATTGAGTGATGTGAACGAGACGACCTTCGTCACCGCATTTAATTCACCGCCAACCGAAGCGATTCAGTTCACCGATGGTGACATCAATAGCTTCTACAGCAATGTCAAAGGCATTTCGAAAAACTATTACGGGTCTCGCTCGGAGGGCCAAACCGGCAACGAAAACGATTCCGGAGGCGAGGGCGGTTCCGAGGGTTCCGGTGCAGCGGAAGGCGAAGGTGATGAGCCAGATCTTGAGAAGCTAGCCGAATCGTTGTCCGAATTGGCGCCGGCGGCGGGTTCGGAGGGAGAAGGCGAAGGAAGTGGCGGCGAAGGTGAAGGGGCTCCGGGGAGCGCGGTCTCCTTGTTACGGGTCGATCAAAATCCCTTCCGCACGACACCGCAACAGGCGTTCAATTTAACGGAAAATGCCGGCGATGAGGTGGGTGAATCGGGGGGTGGTGATTCCGGTGGTGGCGCCGATAGCGGCTCGGGGAATGGCAGTGATGGCGGCGGAGCAGGGGTTGCGGGCGCGGGCAGCGACGAAAATGGCGGCAACGGTGAAGGGGGCGAAGGCGAAGGTGCGAATGTCGGCTCAAATACCAACGGACTGGATTTCCGCGGAGAGATTGATCCCGTAAATGCCCTTGGCACAAGCGGCGATGATCAGATTATCGGCGGTTCCGGCGGTGACACTCTTTTGGGCGAAGATGGAAACGATACGATCGACGGTGGCACCGGCGACGATACCATTGACGGTGGTGCCGGGAATGACTTGCTATCCGGTGGCGCCGGCAAAGATCATATTACGGGCAGTGACGGCGATGACGTCGTTGATGCCGGCGACGGAGACGACGTCATTATCGCCGGGTCGGGGGCTGGAGATGATGTGTATGACGGCGGGCAAGGCAACGACACCATCAAGTTCACGAGTTCTTCCAGCCCTGTCACCATCAACCTTGCGACCGGCTTCGCGCAAGGCGCGGAGACAGATTTCGATTCGATCATCAATGTCGAGCATGTCGTGGGCGGCACTGGTAACGACATAATAACTGGTAACGATAAGGACAATTCCCTTTCAGGTGATGACGGGGATGATTTTATCTTCGGCGGCAGTGGTGATGACACGATAATTGGCGGGGCCGGTGGCGATGGCCTTGCCGGCGAACTTGGTAACGATATCATTGACGGTGGCGATGGTGCTGATGGTATCGACGGTGGCGAGGGTAATGACACGCTGCGCGGCGGTGCCGGCAATGACAATATCGTTGGCGCATCGGGTGCAGATACCCTAGATGGCGGCGAGGGTCAGGACACGTTGGATGGCGGCGAAGGTGATGACCTTTTGCAAGGCGGCGTGGGTGATGACGTCTACCGCATATCCTTGGGTTCTGGCACGGATCGCATCGAAGATAATGGCGGGGGCGGAGACCGGATAGTTTTGACCGGCGTTGGCTCTTCTTTTGATGGATTCTTAGGGACAAGCAGGTTTGGCGATAATCTTGTCGTCGAATTGTCCAGTGGTGCCATCGAGATCGCGGATCATTTTGGCAGCGGTACGATCGAAACAATCATCTTTGAATTCGAAGACGGGACTAGCGAGGCTTTCGCACTCACGACAGGTGAAATAGAGGCCGGTGTCGAAAATGTCATCACCGGAACAGATTCGAGCGAAGTTCTGGAAGGAACCGACGGTAACGACCTCCTGATTGGGAGGGGTGGAAACGATCTTATGATCGGCGGCGGGGGTAGCGACGTTTTCCAGATTAGCGATGGTAGTACGGGTTTCGACCGGATTTCGGGTGGAGACGGCTTTGACTTAATCGAGGGCGGGCCGGGTGACGATGTCATAGGGCTCGCTAATTTTTCGGATGAGCAAACGGTTGAGGTCATTGATGGTGGCGCCGGCGCGAATGTGATCCGAGGCAGCTCCAGTTCGAACACGTTGGATTTCAGTGAAACGTCGCTTTTGAACATAACCGTGATCGAAGGCGCTTTGGGGAACGATGCGATTACCGGGTCTTCCGGGGCCGATACGATCGATGGCGGTTTCGGCAACGATCTGCTCATCGGTGGCGGTGACGATGATGTGTTCCTGATGTCGGGGTCGGACGACGGTTTCGACCGGATATCCGGCGGCGAGGGCGTCGACCGGATCGAAGGAAGCGACGGCGATGACGTCATCGGATTCATCGGTTTCGCGAACGATGAGAGGGTCGAGATCATCGATGGTGGCGCCGGCGCGAATCTGATCCGGGGCAGCTCCAGTTCGAACACATTGGATTTCAGTGAAACGTCGCTTGTTGGTATCGCGGTGATCGAAGGCGGTTCGGGGAACGATGCGATTACAGGGTCTTCCGGGGCCGATACGATCGATGGCGGTTTCGGCAACGATCTGCTCATCGGTGGCGGTGGTGATGATGTGTTCCTGGTTTCGGGGTCGGACAACGGTTTCGACCGGATATCCGGCGGCGAGGGCGTCGACCGGATCGAAGGGAGCGACGGCGATGACGTCATCGGATTTATCGGTTTCGCGAACGAAGAGAAGGTCGAGATCATCGATGGTGGCGCCGGCACGAATGTGATCCGGGGCAGCTCCAGTTCGAACACATTGGATTTCAGCGAAACGTCGCTTGTGAACATAGCAGCGGTTGACGGTGGCTCTGGCAGCGACTTCATTTTAGGTTCTTCGGGAGGCGATACGATCTTCGGCGGCGTAGGGAACGACCACCTGCAGGGTAATGGTGGCAATGACATTTTGATTGGCGGAAGTGGTTCGGATCAAATGCTTGGCGGCGAAGGTGACGACCGTCTCGTCATCGAAAATGATTCCTTCGTACTTTTGGACGGCGGTGCCGGCACCGATACCGTCGCCATTGACTTTGCGTTGGATCTTTCGGACGTAGCCAATAGCAAGCTGCAGGGTATTGAAAGTTTCGATTTGGGAGATGGGACTAACGCGTCGTTAACGATTGGATTGGACGACGTTTTGACGTCGACGGATGGAACCAACGCTTTGATCGGAAGTGAAAATTCACTCTTAATACGCCGCGACGGCGACGCTGAGGTGAATGTCGTTGGCGAAGATTGGGTTATCAGCGCCGATACGCTCGATACCGATGGCGACGATGTCGCGGAAGGATACACCGTCTTCCATGACAGCGCGGCCGGCGCGACAGTCTACGTTGAGAATGTGATCTGATTGCCAGAAAGTATTATATCGGGACCTTAATTCTACCTCATACTAATCTGGCTCGCACGTGGCGTAATCAAGCGTTACATTGCGTATCTGCGCTCCGCACAATTTCAGCGTTGGAATATTCAATATGACGTCAAATAAACCACTTACCATTCGTTTGAATGCCGCCGATAACGTGGTTGTCGCGCGCGTTGACCTTTTGCCTGGGACGGAAGCAGCGGGTGTCGCCTGCAATCAAACCATTCCGGCGGGGCATAAAATCGCGACCGCACCGATTGCCGCCGGATCAGCGGTGCGCAAGTACAATCAGATCATTGGGTTTGCAACAGGTGATATCGCCCCTGGAGATCACGTCCATGTTCACAATGTGGCAATGCGCGACTTTGAGCGGGACTACGCCTATTGCGAGGAGGCCGCGCCCACAGATTACGTTGCTGAGGCGGCGACATTCGAAGGCTATAAACGAAGTAATGGCCGTGTCGGAACGCGCAACTACATCGGCATCCTGACGAGTGTGAACTGTTCGGCGACGGTCGCGCGGTACATTGCGGACGCGGTAAAAAAGGAGGATCTCGCCGATTATCCGAACGTGGACGGCGTCGTGGCGATGGTGCACGGGACCGGGTGCGGCATGGCGGATACGGGCGAAGGATATGCCAACTTGCAGCGCACGCTGTGGGGCTATGCCAGGCATCCAAACTTCGCGGGCATTATCATGGTCGGGCTTGGCTGTGAGGTGAACCAAATCGATTTTCTGCTCGAAGCCTATGGAATCGAGCGCGGGCCTCTGTTCCGCACGATGACCATTCAAGACTCCGGGGGAACGCGCCGGTCTGTTGAGCGCGGTGCCGCATTGATTCGGGAGATGCTGCCGGAAGCGAACAAGGCTCGGCGAGAAACGGTTTCCGCATGCAATCTTACCTTGGCCTTGCAATGCGGCGGATCAGATGCCTATTCCGGCATCACCGCGAACCCGTCGCTTGGCGCGGCGGTCGATCAACTCGTCCGTCATGGCGGGACCGGTATTTTGAGCGAAACGCCGGAAATCTATGGCGCCGAACATTTGTTGACGCGCCGTGCGGTCAGCCGCGAGGTTGGCGAGAAACTGATCGACCGGATTCGCTGGTGGGAAGCCTATACGAAGCGCAATGGCGGCGAGATGAATAATAACCCGTCGCCGGGGAACAAGGATGGTGGCCTCACCACGATTCTGGAGAAATCGCTTGGCGCTGCGGCCAAGGGCGGCACGACTAATTTATGCGGCGTTTATCAATACGCGGAACCCGTAACCGAAAAGGGCTTCGTCTTCATGGATTCCCCCGGCTATGACCCCTGCTCGATCACGGGACAGGTGGCGAGCGGTGCGAATATTGTCTGCTTCACCACCGGCCGAGGGTCCGTTTATGGATGTAAGCCGTCTCCGAGCCTGAAGCTGGCCACGAATACCGCGATGTTCGATCGCATGGACGAAGACATGGATATCAATTGCGGGGTCGTCGTTGATGCCGGAAAATCCATCCAAGATGTCGGCGTGGGCATCTTCAATCGGTTGCTCGAAGTGGCGTCCGGTGACCCGACAAAAAGCGAACAATTTGGATTCGGCGACGACGAGTTCGTGCCATGGCAGATCGGTGCTGTTATGTAAGATGGCGATTGCTTACCGATGTCATTAGTAAAAAACAACAAAGCTTCTTAACAATGCCAAATTCACAGTCAGCGGGCGCCGGCGGTCAAACGTCATCCGCGCAAAGAATATTGTCTCATTTTGCGACCATGTGCCGGATCCGCGCCTTTGAAGAGGCCGCCGACAAGGCAGCGAAGGAAGGGCTCATCACCGGTGCCGCGCATCTCTCCATCGGGCAGGAAGCTGTTGCGACCGGCATTTGCGGTAATCTACGCACTTCCGACCTGATCACGAGCACACACCGCGGACATGGTCATACGATCGCCAAGGGTGCCAATGCCGAGGCGATGATGCGGGAGTTGTTCGGCCGCGCCGGTGGCACCAGTGACGGCAAGGGCGGGTCAATGCACATCGCCGATTTTTCCGTCGGTATGCTGGGCGCGAACGGCATTGTGGCGGCGGGTATTCCGATTGCCGCTGGCGCCGCGCAAGCTAAACGTTTGCTGGGCGAAGATGCCGTTGTCGCGTGCTTCTTCGGCGACGGTGCGGTCAATCGCGGGCCCTTCCTGGAGGGCCTCAACTGGACGCGTATCTATGATTTGCCGGTCCTGTTCGTTTGCGAAGACAATCGTTATGCGGCGCGCACGAGAACCGGCGATATGACGGGCGGACCGGGACCGGCTGCTCGGGCGGAAAGCCTTGGCGTGCCGTCGCATCCGATTGATGGTAACGATGTCGTGGCGGTCGATCGGCTTGCCGGGCAACTTGTCGAAGAGATGCGCGCCGGTGGCGGACCACAATTCATTCATGCGAAGACCTATCGGCAACGCGGCCATACCGTCGCGGATCCCGGGACGTGGCGCCCAGCGGAGGAAATCGCGGAATTCATGGCGCATGATCCCCTGTCTATTGCTCGTGATTTCTTGATCGAGAACGACGTAGCGGGTGCCGATTTGGATAAGATAAAAGACGACGCGGAACGGGAAATGACGGCGGCATATCAAGCGGCCAGCGATGCGCCGTGGCCCGCGCCGGAACTTGCCGCAACGGATGTGCAGGATATCGGAGGTGCGGTATGACGGTCATGTCGTACAAGGAGGCGTCGCGTGTTGCATTAGCGGAGGAAATGCGGCGCGATCCAACCGTTTGGGCACTTGGTGAAGATGTCGGAGACGGCGGTGTATTTGGCCAGTATTCGGGGTTGCGCGATGAGTTTGGCCCGGCCCGCATCGTTAGCACGCCGATTTCCGAAGCAACCATCATGGGGGCTGCCGTTGGTGCTGCGATGGTCGGCACGCGGCCCGTCGTAGAACTGCGTTTTTCTGACTTCGCGCTCTGCGCCGTGGACGAAATGGTGAACCAGGCCGCCAAGGCGCGCTATATGTTTGGCGGGCAGACTCGCGCACCGCTGGTGATCCGGCAACCGATTGGTATGTGGCGTTCGTCGGCGGCTCAACATTCCCAGTCGCTTGAATCCTGGTACGTCCATGTGCCTGGTTTCGTGGTTCTGGCACCGGGTACGCCGGCCGATAACCGTGGGCTGCTAAAATCGGCGATCCGTTGCGACGATCCGGTGATTTATATGGAGCACAAGGATTCCTGGGAAGTCGAGGACGAGGTGTCGGACGACGGCGAGGAGACCGTGCCGATCGGTGTCGCGCGAAAAGATCGTTCTGGAGACGATTTGACAATTGTGACGTGGTCTGGTGCCTTGCAAGTTGCCCGGCAGGCTGCCGATGCGGCCGTGGGAAAAGGCGTATCGGTAGAAATTATTGATCTTCGCAGCTTATGGCCATGGGATCAGGATGCCGTCTTTGCTGCCGTGAAAAAGACAGGCCGGTTACTGATCGTCCACGAAGCGGTCAAGGTTTGCGGATTTGGGGCGGAAATTTCGGCGACCGTTACGGAAACGATGAGTGACAAGCTGAAATTTCCGGTGCGGCGCCTCGGTGCGCCGAGGATCCCGATCCCCTACGCACCGCCCTTGGAAGATTTGTGCCGCGTTCGCGTGGCTGACGTTATGAACATAGTTGAGGAGATGGGCATATGAGCGCGTCGAATACTGACAACATTACCCGCAGCATGAATGGCGGCGAAGCGCTGGCTGAAATGCTTCAGGCGCACGAGGTCGAGCTCATGTGCGGCATGGGTGGATTCCAACTGTCGCCATTTTATGAGGCGGTTCGAGTCCTCGGCCTGAACCACAATCTGATCAACGACGAGCGCAGTGGCGCCTTTATTGCCGACGCCTACGCGCGGGTCACAGGCAAGCCGGGTGTTTGCGATGCGACTCTTGGGCCCGGTGCGACCAATCTAGTGACTGGTTTAGTGGAGTCGCTGAACGCTGGGGTGCCGTTGGTAGTCCTGACCGGCGACGCTAACCGAGAACATGCCTGGAAGAACATGACCCAGGAATGCCGGCAGGTCGATATCCTGACACCGGCAGTAAAAGAATTAATCCGTGTCGAAAGTGGTAAACGGATTCCAGAACTCGTCCGGCGCGCTTTCGCTGTGGCGACGAGCGGCCGGCCTGGACCGGTTATCCTCGATGTGCCGGAGGATATTTGCCACGACATTCATGATATCCCAGCAGACGAGTTTTGGGTTGACGAACAGTCGAAATCGATACCCGCCCGTCGGGTCCGTCCGGGCGCAGATGATGTCTCGCGCGCCGCGGCGCTTTTGGCGAAGGCGGAGCGGCCATTACTTCTCGTTGGTGGTGGTGTTCATCTGTCCGACGGATATGATGCGCTGCAGGAATTCGCCGAGGCGCATAACATACCCGTTGCGCATACGATGAGTGGCAAAGGCAGCATCGCGTGTTCCCATCCCTTATCTGCCGGCTTGTTCGGTCGTTACACGCGCATCGCAAACGATTTGATCGAGTCGTCGGATTGCTTAATGGCTGTAGGTTGCAAGCTGGGCGAGATCGCGACCAAGCGCTACCAACTCCTGCCGACAGAGACGCCGCTCATTCAGCTCGACGTTTTGGCTGAAGAGATTGGTCGCACGACGCGGATACACGCTGGATTGTGCGGCGACGCGGCCGAAGGATTGCGCGCTTTGAGTGCGGAAATGTCCGACAGTGCAAGCCAGCAACGTTCGGCGCGGGCCGATTATGTTGCTGAGGTGCCCGTTCGGATGAAGAAGTGGCTCGACGAAGCGTCGGATCGGCTCCACTCGACAGACCGTCCGATCAACGTCGCGCGCATGATCCATGAACTAAACAATGTCATGCCGGCAGAATCGGTCCTGGTGGCCGATGGCGGGTTCTCGGGGCACTGGACGGGTCTGCTTTACGATACCAAGATTGCGGGCAGGACTTATGTTCCCGATCGCGGTCTTGCCTCCATCGGTTATGGCCTTCCTGGCGCGATCGGTGCGCAGATCGGTGTCCCGGATCGCCCGGTCGTCGGCATGACCGGTGACGGCGGCTTCAATATGGTCATCGGTGAGCTTGAGACGGCGCTACGCATGAAGGCCGGTATCACGATTCTGGTCGTGAACAATGCGGCGTCGGGTTATGTGAAGGCATTACAGCACGCGATGTATGACGGAAAGTACCAGTCCAGCGACCTGATGGAGACGAACTACGCAAACGTCGCGAACGCTTTCGGCTGCCACGGAATTCGCGTCGAGGACCCTGAGGAATTGGCAGGCGCAATTCAAGCGGGACTTGCCGAGACTGAGCGCCCGACTGTCTTGGATGTCGTGGTGACACGAGATCCGGCCAAGATGCTGCCGGCCGTGGACAGCCGTATTCTCAAGGTCGAGAAGGGGGACCGCCCGGTCTAATCGTCAGCTTTTCTTCAGAGAGGCGATGATGCGATCGACGAACTCCGTCGTACGCATGCCGACTGCTGCACCAACTTTCGCGGCAGTCTCGTTGACGCTGGATATGACTCCATCTTCGTAAATCGAGCGGCCGTCGCCGATGCGTGCGCTGGCTGCCGAAACGGTGGCTGCGGGTATCTCGCGACTATCGAGCGCTAGCAGGCGGCTAAGCCCTGCCTGATCGATCCCGATACCTGCATCATTAAAGACTGCGGCAATAGCATCGTATTTCAGTGCGGTTTCTGGTTTGCCGCCAAGGCTTTCGCCATGCGAACCGGAGATAACGATATGGGTGTTGTCTTCCGGTAGAATCAGCGAAATCGAGTCGAGGCCCCATACTTCCGGTTCGCCGATTTCACTGCGCAGCAAGATTCGGTTCTCGCTCTGAGGTGGCGGGGTTGAGGCCGACGCAGGCGCGAATGTTAGTTTGTTCGCGCAAGACTCGCACGTTTCGTCAGGGGAGCAGCCGAGCGTTTTTGCGGATTCGTTTACATGGCTGATCGTGCCACGCGCCATCATATCGTCACCATCGCCAATTCGTGCCGAACGATGACTGACGGTTGCGGCGGGAATGCCCAGACTTTCCAAGTAGGATAGTCCGGAAATGCCTGCATCACCCTTACCCACGCCGGCATCGTTGAGAATCACCGCACGGGCGCCTCCCTTGGCGGCGAGATATGCCGCGTATTCAGCACCATGCGAGCCCGCGACGACGACATGGCCTTTATGGCTGTCCGTCAGTTTCGTAATGCTATCCAATACTTCAATACGAACCGAAGTGCTTGCTTGAGGCATTGTTTCTTCTCCAATCCCTAGATCAGATCGCGGATTGTTGGAACCGCTTATAGCGATCCAAAAAACGCGTGAATCTGCTCTATCTCTTTGATAATAAAGCACATCAGCATCAAACGGAACCGTGTCCGGTTTCGTTTGATGCTGATGTGCTTTAGCCGCGATTAGGGATCGTAATGAATGCTGGCATTGAAGGCGACAACGATACGGTCCCGGTCACCGAAATAAGGTGTCGCGGCGTGATAAAGATAGGATGGAAATATCACAAGTATGCCATCCTTGGGCGGCATGTCCACACGAGTTGTGTCGTCCAGATAGGCCGTTCCGTAATCCGTGTAGCCATGTGCGGCTGGACGCGGATCAAAAAAACAGTTGCAGCCATTCTCCAAGGTCGAATCGCCAACGTCGATATAATAAATTCCACACCAGGAACAGTTTGGGTGGTTGTGATAATCGTGGAATCCGCCGGACCGCGTGATATGGAACCAGCTTTCGTTGAAATCGAGCGAGAAGTTACCGTCTTGCCGCCAACTATGCGCATTTACGTGTTTTACAACTTCCATCACCGACATTGCGCAGAAACTTTTTAGTGCGTTAACAGCAACATCATCCTGATCAAAAAAGTCGAACGCGCTTTCAAATAAGCCGGTCTTAATATCTACCGTAACACCGCTCGCTATCCCGGACGGGTGCCTTTTTTCGTATGCATAGATGAAGTTCGCGAGCGGTTCTCTGAAGTCCCGGTGAACCGGATTTTCGACTGTAAATAGCGTTGTCGCCCACGGCGTTTCGCTTGTAATCGAGACAGGTTCGTTTTGCATGACGGAGCTCCGATCTACGCGGTAACGCGGATCTTTATCTCTTTCTATCAAGAGCGAAAGCGTCATGCCGCAGCACTTCGTACAACTAACTGTGATCGTGTAGAGAGCGTTGTGATATTGACAGGAATATTTCCCTCGCGGACTGTTACCCCAGAGTAGTGCATGGAAATGTGCGGGCGCTCCAAAAAAATATGAACGCCTTTCCAACAATAGACGTCACCAGCAGGGAGGAAATTATGACTGATTTCAGAATGCCTTCGCGGCGTGCGTTTGTGCGGGGATCATTGGCAACCGCAAGTGTCGCCGGATTCTCGGTGTCGTCTGGTTCCAGTGCGTTTGGGGCCGCGTTCCCGGAACGCAACATTAAGGTCTATGTCCCGACACGCGAAGGTGGCGGTGCCGACCGCAATCTTCGTGCCTTCACCGGCGTATGGAAAAAATATCTGAAGTCGAATTTTGAACCGTCCTTTTATCCCGGTGCGGCAGGACGGGTCGGTTACGAGACTTATATGGGGAAAGCGCCAGCGGATAGTTATAATCTGCTGTTTGGCAATATGGGACCGGAGATGCTGAATTGGGTTGTCAAAAAGCCGACATTCAGCCTCGATGATTACCTGTATTTCGCGAGAGTCGATGTCGACCCCAGCGTTGTATTCGTGCGAGCCAAGAGCCCGTTCCGGACAATCGACGATGTTATTGCCGAAGGTAAGAAGCGGACATTGAACGTCGCGACCAGCCGGCTCGCGCATCCCGCGTCGATTGGCATTCTGGCGGTGGGCGAACATATCGGCGCGAAGTTCAACTTGATTCCGCTGTCCGGCGGAAAGAATACCATTGCGGGTGTTGTTACCGGCGAGATGGACTTTGGCGTCTTGCCTTCAGGAAGTGTGTCCAAAAAAGGCGTGAAAGTCCTGCGGTCATTACTTGTCTTCGACGAAAAGAACCGCCTGGGTGACAGGCTGAGTAGCTTTGGCGTAAACGCGCCAACCGTGAATGGACATTTCGGGACCAAACTTCCGCCGCTGGTCTCTGCGCGGGCCTTTGCTATTCAGAGAAAAGCGATTGAGTCACATCCGGACCGTTACAAGGCCATGAATGATACAATTTTGAAGGTGTTCGACGACCCCGACTACAAGAAGGCGGTTCTGAAAACGAAAGCGCCATGGGAAAATATCCAGTATGGCGACGCTGCTGCATGCAAGGCCTATGCAGAAAGCATCACTGCAATTGGTGAACGTTTCAAGCCTCTATTGACGGGCAAAAAGTCGTAAATTCGCACCGGTACGTCGGATAAACGCCATACCGCCATCTTTCGTTGAAAGAATTAGAATGAAACGTGAAACGGCACCGGTGCGCCGCGAACGAAATTCCCTTGGCGGCGACCTTGTCATCCCAGTAGGTGCGCTGGTTTTCACGCTCTACTACTTTTCTACAATCCTCGACTCACCTTGGACGGCGCAAGTCAGTGCGTTTTTTGTTGGCGCGGTTCTCATCGGGCTCGTTGCAATTTTCCTGGTAAAATCCGGACTGCAAGTGGCGCGAAAAGAAGCAAGTTTGGGGTTCGATGGGTTGATCGCGCCGCCAGGTCTCCTGCCGCGCCGCTTGGCACTTTTGGCGCTGACTTTCGGCTATATCGTGCTGATCGAATGGGGTGGATTTACGCTTACTAGTTTTAGCTTTCTTTTTCTGGCAATGCTGCTGCTTGGCGGCGGTCGGAATATTCGTCTGGCTTTGTTGCTTTCCGCGACGTTGTCGCTTGTCGGGTTTCTGCTATTCATCCTGGCATTCGAGACACGATTTCCGGAAGGACCATTCGAACGTTTGATAAAGTCGGTGTTCTGACGTGGAGTTCGATTGGGAGATCTTTGCGCCGCTATTTGCGCACACGTTGACCCTCTGGTGGGTCATCATACCGGCAATATTTCTTGGCTTGATTGTGGGCGCAATTCCCGGATTCAGCGCTGCGAATACGATTATCATTCTTTTGCCCTTAACGTTGGCGATGGATGTCGAGGTCGGGTTGATCTTCATGGTTGCGCTGTACTGTTCGTCGCGCATGGGGGCCGGTATCCCGGCCATACTCGTAAATATACCGGGAACTGCGGGCGCGGCCGCGACGCCATTGGACGGGTATCCGATGACCCAGGCCGGCAAGGGCCAGCAGGCCCTGGCGATTTCCTTTGTGGCGTCTACTGCAGGCGGATTGTTGACGACAATTGTTGCGTTGTTGGCGATGCCCTGGCTGGCCCAAGTAGCCTTTTATCTGCACAGTGTTGAAATGATCGTCGTGATGCTGTTCGGCATCTCGCTCATCGCGACCATTGCCGCCCGGGATACGCTGAAGGGGCTGATAGCCGGGTTCCTTGGTCTCATGATTGGCGCAATTGGTGCGGATGCCGTTTATGCCACGCCACGCGGTACGTTCGGCTTCCTGGAACTCTACGATGGCGTGCCACTTATTCCGGCATTGGTTGGTCTGTTTGCAGTCTCCGAAGCGTTCCTGGTCATCGAAGG
The DNA here is from genome assembly GCA_021774435.1 of Alphaproteobacteria bacterium. Lineage (GTDB taxonomy): Bacteria > Pseudomonadota > Alphaproteobacteria > UBA8366. The sequence goes on from JAJFJB010000037.1 coordinate 12,954, forward strand.
CGAGACAATTCTGTCCAAGAAAGGGCAGGATCTGATGCGCAGGTCAGGCTGGTCGGAAACCTTGGAAGGAGTCCGAATTGCACTGTCCCGCTGGTGGCACATTATTTGGACCAGCATCATCGGCCTTGTTATCGGTGTCGTACCGGGGGCAGGCGCGAGCATTGCGGCCTTTGTCGCCTATCAGCAATCGAGGACATTCTCCAAAACGCCGGAACTCTACGGCACCGGGCATATTGAAGGGCTTGTCGCACCGGAATCGGCGAACAATGGCGTCACGTCCGGGACACTTATTCCGCTGCTGGTTATTGGAATTCCCGGTGGCGCGACGGCGGCGATCATGCTGGTGGTGCTGCAATTTCATGGTGTGACCGTTGGCCCGGAGTTGTTCATCGAAAACCCGGAACTGGCCTATGGCGTTTTCACCGCAATGGCGGTGACTTATGCGCTCATGATCCTGACGATCCTGCCACTTTCCCGTTACCTGTCCCGGGTGACGATGGTATCGACGATTTATATGGCGCCATTGATTATCGCCTTTACCTTGGTTGGTTCGTTTGTGCCGAGGGAGTACATATTCGATATGTATCTTGCCTTTGGGTTTGGCGTGCTTGGTTATATCGCGCGGAAAACCGGATACCATACCGCCGCCATCCTGATCGGCGTGATTCTTGGACCTTTGCTCGAACAATATTTCTTGCGCGCCATGAAGATGGCGCAAGGGGATGTGACGGTTCTATTTTCATCGAGCCTCGGGAACGTATTGTGGTTTTGTTTGGTGGTGTCGATTGCCTTTCCCTATGCCCTGGAAGCCAGTCGCAGGCGCAAAAAGGAAAAGGGAGCAGGCTAGAATCGGCGATTGAGCGGCATTACCGGCTTCGACTAAGGGAAGGCGCTTTTGGTTATCCGGGAAGAGGCCTAACGTAACGCTGCGCCGTGCGGATCATGAAATAGAGCGCAAAGCCGAACGCGGCACCAGTCAAATTCGCGAGGCCGTCATCGAGACCGGCCGACCTTGTCACGATAAAGATTTGTCCGAGTTCGACTGTGCCGGCGGCGATCAATAAATATACGAGCAG
>JAJFJB010000361.1 GCA_021774435.1 Alphaproteobacteria bacterium
TCATCGTCATCGATTTCATCGATATGGAAAATTCCCGTAACATCCACGCCGTCGAGCGCAAACTAAAAGAATCGCTGCGCGCGGACCGCGCCCGGATCCAAGTGGGGCGCATTAGCCATTTCGGGCTTCTAGAAATGTCGCGTCAGCGGCTGCGACCCAGCTTAGCAGAAGTGTCGAGCGACGTGTGCCCGGCATGCGGTGGGGCCGGCCATGTTCGATCGATCGAATCGACAGCGCTTCATGTCTTAAGAGCCGTTGAGGAAGAAGGTATTCGAAAGCGCTCGGCGCAGATCATTTTGCACGTCCCTTCAGCAATCGCACTGTATTTTCTGAATCAAAAGCGGACCACACTTGCTGAAATTGAAGCGCGCTACGATCTTTCAGTCACGGTAGAAACCGACGATAGCCTTATTCCGCCGGAATACAGATTGGAGCGGAGCCGCAGCGGCGAACAGTCTGAAGCCTCCGTTTTGGAAAGCGAGCCCACCACGGACGACAGCGAATCTGCGGAAGGCGGGAGACGAAAACGCCGACCGCGACGCCGGCGCTCAAAGCGTCGTGAGGACGAAACAACGGAAGTTGTCGAAGCAGCCCCGGAACAGGAACCATCATCCGATACGGTCGCGGAGGCATCGCAAACTGATGTCGAGGCAGTGGATACGGAGGGCGACGGCGAACAAAAAAAACGGCGGCGGCGGGGACGGCGCGGCGGCCGGCGGCGGTCTCGGAAAACCGAAAACACGAACGACACGGCAGTCGATGTTTCAACAGCAGAGGACGGAACGACCTCGGAAGCGTCATCAGGGCCGTCGGAAGACACCGAAGCTGACGGGGAGGAACTTACCGCGCTTCCAGAGCAGGCCGAAGTCGCAAATGTAGAGGCAGCGATTGACGCACCGGCAGAAAGCTTACCTGCCACGGTAGATGTAACGGCTACCGAAGCAACAGACCCGGCCACATCGGAGACAGAGGCTGCCGTTTCAGAAGTAGCTGATTCAGAGGAAATAAAGGCTAAATCGCCTAAACGTCCCCGGCGGCGTAGAAAGCCAAAGCCGGTATCTGCCGAAGGCGAAGTGGCCGGCGAAGGAGAGGCCGCGGCGCCGAAGCCGAGGCGCAGGCGCACACCGCGCAAACTGCCCTGTGCCGCCAAAGCGCCGACTGTGGAAGCATCGTCTTCGGTCGAACCCGTATCCTCTCCGGTAGAACCAGCAACAATTGTGAGCGAGCCGACTTCTACCGTAGACGCTGCCGACACTCCGGAAGCTGCGCCACCCAGCACAAATGCTCCAAAACCCAGTGAAGTCACACCACCCGCGAAACAACCCGAATCGGAGGGTGAACCAGCCGTACCGTTGGCCGCGAGTGGAACCGAAGAAACGTCGGAGCCGGACAAACCCAAACGCGGAGGATGGTGGCAGAAAATTCTGCGCTAGCAGTTTTCTTGGATTAACGATCCCGCCGTGAATGGAGCGCGCCTGCCGCAGCGACCATCGTTTCTTCCGGGCCTGCGAAACTAAAGCGCACAAATCTGTTGCCCCGCTCGGGATCGAAATCGATCCCCGGCGTGATGGCGACGCCGGTACTCGCCAAAATCGCACGGCAAAACGCGTCGCTGTCATTCGTCATGTGAGAAACATCGGCGTAAAGATAAAATGCGCCATCCGCGGGCGCGATGCTCTCGAAACCCGCCTTTGGCAGTGCGTCAAGCAACATCTCCCGATTGCGGGCGTACCGCGCCACATTGCCATCCAACTCCTCAGCGCAATCAAGTGCGGCAATCGCCGCGATCTGAGATAATGTCGGCGGCGATATGTAGAGGTTCTGGCCCAGACTTTCGATCACGCGCAGCAAGTCTTCCGGCACTACCATCCAACCAAGACGCCAGCCCGTCATTGAAAAATATTTCGAAAAACTGTTGATCACCAACGCGTCCTGGGTGAAACCGAGCACGCTCTCGGCATCCCGGCCATAGGTAATCCCGTGATAGATCTCGTCCGAAACAAGTCGGATATCATGATCGCCGCAATAGGCCGCAAGATCTCTAAACGCAGCAGTATCAAGCATTGTTCCTGTTGGGTTGGACGGACTCGCAACAATCAGCCCTGCTAACGGACCCTCTTTTCTTGCTTGATCGAGTAGCGCCGGCGTTGGCTGGAAACGATCCGACATTTCCGACGGCAGCAGCACAGGCTCAATCCCTAGTGCCGACAATATATTGCGATAACAAGGATATCCCGGCGCCGCCAAAGCCACCCGGTCACCAGGATCAAATGCCGCTAGAAATGCCAGTACAAAAGCGCCGGATGAGCCCGTCGTCGCGACGATTCGCTCCGGCGCTACGGTTAACCCGTAATAATCCTTATATCGCTTGGCGATCGCCTCGCGAATTTTCGGTACACCCAAGGCATCCGTATAGCCAAGCCGCTGATCCCGCAACGCCGCTTCTGCGGCACGCAGCGCGCCCTCTGGCGCACTCGTGCCGGGCTGGCCGACCTCCATATGATAAACAGCCTCTTCGGCCATTTCGCGTTCATTTGCCGCCCGCATAACTTCCATGACGAAAAACGGTGGAATTTCCTGCGCACGTCGTGAAACTTTTAACATAATCAGTCCTCTAACGTTCTGCCTCGGCCGCCATGCCGGCACCGCGCGGATCGGCGTAAACGAAGCAGGCAACACTCTCGCTTTTCGTGTCCAAGCCAAGCGGACATTCCACCGCATTTATGCGACCGAGCGTCGGTACGGTAACCGTTTTGTGCCCACGCCTCTGCAAACCGCCCTTTATCCCCTTTGGCACCGCTTGTTCCAGCACTGCGACATCCGGCTCGCCGCCGTGATGAACTCTTGGCGCGTTTATCGCTTTTTCGAGCGTCTGGCCTTGCAAGATAGAGTCAGCGGTAACCGCGATAGTCGCCGTGAGGGCAGCGGCGCCGCCAGATCCCGCCGCTGCATATTGAAAGCTTCCTAACTCCGAGTCGAACGATAGAACCGGTCCCAGGGAAAGCGCGTTGCGATCCTCTTGCCCGGGCGCCGCTGCCAGCACGATACCAGTTCCTGGCGCGATACGACCGGTCCCGAATAGATTGTAATTTGTCAGTGTGCACGCAACAGCAAGCCCAACCAAATCTACAATAACAAACCCGGTGCCCGCAGGGTTTTCAGCGCTTCGCGGTGGTGACGGCTTCAGATTCGACGCTGCCGTCGCCTGCCCTGAGTTGAAATCGGCCATCAACGCTGCAGCATTTTTCGGATCGGCAAATGCTTGGTCCCCATTTTCCGACCCCGTCGACTTCAACCATTTTTGGCGCGCTGCAAAAGCACGTTTAGCGGTCTCTAACAGTAAATGGGCGCGCGCCTCGCCTACCGCGTTCTGGTAACGTCCACCGTCAGCAAGCATATTCCACATCAATCCGCCGCCAACACCGGCGCCCGCGGGCGCAGGCACAAAGCTAACGGTTTGATCCTGATAGCCGATAGAGACAGGTTTGCGCCATTTTGGTATATAATTTTGCAAGTCATCCAGCGAAAGCGTCCCACCCGCATCCTGAGCCGCTCTCACAAGACGTTCCGCAAAGAGACCTTTGTAAAATCCCGAAATTCCACCTGTCCGTATCTCCGCATACGTATTGGCAAGATCTGTTTGAATCAGGCGGTCACCCTCAGCGTAGGGTTTCCCATCGGGACGTGCAAAAATCCGTCGCGTAGCAGGGTCTTGAAAAAGCGGTTCCGCCGCGAGCGCCATATCGCGCGCTGTCGCTCGTGAAACGACATGTCCGAACCGTGCTTTTTTCTCGGTTGCCGCCAACAATCCCCTCAAATCTGAATCTCCGTAGCGGACATGCATTGCAGCCAAACCACGCAACAGGGTCGGTATCGCGCTCGGTCGGTCGGCGCGGGCATTTGCCTCCCCAGGAGGAGCAATAAAATCAATAACTTCGGTTTTTTTCTGGCTAGGATTGTGAACAATGCACACCCCGCCCCCGCCCAAACTGACCGCAGACGGCATTGTCACTGTCATCGTCAAAGCCAGCGAAACCGCAGCATCCACCGCGGTTCCGCCAAATTTCAAGGTCTCTTCTGCCGCCTTGACGGCATTCGGCTCATCTCCGGCGAGGACACCGAAAAATACCAGACTGTTTTCCAGCACGGTGCTGCGCGCTTTTGCACGTGTCGATGATCCAGGAATGATGGTGGAAAAGAAGCCTGTTTTACTCTTTGCTTCCTTATCATCACTACATGAAACCAGCAGCATGGCGGCGATAGCCAGCGCTATCCCTTGATTGCTGCGGTTACAAACCCCAGTTAAGGTGCGGTCTCTAAGGAGATTCAATACGTTGAAGCGCATTCAGGTACCCAAATTTGTCGCCTATAGTGCGGCGGTGTTTTGCTTCGTCCTGATTACGCTGTCCGGTCAGACGTCGGCAAGGGCTATTTCACTTATCCGAGATACGGAGATTGAAAACACCATCCGTGTGTTTTCGGCACCGTTATTCGACGCTGCAGGGTTGGAAGCCGCCGATATACAAATCCATATCGTTAACGACTCGGCGTTGAACGCCTTTGTTGCGGGCGGGCAGCGGCTCTTTATCAACACAGGCCTTTTGATGCGCGCGGAACATGCGGGGCAAGTCATTGGGGTGATCGCTCACGAAACGGGCCACATTTCCGGTGGGCACTTGGTACGGTTGCAGGAAAGCCTGAATGGTTCTACAGCCAAGTCCATACTAACGTTGGTATTAGGGGGCCTCGCAGCCGTCGCCACGGGACAACCTGAAGCCGCAGGTGCCGTGATTGCGGGCGGCGCCTCGGTTCAGCAACGGTCTCTCTTGAGTTATACGCGTTCGATGGAACAGGCCGCGGACCAAGCCGCGGCTAGTTTCCTTGAAGAAGCAGGCTATTCCGGCCGCGGTCTGATGGAGTTTCTTGGCACACTTTCCGGGCAAGAGTTGTTGTCCGTGGAAAGCCAAGACCCTTACCTTCGGTCTCACCCACTCACACGCGACCGTATTGAGTTCATGCGCAGTCACGTCGCGGCATCTCAATATTCCGATGAACCGTATCCAGACAATGTTTTACGCGCGCACGACCGAATGCGCGCGAAGCTCAAAGGATTTATCAACCCGCCTTCGCGCACGTTACGGGAATACAAGGCTGACGATCCCAGTTTCTCAGCCCGCTATGCGCGCGCAATTGCCTACAAAGAAATGCATCAAATCGACAAATCATTGGCGATTATCGACGCATTAATCGCCGGCGCACCCAATGACCCCTTTCTTTACGAATTAAAAGGCGACGTGCTGCAGGATGCTGGCCGCGTTGCGGAATCGATCCCTCCCTACAGCAAAGCGGTGGAGATTTTACCCTGGGCGGCACTGATACGGATAAACCTGGCGCAATCACAGCTCGAAGCGAAAGACCTAGCCCTTGGTGATTTGGCTTTGGACAATTTGCAGCAGGCCGTACGCTACGAGCCGGAGATTCCCTTGGCTTGGCGATTGCTGGCAACGGCCTATGCACGAAAGGACGATCAACCGAATGTGATGCTCGCATTGGCCGAAGAAGCGATACTAACAGGCAAACAGTCCGAGGCACGCCAGCGATCGAAACGCGCGATGGACCGTTTGCCAAAAGGATCGGCAAGCTGGTTTCGTGCTCAGGACATCCATAACGCAGCCAAAAAGAAAAAAGAATAGGCGTTTTAATTATGAGGTATGCCGACGTGAATTATTATATCCGACTTTTTACGGGCCTAGCGTTGTTCGTTAGCCTGTCGATGCCGGCCGCCGCCGACTTCAAGGGCAAGGATAAAGAAGCGATTGAAGAGATCGTGCGGCAATACATTCTGGAAAATCCTGAAATCATTGCCGAAGCCATCGAGAACTTGCGCGACCGTGAGCGATTGGCGCAGGAACAGGCGCAGCGCCATGCACTTCAGGTCAGCCGTGCCCAGATTTACGACAATCCCCTTACACCGGAACATGGCAACCCGAAGGGGGATGCCGTTGTCGTCGAATTCTTCGATTATCAATGCGGCTATTGCAAACGCGTTTTTCCAACCTTCATGAATGTTCTTGAGTCGGATAAGAACATTCGCGTGATTTGGAAGGAGCTCCCGATTTTGGGGCCTGTCTCGCGATTCGCCGCGCGCGCCGCAATGGCGGCCGACCGGCAGGACAAATATTTCGAGTATCATGTCGCATTGATGCAGCTCCGCGGCCGGCTAACGGAAAAACGGGTCATGGATACTGCAAAATCCATCGGACTCGACATGACCCGCCTTATCAAGGACATGGCAGCGCCCGAAATCGATCGATACCTCAACGAAACGCTACAACTTGCTGAAGCCCTTGGTATTAACGGCACGCCTGCCTTTCTGATCGGCGACAGACTGGTTCCAGGCGCCGTAGATGAAGAACAATTACGCGCAATAATCTCGGAAACAAGAAAGCCACGAAGCTAACTCGCGTTGTTCATTCATAAATTTTCGATCTCGAGTGGTTCGATATCGTCGCCCGGGATAAATTCGAATATTTGGCCATAGAAGTAGAGCTCGCCTTCAAGAGCGCGCTTCATGTTATCCGCTTGCCGGAATCCATGCCCTTCACCCTTGAAGGGACAGTAGGCAACAGGCGTCCCTTTTTCCTGCAGGGCGGCGACCATGGCTTCAGCCTGGTTGGGCGGCACGACCTTGTCATCAAGGCCTTGAAAGAAAATCACCGGGCAATCGAGTTGCGCTGCAAAATGGATTGGCGAACGCTCTCGGTATAATTCTTCCGTCTCGGGCCAAGGCCCGACCAATCGGTCGAGATAACGGCTTTCGAACTTGTGCGTATCTGTCGCGAGTGTCGACAAATCGCCAATGCCATAGTGACTTGCACCCGCCCGAAATGTATCATGAAAGGTCAACGCGCATAGGGTGGTATATCCGCCCGCACTGCCGCCAGTGATGATCAATCGCGCACCGTCAGCTTTGCCTTGCGCGACAAGATATTCAGCCCCTGCAACGCAATCGTCGACATCGACGACACCCCACTTGCCCTGCAGCTGATCACGATAGGCCCTGCCGTAACCGGTACTGCCGCCATAGTTGACATCCAGCACCGCAAATCCGCGGCTCGTCCAATATTGAATCTTGAAGTTCAATGATCGCCCCGTTTGTCCCGTCGGTCCGCCGTGACTTTTCACGATCAGGGGCGGCAGTTCACCGGCCGACGCGACGTAACCGCCGTTCGCAGGCGCGTAGTACAACCCATGAGCCTCGCGTCCGCCCGACGTAGGAAAGAGCACGGACTCAGCCGACGCGATTTGATTCGGGTTAATCGGCGCTTCGGTAGATTTGCAGATCGTCGTCGTCTCACCACTTTCGAGATCTCGGGCTACAATCGTTGGCGGCGCCATCGCGTGACCTGCGACGAACACCGCACGTTGACCGGCGACTTTCAAGCTCCCAAAATCAGAATAATCCGTATCAATTTCAGACAGGGTACCAGTTTCTAACGAAATTCGTCCCAGCTGCCACTGACCGCCAACGGCATAGGTCGATACAATGTGGCCGGCATCGGCAAAGCCATAGGTCGTCATACCGAAGACCCATTGTGGCAATCCAAACTCGGCCTCCATGGGACAAACCGGCTCGACCTTTTCTTTCCGCCAGCGATAAAGGTTCCACCAACCCGTCGGGTCGGACACGAAATACAGGACTCCATCGGGCGACCATTCAGGTTGGAATACGGCTTCGCCATCGCCGCCAGCGATCCGGGTGACGTTCGACAGCGCACCGGCCGCATCGATATCCGCAAGCCAAAGGACGCAGGCGTCCCAAGGCATATCCGGGTGGTCCCAGGTTAGCCAGGCAAGCTGCCGTCCGTCAGGGGAGAGTTTCGGTGCCGCATAGAAATCTGAACCTTCCATCAGCACAGTGGTTCGGCCATCGCTTCCAATTGCCACCAAGCAATTGGCGGGCTCAGCAAGCCCTTCGCTATGGTCCTCGCGAACGGCAATGACTTGCCGCCGCTCCGTATCGACACACATGTCCGCGTACCGCCAGGGGCCTTCTTCTGTGAGTGGACGCGGTGCCTGCCCCTTTTCTTGGATCATCAGGCGCTGATCCGCGCCATTGCAAAAATACACAATACCGTCGCGCACCGCATAGGCACCACCGCCATACTCATGCGCGCGCGTCCGCACGTTGAAGTCGTCCGGTGTCATATCGGATATCAGTCCTCTGGCATCACATCGACGAACAACAGTCCGTCCCCCTTCCGACGGCCGCAACTCGGTCCAATAGATATCCGAGCCGTCACAGATAACTTGTCCCAATCCAACAGTTTCGCCGACGATCAGGTCTGCGGTGATCGATGATCTCCAACTGCCGTAAGGCGCTTCTTTTCGTGGGGCCATATCGCTGTTACTCCGGAAAGAATTTAGCGTTCACTAACACGCTCGATACGGTGCGCGAAACCTTGACCCGACTCACGGCAGAGACGATTGTAAGCGCGGAGAAAATTCATGGCACCAAAACGCAATCCGTTGAAGCTCAACAAACTGCAGCTCAAGACACTCACCTTGCTGCAGGAACTCGCGCGGCTACCCGATATGGCGACGCCAAACGCGGAAACCGGTGAAGTTCTGATCACGGGCTTCCCGCCCCCGCACGGAAATCATTTCCATCTCGGTCCCTATATCGTGATGGGCCGCGACGCAACTGGCTTACGCAACGAAGCGGTCTGGCGGGCGCTGAACCGCAAAGCGCTTGCCTACGGCAGCTTTCCGATCGCCCTCACCCTGACACCAGCCGGCCTCGCCTACGAAACCGGTTTGCAGGATCAGATTCTGCATGGTGCGGATCACTAAATTCTTCTTCTAAGAGCCTTGCTTGACGCGCTGGTCGATCGCGCCAAAGATCGAATGGCCCTTCTCGTCCAGCATTTCGATACGCACGCGATCACCAAATGCCATGAAGGGCGTCTTCGGCTCGCCATCCGCGATCGTCTCTATGGTACGCCGCTCCGCCAGGCAGCACGACCCCGCATCCGGATTACGGTTTGAGACCGTGCCCGACCCAATTATCGTTCCCGCGGATAGCGGTCGAGTCTTCGCCGCATGGGCAATCAGTGCCGGAAAATCGAAATACATACCCTGACCGGCATCGGGTTGGCCAAAACGCTCGCCATTGTGCTCGACGATAACTTGGCCGTGCAGCTTCCCGCCGTCCCAGGCATTCCCAAGCGCAGCCGGCGTCACGGCCACAGGCGAAAATGCCGAGCGCGGCTTGCCATGCACGAAGCCAAAACTCTTCGCGAGTTCGGCGGGGATTAAATTGCGCAGGCTGACATCGTTCACCAGCAACACCAACTTGATGTGGCTTGCCGCCTCTTCCACCGTCACCCCCATCGCAACGTCGGCAGTGACGACACCGACTTCCGCTTCGAAATCGATGCCCCATGCCTCGTCGGCCGCGACAATGTCATCAGTCGGCCCGAGGAAATTATCCGACAGCCCTTGATACATCATCGGGTCGACCAGGAAGTTTGGAGGTAACGTTTCGCCCCGCGCCTGCCGCAAAAGCTCCGCATGATAGAGATACACGCTGCCATCGAGGAATTGGTAACACCGGGGTAAAGGCGATTCGAAAGTTCGCCCTTCCAGCGAAAAAGCGTCGGCAAACGCTCCCTTCCCAAGTTTCTCCGATAGTTCTTCGAGCGCAGGCTCGGTCGCAGACCAATTTTCCAGCGCCGCCAATAGACTTGGCGCAATTGCGGTCGCCGCGGCAGCCCGGCCGAGGTCTTCGGACACGACCACGAAGACACCGTCCCGACTGCCATCCCGTAACGATGCGAGCTTCATGATTTGCCTTTCCAGCTATCGACGTACCCGGAAAACTCCACACCATCGGGAAGGTCGCCCGGGACAAGCGGGTCGCGGGCATCGATCATCACGGCGACCTCGTCGGTTGCGTCTTTCTTTGGCGCGAAAGCCCCCGCAAGTGCCTTCGGGTGCGGACCATGAGTGAATCCGCAGGGATGAAATGTGACCATGCCCGGATGAATGTTGTCGCGGCTGAAAAAGTCGCCGCGGTGATAAAAAATCACCTCATCATAATCATCGTTGTTATGAAAGAACGGCACCTTCAGCGCGCCAGGATCACTTTCGAAGGGGCGTGGCACGAAAGTACAAACAACAAATC
>JAJFJB010000362.1 GCA_021774435.1 Alphaproteobacteria bacterium
TTTCTGCATGTCTTGGCTTATTGTGGGGCGCCGGCGGCGATCGATTCCACACGGATCGCCAAGCAGGTTTTTGCGGAAATCGATGCGGAAGAGTGAGTCATGACATACGAGACCCTTTTGTTCGACGTGAGCGATGGTCTAGCCAAGATCACACTGAATCGTCCTGGTGCGGCTAACAGCCTGAACGGTGCAATGGCGCACGATCTCATGATGGCTGCAATTCGCTGCGATGAGGACCCAGATATCCGGGCCGTTTTGCTGACCGGAACCGGCAAGATGTTCTGCGCGGGCGGTGATCTAAAAACCTTTCACGGATTCGGTGAAGATATGGGCGCGCGGCTCAAGGAAATTACCACCTATCTCCATGGGGCGACGTCGCGCTTCTCGCGCATGGACCCGCCACTGGTCGTCGCCGTGAATGGTATTGCCGCCGGAGCAGGCATGAGCATCGCGGTTTCCGGCGACCTGGTTTTGGCGGCGCGCTCGGCAATGTTCACGAGCGCGTATACGGCAGCGGGACTGTCTCCGGACGGGAGTTCAACTTACTTCGTGCCGCGCTTGATCGGCCTCCGCCGTGCGCAGGAGCTAATGCTTACGAATCGGCGCCTCAGCGCAGAAGAAGCGGTTGATTGGGGCCTGATTAATCGGGTCGTCGATGATGAGAATTTGGCGGAGGAAGCGGAGACGCTCGCTCGCGGCCTTGCTGAGGGGCCGACGCGAGCCTACGGCGCGGTCAAAACGATGCTTACGGAAACCTTTACCAACCCTCTCGAAACACAAATGGAGATCGAAGCGCGATTTATTTCCGCGATGGCGACATCCCCGGATGGCAGAGAAGGGATCGACGCGTTCGTTAACAAGCGCAAGCCCGATTTCTCCGGAGAATAGGGAGTTCGACATGATTTCCGCGCAGGAACATCCGAAGAAAACCGTCTCGGTGTTGGACCGGACCATGGCCTATGTCGATATGGGTGAAGGCGAACCAATCGTGTTCCTGCACGGCAATCCCACCTCGTCATATCTTTGGCGCAACGTGATGCCGCATCTTGCAGGGTTGGGGCGCTGTATCGCGCCTGACCTTATCGGCATGGGGAGCTCGGAAAAGTTGCCGGATAGCGGTCCGGAGCGTTATCGCTTTGTCGAGCACCGGCAATATCTGGACGCGTTTTTCGAGGCAATGGGGCTGACTCAAAATGTGACGCTTGTCATTCATGATTGGGGGTCGGCTCTCGGATTCGACTGGGCGCGGCGGCACCCGGACGCTATGCGGGGAATTGCCTATATGGAGGCGCTCGTGCGCCCAGTGACGTGGGAGGAATGGAATCCCGATGCGCGCCCGGTGTTTGAAGGGTTCCGGTCGCCCGCTGGTGAAAAGATGGTCTTGGAAAAGAATGTTTTTGTAGAGCGCGTGCTGCCGGGTTCCGTTTTGCGGGAAATGAGTGGGACGGAAATGGACGTGTACCGAGCCCCATTTTCGAAACCGGGGGAGGATCGGCGACCAACCTTGACTTGGCCGCGGCAGATACCGATCGAAGGCGAACCCGCCGATGTTGTTGCTATCGTTCAGGATTACGCTGATTGGATGGCCGAGAACGAATTGCCCAAACTTTTCGTGAATGCCGATCCCGGCGCGATTTTAATTGGCGGCCAGCGCGAATTCTGCCGCAGCTGGAAGAACCAGCGCGAAGTTACAGTCGCGGGTGTTCATTTTATCCAGGAGGACTCGCCAGCAGAAATTGGTTCGGCTATTGCCGAATGGTATCAATCGCTTATATGATTTGACCAAATCGAAGGACCGTGCAAAAAAGCATATAACTTCTGATGTGGCCTGTTTGCCCTCTTCTCGTGTATAATAGCCTGCTTTAACCGGCAGCGAGAAAGACCGGAATGACAATAAGAAGCGCAAAATTTGGTATCGGCCAAGTCGTCCGGCATCGGGTGCACCCGTTCCGCGGCGTTATTTTCGATGTGGACCCCGTGTTTGCAAACACCGAGGAATGGTGGGAATCCATTCCGGAGAATGTACGGCCTGTTAAGGAGCAGCCTTACTATCACCTATTGGCTGAAAATGCCGAAACCACCTATATCGCGTATGTATCGGAACAGAACCTTTTAACCGATGATTCTAGCGAGCCCGTATCGCATCCCCAGGTAAGCGAGATGTTTTCGGGTATGAAGAATGGGTGTTATGTAACGCGTCACGATAACACACACTGATTTCAAGAAAAATTTGGCGTATTTGGCGAAGTTTAGCGCCAAAATAGCCTAAAATTTCGAAAACTTAAATTTTGTACCCATTTGGGTGACGAGTAAGTCGCAGTTCGGACGTTCTATTCGTCAGGACGGTCAGAGTCTTTGGCCGTTTTGGAAGATTTGATCGCCCGGGGGTACTTCATATGGTTATCGAAGGAAAGTTTTCCGATTATTTCTTAGACCCCAAAAAGGCACTGAATCGCATAGTGGGACTGATTGCACTGATCTTTTGCGCACCGGTATTGATTTGTATTTCGGTTGCCATAAAGCTCACCTCCGGCGGGCCCGTCTTTCTCATTGAGAATCTGTCTTCAGGCGACAAGGGCGTCTATGCCTCATGGCGATTTCGCACCTCGCATGCCCAAAGTCAGTCTTTCTTCTACGCCTTCTTATGCGAATCACGTTTGGAGCTGCTGCCCCAACTTGTGAATGTCGTACGCGGAGACCTATCGATCACCGCCGTTTTACGATAATTTCGGACGACGCTCGCGAAAGTGGATTGGCATTAGTTTGGGCCGGAGTAGTCACGGAACAGCTTTTCATCTTCCGGCGATAATGGCGTTGTTTGACACGCGCTGAGACCCATTAGGGCTGCCAGAAAAACAACAATAAGTTTTATTTTGCTTTGATAAAACCACATCGATTTCGCTTTCCTCTACATTGGTTAGTGAAGCAACGGGCGGCTTACCCTCCCCGGCGGGCTTTAATCCCAGGAACGCTTTGAGAGCTTATGAGTTTGTTGATTCTGAGCGATAATCAAAGAATTCGAAAGCGGCTCCAAGATCACTTGCATGCACATATTTGTGTGTGTGCGTGACCAAGTCAGCACGCATGCGCATCAAACTACCCACAGCGTGAAATGGTATTGGGATTGAGAAAAGTTAAGAGGCTGCCATTAGAAAAATACGCTTCGGCATGATCTAATTGAGGACGAGCCGGGTCTGGGTTGTGACGATGCCGGTTTCGGGTACCGCGTGGAGTTGATACATCGGGGTATCATCAAACCGGGCAACATCGACACCTTCGCGGACATCGCGGGCGACACTGGCCATCGTAGAGGCCTCGGTTCCGGCCCAGGCGCGTAGTGATGAGCGATGGCAATGTCCGCACACTAAACGTCGGACCTGAGGGTGACGCGCAACAACCGCCGTAAGCGCGTCCCGGTCCGCCAAATTCCGATAACCGTCAATATAGCGCGGCCCGACATCAAAAGGTGGGTGATGCATGAACAGAACCGTCGGGCGAGTCGGGGCGGCGCCTAACGTATCGTCAAGCCAGGCGAGGCGCTCTGCACAGAAAACGCCCTTGCGTTGACCCGGATTGATCGAGTCGAGTGCGACGAGCCGGACAGGAAAATCGTCGATGACGTAGTGCAGGAACGTCGCATTGCTGTTCGTACGATTAAACGTGGCTCTAAAGTTGTCATGATGATCTCGGTTGCCTGGAATCAAATAGATAGGTGACCGCAATGGTGCGAGCAATTCCGTGAGATGCTTATAATCGGATATCGTGCCGGTTTGTACCGTGTCTCCCGAATGAATCACGACATTTGGCAGCGGTTTAAGGCTGTTGATGTCGGCAATGCAGCGGCGCAAATCTTCTGCCCGCGGCCCCGCTTCCGGGCGGTCAGACGATTTAGCCAGAATATGCGTGTCTGATATTTGGGCAATCAACATGATGATAATCTAGCAGACAGTGTCGGGACGACGTAGCGAGGAATCGGGGGTTTTGAAATTGAAGAGGGCGCCGCATGGGGCGCCCTCTTGATCATAACCTGTGAAGAATAAACCGTGGTCACTCTCCTAGGCGCCGATCATTCGACGATGTGATAGACGGGTGCTTTCTCCATGGCCCACTTGCCGGTGTCGGCGTCGTATTGGGACAGCGTGAAGCAGTGCCAATCGTCGTCGTTCAGATTCATATGATCGCCCCGGTAGTAGTAGCCCGGCCACCGCGTCTCTTTCCGGAAAAGCGTGTGTTGCATAACGCTTTCGGACGCTAACCGCCGGTGTTTGAACTCCCATGCCCGCTGCAACTGATGAAGGTCCTCAGCGCCGATATGGTCGGAATCTTCCTTCAGCATATCCATAAGCTCGAGACCGCGGTTGAGTGTCGGTTCGTTCGTCATGTAGTTCGCGGAGATGCCGCCACAGTACTCGTCCATGAGTTTCTCGAGACGCTGCAGCGCATGGATTGGCAGGATATAACTGGGCGACACTGTGCCGGCGACGATTTCGTTGCGGCCGACGTCGTAATTTTCCATTGGTTGGAAAATCTCTTCCTCAAGCCGTGCAATTTCGGCTTCGTCGAGTTGCGTATCGTCCATGTCGTCCATGTAATTGATCGCCGCCTTGCCAGCGATCCGGCCTTCTGTGAAGGACCCCGACGAAAATTTATGCGGGGTGCCGCCGCTGGCATCGCCGGCGCCGAACAGACCATTGACCGTCATCATCCGGTTGTAGCCCCACTTGTATTCTGATGGCGCATAGTCTTCCGGACCGCTCGCCCAAGCACCGGAACAAGTCGCGTGCGATCCCATGACGTAAGGCTCGGACGTGGTCAGCTCTGGATTGGTTTCCTTCGGGTCGATGTTCTGCGAGGCCCACACAACGGCTTGACCAATGGTCATGCCGAGAAAGTTCTCCCAACCGACCTGTTCCTTATGCGGGTCCTGGAAGGCCTCCTTGGTCACCATGCGAATGGGGCCGCCGCCGTTGGCGACTTCCTTGAGAAACGCGTGGTTGCGCAAACAGGTCGGGACTGGATGGCGGTCGATATAATCGCCAACCAACTCCTTGGTGTTTTCATACCATTTTGACTCGTACTCTTCGCCGTAGGCGTTTTGGGTGTACGTCTTAAGATGGAGAAAATAGGCGCCAACCGGTCCATAGCCGTCCTTGAAACGGGTAAGAACGATCCGGTTTTCCATTTGCGTCATTTTGGCACCGATTTGAATCGGCAGACCGTAGGCCGAAGCACTACTCCATGGCGCGTACCAGGTCCGGCCCATGCCTTCGCCGACGGAACGCGGTTTGAAGATGTGCGACGCGCCACCGGCAGCGACGATCACCGCCTTCGCCTTGAACACATAGTAATCGCCCGTGCGGACATTGAAACCGGCGGCGCCGGCGACGCGTTTTGGGTCCCGCTTGTCCATGAGAAGGTGGGTCACCATGATCCTGTTGTAGACCTCGGTGGCCGCTTTGCGGGCGGCTTCCGCAACGATCGGCTTGTAGCTCTCACCGTGGATCATGATCTGCCACTTGCCTTCGCGGAGGTAACGGCCGGTATCCGGGTCCTTCATGATCGGAAGGCCCCATTCCTCGAACTTGTGCACCGTCGAATCGACATGTCTTCCAATGTCGTAAGCAAGATCTTCGCGCACCAGGCCCATCAGATCATTGCTGGCATATTTGACGAAGTCTTCCGGCTGATTCTCGTTCCACTGCATACCCATGTAGCAGTTGATCGCGTACAGGCCCTGAGCGACGGCGCCGCTACGTTCGATATTCGCTTTCTCGACAATAACGACTTTCTTATCGCGTCCCCAAAACCGGGATTCGTACGCCGCTCCGCAACCGGCCATGCCGCCGCCGACGACGAGTACGTCGGAATCAACACGAATGGTTTTCCTGCCTCCGAACAGACCCATCAGACCGCTCCTTGCTTGAGTTTACTTGGGTCCAGCACGGGCAGTCCCCCTTCGATGTTGAGCGCGTCCGGCTCGTGCGCCAGCTCTTGTGATTTATAGTCCGCTTCCGACGGCTTGTCGTAAGCCTGCGGCGATTTGATCGAACCCCAGGCGGTTGTGCGAATGGGGGACTCGAAGTTTTTCTCGCGACCGTCCCTGAACTTGATCTTCCAGGAGACCGTGCCTTTTTCTTCTTCCCGAAGCACCCGGACACTGTGTCCCAAGGGAGCAAAGTCGGCATAGCCGCGCGCATCGATCGCGTTCTGTGGGCAAGCCTTCACACAGGAGTAACATTCCCAGCACATGTTGGGTTCGATGTTGTAGGCGCGGCGATAGGTCTTATCGATGTGCATAATGTCGGACGGGCAAATATCGACGCAATGTCCGCAGCCGTCGCAACGCGTCATATAAACAAATGTCGGCATGATATTCCGTTATCTCCTGTATCGAAGATCAGTGATGGACTGAAGAACCGTTGGATCGGTTGATTAATAGTGTCGGGGTAGCTGTCGGGCGCTGCCCAAAATCTCTGGCTTGTTGGCGGGCGCCGGCAAATTGCTCCGGGAGCCATCCGCTTCGGCCACCCGTTTCTGGAGGGCTGCCGCGGGTTTGAAGAACATATGCGAAAATTTCGACCAGGGGATAGAGCCAAAGAGCATCGTCGTCGCGAGGAGATATAAGCCCAGAAAAACACTTGTTCCTCCTGCGCCTGTTGCCTGAAGGAAGGCCCAGATCAGGCCAAATGTCACACTGGCAAGCAACGATAAAATAAACAGATCGGCGCGTACGATACGGAACGGTGAATTTCCTTCCGCAGCCACATCGACGCGGATGAAAAACCAGAACCAGTAGCCGCCACCGCATACCAATAGCGCACCGATTGTCCATAACGTCGGGAGAATGACCGGTGTCGGTGTGGCTGGGGTCGGATAACCGAACACCATGATGACAGTCGTTATTACATACGCCACGAACCCATACATGGTCAGCAGGTGGGCGATCCTCCGGTTCGCATTGCAGAATTCGGCGGATGTCAGGACTTCCACGGCAGCGGTTTGGACTGCCAGGGATACCACTTCTCCGCTGCCGACTTGCCGTGTCCCTTTTGTTTTCGCTTTCCGCCAATTTTCAAAGAAGTACTTGGCGCTCTTCTTATGAATAACGTCGAATAGTGTGCCACCCACGACCAGAATGATCATGATGACGACGTATGTCTGCATGACGGCGGGTGATATGGACGCCGAAAGCTCGGCGAAGGGATTGCTGGTGAACATTAAATTACCCCAATGTTAGCCACTTATTGTCAACGCAAGAACGGATGGTATTGCTGCCCCGAAAATAAACCGCCCTTGCACACTGCATGCGGTCTCCGGATATTGGTCGCGCCGTCGCAGATCGCCATCTTCGCCGTTTCGGGGAAGATCGGCTTGTACGTTTCGCCGTGTATTATGATCTGCCACTTGCTCTCCCACACATACCGTCCGTCTTCTTTTCGCTGAACGGCACGCCCTAGTCCTCGATTTTGTGGACTGTGGCGTCGGTATGTTTCGCCCTCTATCGGTTCCCTGCGCGCTGCCCCATCAGCGGTTCATGGACCACAGGAAATTTCGGAGTATAACATATATAAAAAAACGAATATGACAAACGAATCCGCGTTAGCGTTTAGTAGTATAGGGTCCAGGGGCTGTCAAATCGGCCGCTAGGGATATTTGAAATAGCTGCGGCGGATCGGAAGGCGTAGGCAATAGCGCAGAATACACGGCGTTGTTTTTCTGCGCCGCCTTCATCCGGTGCATCCGCATTAGCCGAGACTGTCGTAGTAGGCTTGCAGCACCTCGACGACTTCGGGGCGGCTGAATTCGGCTGGTACGGTTTCGTGATTGGCGAACATCTCTCGCAACCGCGTACCTGAGATGTTGAGACGATCTTCTTCACCGTGCGGACAAGTCTTGCCTGTCGCCATGCCGTCGCACTTGCGGCAATAAAATGTGATATCGATCTTGAGAGGCTGCGTAAGCAGACTGCCTTCTTTCAGCGTATCAAAAATATGGTGCGCGTCGAAGGGACCGTAATAGTCGCCGACACCCGCGTGATCCCGGCCGACAATGAGGTGAGAACAGCCGAAATTCTGGCGGAACAGCGCGTGTAGCAACGCTTCGCGCGGGCCGGCATAGCGCATTTCAATGGGATAGCCGGCCTGGACCGCCGTGCCGTCGACGAAATAATTGTCCACCAACACGTCAATCGCTTTAACACGCACGTCGGCGGGAATGTCGCCAGGCTTAAGGGCGCCCAGAACCTGGTGGATGAGGACACCGTCGCCAATTTCGATCGCAATCTTGGCAAGGTGCTCGTGACTTCGGTGCATTGGATTTCGGGTCTGAAATGCTGCGACCTTGGACCAACCGCGTTCCTCGAACATCGCCCGTGTTTCTTCGGGGCGGAAATAAAGTCCCTTATAGGTTTCGGGATAATGCCCTTCCGAGAGAACAACGACAGGACCGGCCAAGTTAATTTCGCCCTGGTCCATAACCTTTTGCACGCCAGGGTGTTTCTCGTCGGTAGTGCGGTATACGTTTTCGCATTCGAGCGCGCGGTCGATTTCGTATTTTTCCGTCACACGAAGGGTTCCGACGACGGCTCCATCTTCGTCCGCCAGCGCGACTTCTTCACCCAAGGCGATGCTGTCCGCGATGTCGCGCGAGCACGATAACGTAATTGGTATCGGCCAGAACAACCCGTTAGAGAGCTGCATATCGACGCAGGCGCCGCGCCAGTCGGACTGGTCCATGAACCCGTCAAGCGGGGTATAGGCGCCCATGCCGAACATGAAGAGATCGGAAAGCTCGCGACTGGATAGGGGAACCTTGGTCAGCGATGCCGCTTTGGCGAGCGCGTCCGCTTTTTCGGCATCTGCGGCCAGAAGCGGTTTAAGCGGGCCGCCGCCATGGGGCGGCACGAGATTTGGCATCGTCTACCTCTTACGTGAAGTTTGAGAAAAATCGTTTCCCGCAGTGTTAACACGCGCGTGCGAAGGGTGTGAAGGGCCGTTGCTAAAGAACGGTTCGATATCGGAGGCGAATTGCATGGCCGTGTGTTGGAATGCGTTTCATCCTGGACGGCACAAAGGATGCTACGCTAAACCAGAATTACGATCCATTCGGTGTGGTTCGAAATTCCTGCAGATTGGCGGTTAATTGGATGCCGCACAGACAGTAAGAAGGGGTTAGCTATGAAAAAGGGACTGCTTATAGGCGGTGGCGTTCTCATCGTCGTTGTGGCGGTTGGTGCTTATTGGTTTGCCTCGAATGTCGATTCACTCATCAAGGCGGCAATTGAAACCTATGGCTCCGAAATAACAAAAACCGATGTTACGCTCGACAAGGTAGAAATTTCGCCAACTTCCGGAGCAGGAAGCCTGAGCGGTCTCAAGATGACTAATCCCGCCGGCTTCAAAAGCGACAGCGCATTTAAATTGGGTATCGTCAGCATCGCGCTCGATACCGGTTCGCTGAGTGGCAAAACAATCATTGTGAAAGAAATCGTAATCGGCTCACCGGATGTAACCTACGAGATTGGCGCGAATGGCAGCAATATCGATGCGATCCAAAAGAATGTCGAAAGCTATACGGGGTCGTCCGGTGGCAGCTCAAGCAGCGGCGGAAATGGAGACGACGTCAAACTAATCATCGAAAATCTCTATATCCGCGGGGGCAAGGTGAATGTCAGCGCGACGGCGCTAGGTGGGAAATCACTCGGGGCGCCGCTGCCGACCATTCACCTCAAAGACATTGGCAAAAAATCGGGTGGGGCAACGCCGGGCGAAGTCGCTGACCAGATCATTAAGGCAGTCAGTAACGGCGCAACCCAAGCGGTTGGTACGCTTAATCTTGATAAAATCCTCGGCGGTGCAACTGGTGTCGCGAAAGACGCGATGGAACAGGGTAAAGGCGCGCTTGAAAAGGGTAAGGATGCTGTTGGAGGCACGATGAAAAAGCTGCTCGGCAACTAGTGTGATGATTCTGAAAATCGTCGCATTGAATGCGACAAATTTTGGGATTTGAGTCAGACTAGATTCATATAGTCAGCACAGCAGATCCGGTCGGGGGCCGCTAACTCAAGGTAAGGCTGGCAACGCGTAAAACGATTACGCCGGCGCTGGCGGCGAAACCCGCAACCGGGATCCACAACGGAATCAGAAAGGCGTCAGGCGGCGCTGGGTCACGGCGCTTCACGCGCCAAAGTGCCAAATTGACCAGTGCAAAGACGAGCAGCATCAGGAAGGATGTGATCTCGGCGAGTTGGACCAAGGGTAGCCAGAGGGCGAAAATAAGAATGCAGAAGGCGACAATCGCTGTCGCCAATAGCGGTGTATGCGTCACCGCGTTTACGGTGGCAAAAACCCGCGGCAGCCATCCTTGATTGCTCAATCCGTATAAAACCCGCGCGGCCATGACCGTCTGGATAAGGGCACCGTTGAGAATCGCGATAATGGCGATCAGGCTGATGGCTTTCGAAAGGCCGCTTGCTTTTTTCTCGATTAACAGGGCGATAGGCGCTTCGCTTCCGGCGAGTTCCTCTAACGGCAAGCTCAGAACCGCGACGAGTGCCAATACGATATAGAAGGCGGTTGTCACGACGAGCGTTATGATGATAGCGCGTGGCAAATTGCGCCGGACGTCCTTCACTTCTTCGGCTACGTTGACCATGTCCTCGAAACCGATAAACGCATAAAAGGCGAGTATCGACCCAGCCAAGATCCCGGTCCAGGCCGCGGCTTCGAACGGCGGAAGCAGTTCCGGTAGACGCGCCGGAAGGTCCGCAAAATTTTCATACCCTGACCAGATCGCGATCATTAGACCGCCAATTTCGATGACCGTTGCTACAACCGCAATCGTTACCGATTCGGTTATGCCCCAAGCGGCAACCACACCCAGCGCGCAAACCAGCAGTACGATCGCCAGCCAGTCAGGCATTACGATGAATTCATGCAGATAGCCAACGAAACCACGTGAAATCGCAGCGCTGGAGGTAAGACCCGAGAACATCACGCCGAGTCCCACCGCGAGGGCGAGGAACTTGGCTGGAAATGCCGCATGAACGAAGACGGCTTCGCCCGCGCTCTTGGGCAGGCGCGAGGCGAACTCAGCAAAGGAAAACACCGTCAGGCCAGCGAGCAGCGACGCAAGCAGGAAGGAAAGGGGAGCGTACAGACCAGCATTGCCTGCCACCTTTCCGATGAGGACATAAATTCCGGCGCCGATCGTCGTGCCGAGCCCATAGAGGGTGATCAAGGGAAGCGATAAACTTCGTTTCAGGCCAGGGTTGGAGTCGCTCATTGTCGACAACGGCAATTCGGGCCAAAAATTAAAGTTGGAGCCCGCACCCCCCCGTTTTGGGCGAGTTCAGCCCTCGTTCAAAATACACCCCACGGCATTCGTCGCCAGCGCCAAAAAATTT
>JAJFJB010000363.1 GCA_021774435.1 Alphaproteobacteria bacterium
GGGGGGTGGAGACGAATCCGTTTGGCATTTTTCGAACTGCCCGCCTACTGGCAGGACAGGCATTCCTCGTAATCGTTGGCATTCAGCGGCTGGTCCGCGCTGTTCACCGTGCCGAGCACCGGCAGGGTCGCCACGCGGCCCTCGCTGGCGACGGATTCGGAGCGTGAGATCGATTTCGAGCGGCAGTAATAGAGGCTCTTCACGCCCTTCTTCCAGGCCTGATAGTGGATCTGGTGCAGGTCGCGCTTGTGCACGTCGGCCGGCAGGAAGACGTTCAGCGACTGCGACTGGCAGACATGCGGGGTGCGGTCGGCGGCGAGGTCGATCAGCCAGCGCTGGTCGAGTTCGAAGGCGGTCTTGTAGACGTCCTTTTCCAGATCGCTCAGGAAGTCGAGATGCTGCACCGAGCCCTCATTGGCAACGATGGAGGACCAGGTCTCGTCCGTGTTTTCGCCTTTTTCCTCAAGCAGTTCGGTCAGGTATTTGTTGCGCACCGTGAACGAGCCGCTGAGCGTCTTGTGGGTGAAGCTGTTCGCCGCGATGGGCTCGATGCCCGGCGAGGAGCCGCCGCAGATGATCGAGATCGAGGCGGTGGGGGCCAGCGACAGCTTGTTGGAGAAGCGTTCCTCGAAACCGAAATCCATGGCGTCGGGACAGGCGCCGCGCTCCTCGGCGAGGCGTTTCGAGGCGTCGTCCGCGCCCGCGCGGATATGCTTGAACATGCGGTTGTTCCAGACCTTGGCCATGACGCTTTCGATCGGGATGTTGTTCTTCTGCAGGAAGGAGTGGAAGCCCATCACGCCGAGCCCGACGGAGCGCTCGCGCATGGCGGCGTAGGTGGCGTTCTTGAACTCCTCCGGCGCCTGGTCGATGAAATCCTGCAGCGCGTTGTCGAGGAAGCGCATGACGTCCTCGATGAACTGCGGATGGTCCTCCCACTCGGCGTATTTGTCGAGATTGAGCGAGCTCAGGCAGCAGACGGCGGTGCGTTCCTTGTCGAAACGGTCCTTGCCGGTCGGCAGGGTGATCTCCGAGCACAGGTTGGAGGTCTTGACCGAGAGGCCGCCCAGCTTGTGATGCTCGGGAATGGCCCGGTTCACATGGTCGATATAGATCAGATAAGGCTCGCCGGTTTCGATGCGGGCGGTGAGAATGCGGATCCACAGATCGCGTGCCTTGACCTTGCGCAGCACGCTGTCGTCCTTGGGGCTGGTCAGGGCCCATTCCTCGTCCGCCTCCACCGCGCGCATGAAGGCGTCGGGGATCAGGATGCCGTGATGCAAATTGGGGGTCTTGCGGTTCGGGTCGCCGCCGGTCGGACGGCGCAGTTCGATGAACTCTTCTATTTCGGGATGGCTGACGGGCAGGTAGACGGCGGCGCTGCCGCGGCGCAGGGAGCCCTGGCTGATCGCTAGGGTGAGGGAATCCATGACCCGGATGAAGGGGACCACGCCCGACGTCTTGCCGTTCATGCCGACCTTCTCGCCGATCGAGCGCAGATTGCCCCAGTAACTGCCGATGCCGCCGCCGCGGGCCGCGAGCCAGACATTCTCGTTCCATAGGCCCAGGATGCCGCCGAGGCTGTCGCTGGCCTCGTTCAGGAAGCAGGAGATCGGCAGGCCGCGCTTGGTGCCGCCGTTCGACAGCACCGGGGTGGAGGGCATGAACCAGAGCCTGGAGATGTAGTCGTAGAGGCGCTGGGCGTGCGCGGTGTCGTCGGCGAAATGCATCGCGACCCGGGCGAAGATGTCCTGGAAGTGCTCGCCCGGCATCAGATAGCGGTCGAGCAGTGTGGCCTTGCCGAAGGCGGTCAGGTTGGCGTCGCGGCTGCGGTCGAGCCGGACCTGGATGCCGCGCTCGTTCTGGGCCAGGTCGCGCATGCCGTCGGTGACCGCCTCGGACGCATTCGCGTCTGATTCCTGGGCCGTGGCGTCCGCCAGCAGGTCGGCCGTTTGCAGGGCGGTCGTTTCGGTGCTGGGCTGCTCCGTCTTGGCGTGGAACTGATCGGACTCGACAGCGTCCGCCGTCTCGACCGCGAGGGCCGTTTCCGACTCGTCCTGATCCAAATAGTTATCCACAACGCCTGAATCCCGCACCAATACGTCCGTCGCCTCGGTCATCACCCCTCCTGTCCACAGCTGTGTATAAATACATTGTGGATCATTTACTATATCTTGTGGTTTCGATGGATTACGTTACTAAATACGGATTATGTCAACCAGAACAAAAATAGAACATTAACGTAAACCTACATCTTTCCCCAAAGGGGTCAATCCCTCTGCGACTTTCAAATTGCGGTTGGTCCGGCAAGCTGCAATCTTCGCGGTAACGAAACCGATTGAGAACCTGAATTATGCGATTGAACCTTGGCTGCGGCTTCAACAAGCGGGAGGGATTCGTGAATGTCGATATCGGTGATTATTGCGCGCCGGACGTGATTCACGACCTCGAAGAAGTGCCCTGGCCGTGGGACGATTCGGTTGTCGACGAGATCTATATGAGCCATGTGCTCGAACATCTCGGCGCGACGACGGCGGGCTATTTCGCGGTGCTGCAGGAGATGTACCGGGTCTGCCGGCATGACGCGCGGATCACGATCGTGGTGCCGCATCCGCGCCACGACGATTTCCTGCACGACGCCACCCATGTCCGCGCGGTGACGGTCGAGGGGCTGTCGATGTTCTCGCGCAAGAACTGCGAGGAATGGGTCGCCGCCGGCAACGCCAACACGCCGCTCGCCTTCGTCGCCGGGGTCGATTTCGAGATCGTCGAATCCGAAATCACGCTGGATGAACCCTATAAAAGCAAGTTCGATCTGAAGGTTATGTCGAAGACGGAGGTTTTGCAGGCGATCCAGAAATTCAACAATGTGATCAAGGAAACACGCACCGTCCTGCGTGTCGTGAAAGAATAGATATTTCAATATGTTAAAGGAAATAGAAGCCGTCTTTGAGCGCTATCCGGACCCGGTCAAAGCCCGGCTCCTGGCGCTGCGGAGTTTGGTTCTCGACACCGCCGCCTCGACGGAAGGCGTCGGCGAACTGGAAGAAACCCTGCGCTGGGGGCAGCCGACCTATCTGACAACCCGGTCAAAAAGCGGCACGATGATCCGCATCGACCGCGTGAAATCCGCCCCCAACCGCTACGGGCTATTCGTCCATTGTCAGACGAGTCTGGTGGAGACGTTCAAAGACCAGTATCCCGGCGAATTCGTTTATGACGGTAATCGTGGATTGTTGTTCGAGGCCGATGAAAAACTCCCGATGGCCGCGTTGCGGCACTGCATCCGATTGGCGCTGACGTATCGCCTTAGAAAGCGCCGGAGCAAATCATAGATTCTTATCCGAGCTTTAACCCGAGCTGGAGTGCAGCGCATGCAGAACCGCCGTATCTATTTTATTGAACGTCCCGACGGGCCGGTAACGCCCGCCTGCTTCGATATTCGCGACGAACCGACGCCCGGCCTGGAAGAGGGCGATGTAGTTGTCCGAAACATATACCTCTCCTGTGATCCCTATATGCGCGGCCGCATGGGCGGAACGGCGAACTATCCGGGTTCAAAGAATTTCCCACTCAATGAAGTCATACCGGCGCGTGTCGTTGGACAAGTCGAGGCATCACAAAATTCGAAATTCAAGGAAGGCGATCTGGTCTGGGGGTTTCTCGGCTGGGAGCTCTATTCAATGGCCAAAGGTGGCGGCGACTTGCGCGTGATCGACCCATTTCTGGGACCGATCTCGCATGCGATTACGGTGATTGGGATGCCGGGCCTGACCGCACGGGTCGGCATCTTGGACATTGGAAAGCCGAAGAAGGGCGAAACAGCCTTTATCTCCTCGGCTAGTGGCGCGGTGGGACAAGTCGCCGGCCAGATTGCCAGGCTGGAGGGCTGTCATGTTGTTGGTAGTGCGGGCAGCGATGAAAAAGTCCGCCACATCGTCGACGTGCTCGGATTCAATTCCGCCTTCAACTACAAAACGGTTTCGTCGATTGGTGACGCCCTGAATGAGTACTGTCCCAACGGCATCGATATCTATTTTGAAAACGTGGGCGGAGAGACCCTTGAGGCGGTGCTGGACCGGATCAACGTTGGCGCGCGTATTCCCGTCTGCGGTCAAATTTCGCAATACGACTCAACGGTGCGATTCGAGCCCTGCAACATAGACGCGCTGGAGCTTAAGGGCGCCTTGATGCAGAAGTTCAGCATCTACGAACACATGGATCAGTATGACGCGTTCTTGCCGTGGATGGCGGAACGCATGAAAGCCGGGAAAATTGTCTATTACGAGGATATCGTCGACGGCATCGAGAATACGCCGGCAGCTTTTATTGGTATGATGCAGGGCGAGAATCTCGGCAAGCGGCTGATGCGTGTGAGTGAAGATCCGACATTGTAACCTTCAAGGCCACTAACCTGGGCGACGCGCAGCAGGCCTATAGCCGCGCCACCATCTGGAATTTCATGGGCGAACTGCGCATGAAATTGTTTAATCCAGTCTCGCGAGGGATGATAGCCGCTATCGAGCGACCTTGCGTGCATATGGTTGCGGTACAACGTCGTGTTTTCGCCGTCCATTTTTTCCGTAATCACGACCTCCCGGCCTGCGAACAATGCCGTTGACGTGCTGACGATATCGTCTGGGGCGTGGCCGGGAGACTATGGTAAATGCGGCGTTCTGGGATACTTGAATCGTTGCATGGGATTTCGAAAGGGAATTTCGACAGTGTTGCCTACAGTGGAGGCTTATCTATTCTCCCTTGAAGGTCGGCGTCCGTTTCTCGCGCCAGGCGTCATGTGCCTCGGCGCGGTCCTCGGTAAACTCAAGCGCCATAAAGCGGTAGGCATCGGCCATGGCCGCATCGGTGATGTTGGGAATATCGAGGCTTCGGGTCATGGATTCCTTCACCAGACGCGCGGCAAGGGGCGGCATGCCGACGATGTGTTCGGCCACCTCCATGGTCTGGGCCATCAGCTGGTCGTGCGGCACCATCCATTGCGCGAGTCCGATGCGATAGGCCTCCTCGGCTTTGAGCGGGAATCCCATAGCCATACGCATGGCTTGCCCTTTTCCCACCCAACGCGCCAAGCGGGCCGAGCCGCCATAGGCGGGGATGATGCCAAGCGCGACCTGTGGGAGGCGCCATTCGGCCCTGTCGGAGGCGACGATCAAATCACAACAGAACGTAATGATACAGCCGATGCCGATGGCATAGCCGTTGACGGCGCCGACGATTGGCTTGGCAAAGCTGGTCAGCGTCGTGAAGGGCGATTTCTTGAGCCGTGGTAGCCCTTTGATGAAGTCAGCGGTCGAGGGGTGTGCGTGCGTATTGGGATCTTTCAAGTTGGCGCCGGCACAAAATGCGCCGCCGGCTTCGTCGCCGGTGAGGATGGCGCAACGGATATCATCGTCCGCTTCCATTTCGTTGAAATATTCGTCGATGGCATCGTAAAAATCCGGTGCCCAGGCATTGCGGTTCTTCGGGCGGCTTAAGGTCAGAATTCCGATATGGCCTTGTTTCTCATAAAGGATCGGCACGTGTCTCTCCCAATTTCAAGGGTTAAAGGCGCGACGTGCGCACCATCGTCAAACGATTGGTCGAATGCTAGCCTACGGTAGGGTTTGAGACCAAATGAGCACATCGCAATTGGAGAATTCAGGATGACACAGCCAGTGAGTTTGGTAACGGGAACGTCGAAAGGGATCGGCAAGGCGACGGCCGAGCGGCTGGCAAGGGATGGGCATTTGGTCATCGGGATCGCCCGGACGGAACCCGATAAGGCACCGGGACCGTTTTATTCGGTCGATCTGACGGATCGAGCCGCGACCGCCGAGACCCTCGCGGCAATTACCGCGAAGTACGACATCGACAATCTCGTAAACAATGCAGGTTTTTCCTTGCCGGAGCCTCTTGAGGAAACGTCTTTCGAGTCCTTCGATAGCGTCATTGCGGTCAATCTTGGCGCGACATTGCAATGCACGCAGGCCTGTATCTCGTCGATGAAGAAGAAGGGCAAGGGACGCATCGTCAATATTTCCAGCCGCGCCGTGCTGGGCAAGGAAGAGCGTACCGCCTATGCCGCGGCAAAGGCGGGAACTATAGGATTCACCCGAACATGGGCCTTAGAACTGGCGCAGCACGGCATTACCGTGAACGCC
>JAJFJB010000364.1 GCA_021774435.1 Alphaproteobacteria bacterium
CTTGGCCGAAGCAGAATATTTTCTCGATCACGGCTTTGACGACATCACTTATGCGGTCTGCCTCGCGCCAGGAAAACTGCCCCAAGCTGCAGCTTTAATGGCCGGCGGCGCCGATCTCAAGATCCTGACCGATAGCGTCGACACCGCTACCGCTATCGCGAACTATGACCATGGCTTGCGCTTTAAAGTTCTGATCGAAATCGACTGTGGTGACGCACGCACCGGCGTACTCGCGGAAAGCCCCGAATTGATCGAAATAGGCAACATTCTACACAACGCAAAGAACTGCGATCTTCAGGGCTTACTGACACATGGCGGCCATTCCTATCTCGCGGGCGATATCGACGGTATCAAACAAGCGGCGGCCGAGGAGCGGCAAGCCATTTTGCGTGCAGCTGAGCGTTTGCGGGACGCAGAGTTACCCTGCCCCGTTGTCAGTGCAGGTTCGACACCGACAGCGGTCCATGGCGAAAGCTATGAGGGCATCACCGAAATGCGACCCGGCGTCTTCGTATTCTTCGATCTCGACCAACTCGCCCGTAACGCCTGCGCGCGCGAGGATTTGGCGCTTTCGGTTCTTGCCAGCGTCATTGGACACAACCGCCATATCGGCCACATTGCGATCGACGCCGGCGCTCTGGCTCTTTCAAAGGACATCAGCGCCAACGCAAATTGGCCGCAGGTCGGTTACGGCAGCCTCTGCGACCCGGAAACCATGGCACCGCTTCATGATTTGCATGTCGAGAAGGTCAGCCAAGAGCATGGTGTTATTCCGGTGAACGATGATACCGCCTATGACCGCCTGCCGATCGGCAGCAAGGTGCGCGTTCTGCCCAACCATGCTTGCATTACCGCGGCGGGTTATAACTGCTATCACATTGTCGAAGGCACTGAAGTCGTTGATGAATGGGACCGCGTCAACGGCTGGTAATCCTAGCTCAGCACAAGGTGTGGTCAACAAATTGTAAAGGGAAATTAAAGAATTATTAACCGGTTATATGCTTACCTCTGGCGGTAATTTTTCGACCCAATTCTTGATCCAGTAGCGCAAATATCCGCAAATCTGGACAAACCGATGGGGTAGCATGACCAAGATCAGCAAGCCACGATGGCGACGCAACTATGCGGTTCTGTCGCCGTCGACTTCGGATAAGTCGCTTCTCAGCATAGACCAAGAGCTCGTTCAGGAAGCGTACAAATCCTACGGCGCCCTGTTGTTTCGAGGCTTCGATCTCGACACAGAGAGTTTTCGGCAGCTGACGAGCCAGTACTGCACCCACGCCGTATTCAACGAAAGCCCGGGCCGAGAGACGGTGGATGCCGGCAGTGTCATTCAAACCGTGAACAAGGGCGAGGAACCCTTTCCCTTGCATCCCGAACTATCACGCGAGCCGTGGAAACCCGATGTCTGCTGGTTCGGTTGCTTAACGCCACCGGCGTCGCAAGGTCAAACGACTATTTGCGACGGCACGAAAATTGTCCGCAAACTGCCTAAAAATATGCTTGAAGAGCTGACGAACAGCCGGTTGCGGTACCGGCGCCTCACCTCCCCCGAGGAAGTCCAGTATTGGCTTAAGGGGGACGATCTCAGCGATGCCGCGTTACAGGCGCCACCGGAAGATTGTCCTTTTACGTTCGAGCGGCATAACGGAAATCTTTTTCGATCCTTTTCCGCGCCGATGCTGCACAAGACGATGTTCTCAAAGGAACTGTGCTTCGGGAATTTTCTGCTCTTCAATCGGTTCCTCAATAACGACTTCAGCTATCCCACCTACGAAGACGGAACGCTCGTCCCGCGCAAACTCACAAATGTCATAAAAATTGTCGGCGATGCGTGTCTCGTCGCCGTCAAATGGCAAGCCGGCGATGTTCTGATGCTGGATAACACGCGCTTCATGCATGGCCGGCGGGGCATCAGGGACGCCAGCCAACGACGCATTCTTACCTATTTCGGCTTTCTGAATTTCGCTGTTCCATGCGAGCAAGAAGGCCCGAACCCGCGGTGGCGCGACCCCGAAATTTGGCGCAATATTCAGATGGAATTGGAAGAAGCCGCCTGACAACGACGCGCAATTATGAAAGGCGTTTCAAAAAATCTATTCCGGTTTATAGAGGCCGTGCCGTCAATCCGCATTCGGAAGGCACGTTATGAGCCGACGGAATAACCATTTCATTAAGCCCCGTTAAAAAGGCTTTCGCTTCCGGCAATGGTCATGCGTTGCGATTCGCGACGATAGTCGTGATTGCGAGCGAGCTTGGAATTCGAGGACATAGCATTTGTCTTTGTAGAATCACGAATCGTCTCCCTCCTTTGCCACCCTTCATTTTCATGATCTGCCTCAAGTTAATAACGGGCCTTAACCGTTAGGCTAAAGGCAATCTTGGCATAGCCGCAACGTCTGATGAATGCGCAAAGTCGAGGAGGATAAAATGGCAATTTACGGTGAGTATGAAGAAAGGGTGCAAGCCCGGATCAATTCAATATACGAACTGATGGAACATCACGAAGCCCATTTGGAATCGACGGAGTCGACATCCATGGAGTCGCATTTGGACGCATTGAAGCAACTGAAGGCAAAACGTGCCCATCTCGATGGCCTGTTACAGGAAATCAAGGTGGTAGGCGAGCATGGATGGCAAAATTTACGCAAGAAAATTGATCCAGCAATCGACGAACTTAAACATGCGGTTGACCTGGCACGGGCAAAATTACACGGCGAGAAATAGGAACGACAACGGTCCTGAACGTCGTATGGAAGCCTAAACAGGCCGGCTACCGGCAATCGTTACGCGGTGCATTTCCCGGCGATGACCATGATAGTCATTCAAGGCATAGTGCTGGGTGCAGCGATTGTCCCAGAACGCCACTGAATTCTTACGCCACCGGAACTGGCAGGTGAATTCCGGACGTTTTGCATGGGCGATAAGAAAATCGAGAATAGGCCGGCTTTCCTCATGCGTCATGCCCTCCAAACGCTGAATCGAGATCGCGCTAATGTAGAGTGATTTACGGTCGGTTTCCGGATGCGTGCGCACGACGGGATGGGCCACTTCGGCTTCCGCGTCGTTCTTTACCTTTACATCCATCGAACGGCTGAATTGCTCCTGTCGTTGCGTGACCTGGCTGTCGGAGGGTCCGTACGACCGTTCACCGGTGTGAATAGCGTTGCGCCCCTCCAACATTCGTTTCATGCCGTCGGATAAGGCATCATAGGCGCGGTACATATTGACGAAGATCGTATCGCCGCCGGCCTCGGGAACTTCCAACGCATAAAGAATTTGCCCCATAGGGGGTTCTTCGTGAAACGACACATCGCTGTGCCAGATGCCGCCGAAATTTGCCGCCCGGTCTTCCGCTTCCTTGACGACGGGCAAGACTTCCGGATAGCTCGATAGGCCTTTGGCATAGCGATGGGTCTCGATGTCGCCGAAGCGGCGTGCAAAGGCAAGGTGCTGCTCGGGCGTAAAGTGCTGATCGCGAAAAAAGATAACTAAATTATCGTTTAACGCCTGACGAACCGCAGAGAACGTCGCATCGTTCATGGATTGCGAAAGATCAACACCGTCGATTTCCGCGCCAAGCGCACCTGAAATTGGCCTTACGTTCAATTTCCGCACCGAACTTCCCTTTCACTAAATTCAGGCACTACGCAAAACATCTCCCGCGAAAGCGCCGGCATGTTCGCCATCTTGCATGAACAGCTCACCATTGACGAACATATGGCTGTAGCCGGTCGCCCTTTGAGTGTAGCGCCCTGCCCCGGCTGGAAAATCATGAACGAATTCAGGGCCATGCAAGCGTAAACTGTCAAAGTCGATAATATTCACGTCGGCATAGGCACCGGGCGCCAAGACACCCCGGTTGGGAATATCGTACAAAGCTGCCGGTTCGGCGGTCAGTTTATGAATGGCGGCTTCCAACGAGAACTTTTTTCGCTCGCGCACCCAGTATGTCAGGAAATTGGTCGGCAGGCTGGCATCCATGATCATGCCGCAATGTGCACCAGAATCCCCAAGCCCTAAGACGACATTGGGGTCGTCGAGCATTTGTTCGACAGCCGACATTTCCTGGTTCAGGAAGGGGTGATTGAACAGCGTCAGGCCTTCTTCTCCGAGAGATAATTCGATGAAGGCATCCGGAATACTCATATTCAACCGCTTGGCATGCGCCGCCAGACTGTCCTTGGCGTCATGGTCATAACGCGGATTGTCCCGCGACAGGATAAACAGGTCCTCCCAGCTCAGCGGCGGCATATTTTCCAGCGATTGCTGCACCATGGCGGCGCGATATTCTGAGTCGCGCAGTTTGACGAGTTTCTCCGCAAGCGGCATGCCCCGTAACGCACGCCACGCAGCGGCCCGATCAAACGGTGTACGGTTCTGGAAACCGAACAGCACGCCGATCCCGCGTGTCGTCGACTGCGCTTTGATCTTGGCACCCGCGTCGACACTGTCGGCCAAAGCCTTCAACGCAAAACGGTAGCCATTCGGCACCTGTCGGTTCTGCGCCAGATTGAACAGGACTGTCCGCCCCGTCTCCCGGCTGATTTCATTCATCCACATCATCTCACGGCGAAGATTGGCTTGCATTTCCGCCTCGTCCGCTCCGGCAAGGCCGCCGGAAGCGGCTTCGACAAGGCCCCGGTTCTGTTCTTTCAACGCGACGCATATGCCCTTTAGTTCCTCGGGCGTCGCATAGGTGCCCGGAACGGCTTCCCCATCCGGGGTCAAATGCAAGGGAGTGCGCGATGTCGAGAAGCCCAGCGCGCCGCCGGCGATCGCCTCGGCGACGATATCGTGCATGGCCCCGATTTGATCTTCGGTCGCCGGTTTATTCTCCAGCGCCTCATCGCCCATCGCATAGAGTCGCACGGCACAATGCCCGACGAGCCCGCCAACATTGAGGCCTTTAGGCATACCGTCCAGTGCTTCCAAATATTCGCCATAGGTTTCCCAGGTCCATGGCATGCCGCTGTCGATACTTTTGGCGGGTACGTCCTCGACGGATTCCATAAGGCGCGCGAGATATGTGCGGTCTTCACTTTTGCAGGGCGCGAAGGTGACCCCGCAATTTCCCATGACGACGGAACTTACACCATGCCAGCAAGAAGAAGACCCGATCGGATCCCAGGTAATCTGCGCGTCAAGGTGGGTATGAATATCGATAAAGCCAGGCGTAACCAGACGGCCTTCCGCATCGACGACCTGATGCGCATCACCGTCAACATCGCCGACGCTGGTTATCCGGTTACCGGATATAGTTACATTCCCAGTTCGTGCCGGTGCGCCTGTCCCATCGATGATCGTGCCATTCTTTATCAGAATGTCATGCGCCATAACTCACTCCTTTTTACCCGCCCCTCCGCTGCATTGTTCGAAGCTTTGCATATGGGCGCACGAATGTCAGCGCGATCGGCAAACGCTCCGCACAAGCCGCCTCAAAGCCTTTACTTCAAAGCTCCATTGGCAGTCGGAGATGCGCCGCATAAATACGGTCTCGCAGCGCGAGCAGCCGCGGTGTCAGTGCTCCGACGATCCCAGGGTCAGACGCGGTAAAAAGCACCCGAACATCATCCGAAATCGGTAATTGCGCCGGGGGAAGCGGTGCCAGCAAGTTAAAGGCCTTCGCAAGGTAGATGTCGGCGGCAGTCAGTTGCGACCCGACCAAGTACTCTTGCCCGCAGGCTTCTTGAGATTGCATCTGCTCGTCCAGGAGCGTGAGAATTTGCACCGCGCGAGTACGGGCCCATGCCGCACTCGTGCCGCCGGAGTGATATTTGTTGGCGAAATCCTCGGCGGCCGGGTTCATATGATCGGCACTTGGGTCGAGCCGTTCCGGCATCGCATAAAGCCGAAAACACCAGATCAGCCCCATTTCGCCCATTAGTTCGCGTGACAGCGCGAACATCGTCATGCGGTCCCTCGGATTCTCAGGAATTAGCGGCAAACTCTCCGATAGCCGCTCGGCCAACCAGAGAATCTCCTCCCAGCCTGTACGCGGGCGCTCATCCTCATACATCGCAGCCGGGAAACTGTTCTGCTTTGTCCAGTCGAGCAGCGCGCTGGGCGGGTCACTTTTGGCGCGTTCAACTTTCTGAAACGGTATGCCCTTTACCTCGAAGATATTTCGGGCCGCCATGCCCCAAGGACTTGGGCGATTACGCAAAAGGACAAGACGCAGGCCGCCAACCTTCCGCGCTTCGGTGATGCTGATCCAACTGGTCACGGCAGATGCTCTTTGTATCTACGCGATACCGCTGAGTTCCTTGGTATATTCGGAGAGTTGACCGATTTCGTAATCTTCTTGTTCCTTCGTGCGCGGGTTCCACATACTGCGCCCCTCACGCGATACAAGATTGCCGCCGTAGACATGAATGGCATTCGATTTCTGTTCGATCGGATTGTTGATAGCGTGAATCGTCTCGGGTGCCAAAACGGCGACATCACCTGTTTTCAGCAGTTTTTCACCGGTCTGCGCCAATTCCCCATTCTTCTCTTCGAAGAACGCGTTGTATTCCTCGCCTTCGTAAACGCCGATCACGGCCCACATATTATGATTATGCACCGGTGACTGCAGTCCCGGTACTGTCGCAATTTGCACGACTGTCAGCTCGTCGTCAGAAAAGACGATCCGATCGCGCAGCGATTTGCCCGTAATCCGCTCCTTAAAAGCACTATCCAAGGCGTCAGGGTCGGCAATCGCCGTGCGAACCAATCCCGCCACGGCCGCCGACGGATCGTCAGATTTCAACGCTGACTTGCAGTCTTTCACAAATATATCCAGATCGGTCATGGCCAACTCCAAAACAGTTAATTAATCGGCGACAAAAGCTCCGGTGCCGTCACGAGTTGGCGGACACCATGCGAATGGTCTTCCTTAAATACATTACCGTCCTTCGCCCATTTATAGAGTGAATTCACGTCGACCTTCGCGCATTGCGGCCGCACGCTCCAGGTGACTTGAAGCGGCGAGCATTTCGATTGGGTGTATTTCGTTCCAGTCGTAGAGCCCGTAAATACAATGGGGCTTCCGGTGTCTGTGGGCAGAGATTTTGCCTGGTGTAAGCCGCTCTTCATATTTCCAGCATAGGCGAAATCGGCAAATTTCAGTGCCTTTTTGTCATTCACGACCAGAAACACCTGCGTTTCCACACGCAATTGCGGGTTCGCGCATTTCTTGCTCAGACACGAGCCGAGCCCCTGCCCCGGCGTAACGTCGCAGGACGAGTGTACCCAGTGAACCTCGATCGTATCGCCGGGCTTGATGCCATGAAAGGCGCCATGACCGTGCGAGGGGTCTTCCAGTTCCGCCTTGGTCAGCTTATCGCTATCGTTACATTTGTACCCGCCATGGTCGCCCTTCCCCGCAAAAACGGAAAAGCCGGGCCCCTTATGCTCGGCGTTTGTATGGGTGTGGATATTGCACAGGTTCATCTTCGTGGCCGATGGCGCCAAAGTGAACAAACGTGTATTCTTGCCCGCCGTGCTCGAGATATCGCGCGGTGTCTGCGGACCAAAACCGGTGCAAATTTCCGCCGCTGATGCAGCGCCGCTCATCATGGTCGATAACGCAATAGCAATTGTCCCAACGGTTACTTTCCGCATATCCATCTCCAGCCCCCTCGATGATTATTCTTGCTCCTAACCGTAAATCGCCAATAGTTGTGAATCAACGAATTGCCGCATCCGTGAAGAAGGGCGAGAACAGATTTTTTAATCCTCGGAAGCGCACGGGTCGCCCAGTTCGGCATTTAGATCGTTGACGCGTAACTCGCCTTCCCTCGTCTGGCCACCGATTTCGAGAAATCGCTGCATATTTTTGCGCGCCTCATCCGTGCGCAAGAGTTGCTCGAAGAGGTAGGCTTCCTCGAATAATCCTTCCAACAAGGGCCGGCCAGACTGGTTGACGCTCGTCTTGGCCTGCCGGACGGCGGGGATCGGAAACGAGGCAATCCGCTTCGCCAAGTTTTCGACAAAGGAACCAATCTCATCCGGCTCGAAGATACGGTTGAGGTACCCCCACCTTTCCCCTGTCTCCGCGTCCATATCGTCGCCACTCAGGATTAATTCCATGGCCCGACCGCGGCCAATCAGGCGCGGCAACCGTTGTGTGCCCGTGCCGCCTGGAATAATGCCAAGCGGAACCTCCATCTGATTGACTTTGGTTTTGCCACGGACGCCAAAGCGCATGTCAAATGATGCAGATAGCTCGCTGCCACCGCCGCCAACCCGGCCTTCGATTTGCGCGATGATGATCTTGTTCATCGTGCGAAAACGTTCGCACAAGGCATGAAAAGGTTTCAGCTGGGCATCGCGCTGTGGCTCGAACCCGATTGGCCGCTCCAGGATGGCCGCGACGTCGAAATGGGCCAGGAAAAAGTCGGGATCCGCACTCTTCATGACCACGACCGTCAGATCCGGATCGGCTTTCAACTCGCTTGAAAGCCGATCCAACTCAGCGAGCAACGCCATCGTAATGACGTTGACCGGCGGATTGTCGATAGTAACGGTCGCAACCCGGTCCAGCCGTTCGACGGTCAAGAGTTTGAAGTCATAGGCCATTGCCATGCCCTTTCGCTTAACATTTGTTATCGCTCACCAAACTTTGCGATACAGCAACATTTTCTGCCTTTCGCGAAGGTGTATTATTAATAGATCCAGCAAAGCTCGATCTACCAATCTATTTTGCACGCAACCCGTCCCGTACACGATGGAATGCAGCAAATGCCTTATTCTTTCGGTTTGCCGCCGACAAGCCGATCATGCGGATATAGCGCTCCTTAGAAAACCGTATCCACTGAACGACGACAATTGGCATATCGGTACGTCCGAACGTGCCGGATGCAATGATTTCCGTACTGGGAGCGCCATCGATCAGCAGTGATGACTCAGAAACGATCTTCGCGTTGCCCAGAGCGGTAAAATTATGCAGCAGGTTGCGGGACACATCCGCTTTATTCCCTTTTGGCACCGCGCCGAGTGACGGTGAAATGAGTAATAAGGGTTGTTCGGCGTTTTCGATCAAGTCCTTAGAACCAGCGGTCAGTACAACGCCGCCTGCCGTTTGATTTTTGGTCTTTCGCATACCTCCCATGTTTGTCAGTTCAAAAGGCAAAGGAAGAGTTCTCACTTCCCTGCGCTCTACCACCGTCGTCAGTGCGGCACAGGGCGCGTGTCCTGCTGCACCGATATTCTTTTGAGGGATTTGCAAACTGATAACGGCGGTGGCATCGGTTCCTTCAAGAAACAACATGCACTTTAGGAACAAAATGCTTCGCAGCGTTTGATGCCCGATAATGGCAATACCGTTCAGATCGCCAAATTTCTCCGCATTTGTTGTCCCAATAGTGACGCCAATTCGCGCCATCGCGGCCTTTATATTTTGCTTCTGAAAGTGCTTGAAGGCGGTGCTTGGCAATTCTTCGATAACAATGCTGCCGCCGATATCGGGCGATATAAACCCGCGAAAATCAGTTGCAAGGGTAAATCCTGACGGCGGAACCAAACCGAATTTGGAGCCCTCTGGAAATATAGGTTCCGACGCGATACCTACCGAAAAGCTGCACGGCAATGCAGCCAGAAATAACAACAGCCTTGCAATGGTTTTTCGACCGCTAAATGTGCGGGACGCGTCTCGAAGCAGCATAAGGCCTTCCCTTTCCGCCTGCTATTCCGATCCCCGTTGGAACCAGATTGCCGTCTCAAGCGTCCGGTTCTCGCTGGACCTCACTAGTCAACGCCAGCCCCAGAAATCATTGCCTTCCTTCAGGTAATTGCGGGCCAGGACCATCTTATGCACCTCGGAGGCACCGTCGACGAGCCGGGCTTGCCGGGCGTAGCGGTAGATCCATTCCAAGACCGTATCCTTCGAATAGCCGCGCGCGCCGTTGAGCTGAATTGCCGTATCGACAGCCTGGTGCAGTGTGTCGGCAACCTGGATCTTGGCCATGGAAACCTCCTTGCGCGCAAAGTCCCCCTGATCAAGTTTCCAGGCCGCACGCATGGTCAGCAATCGTCCTACCTCGATCGCCATCGCTACCTCGCCCAACATCCATTGCACGCCTTCATGATTGGCAAGTGTCTCGCCAAAGCTGACCCGTCGTTCGACATATTCACGAGCAATTTCCATGGCACGGCGCGACAGGCCGAGCCATCGCATACAGTGGGTCAGTCGTGCAGTGCCGAGGCGGATTTGTGTCAGCTTAAGGCCCTCCCCGACCTCCATCAGCCGGTCCTCGTCGGGAATTTCCATGTCATCGAATTCGATTTCACAGTGCCCGCCATGTTCTTCCGGTCCCATGATCGGAATCCGGCGGATAATACGCCAACCGGGCTGATCGGCGTGGAACATGAAGGCGGTCAGCCCCCGCCGGGCGTCGTCTGACGTCTTCGCCATCAAGATGAAGTGTTTCGCGACGCCGGCCCCAGTTATGAACCATTTACGGCCATTGATAATCCATTTGTCGCCTTTCTTCGTCGCGGTCGTTTTCATAACGCTGGGATCGGAGCCCGCTCCCGGCGATGGTTCGGTCATGACGAAGGACGAACGAATGCTGCCATCCGCAATCGGTTTCAGCCATTTTTCTTTCTGATCCGGCCGTGCAACCTGGCTCAAAACGCGCATATTGCCGTCGTCCGGCGCGGAGGCGTTAAAACAAACCGGACCAAAGATCGACCGGTTCATTTCTTCGTAGCAGGAAGTGATTTCAACAACGTTGAAGCCCAACCCGCCATCTTCTACGGGCAAGGACAGCGACCAAAGCCCTTCCGCCTTGGCCATCGCCTTGAGGCGCTCCATCGGCTCCGGTGCGATGTTTTCGTGCTCGTCATAGGCGGCCGGGTCCGACTCGAGCGGAATGACATTCTTCTCAATGAAGTCGCGGATACGTAACCGCGTTTCTTCCACCTCAGGCGCCAGTGTGAAATCGATCATTAGTTTCTCCGGTGTTTGTTATTTCTGCGTATTAAACAAGCGGCAGTGTGTGCCCGCCATCGACCGTTAAAACGCTGCCAGTCATATAGGCCGAAGCGTCGCTCGCAAGCAGCAGGAGCGGCCCATCCAAGTCAGTCGCCTGACCAAGCCGCTGCTGTGGGATGCGCCGAACCATTTCCTTGCCACGTTCGGTGGCGAAAAATTCGCGGTTGAAGTCGGTTTCAATATAGCCCGGCGCGAGGGCATTGACGCGGATATTGTCGCGGGTCAGTTCAACCGCCAAAGCCTTGGTCATTTGCACGACCGCTGCCTTGCTGATGGCGTAGGTCGAAAGCTGGCGCGTCACACCGAAGCTCAAAATGGACGCGATGTTGATGATACTGCCGCCGTGACCAAGCCGCGCCATGTGCCGTGCGGTTTCCTGCGCCATACGCCAAGAACCGCGCAAATTTGTACCGACGACATGATCCCAATCTTCCTCTTCAAGATCGAGTGCCATTTTCGCCTGCGTCACCCCGGCATTGTTGACGAGGATATGCAGCGGACCCAACTCCGTCTCCGCGACGTTAACTGCCGCCTTAACGCTCGCCGGATCGGTCACGTCCAGCGAGATAGGCAGCGCATGCCCATCAAATGATGCAATTTCATCGACCAATTCGGTTAATTTATCGGCCCGGCGCGCCGCAACGGCTACTTTCGCGCCCGCCTTGGCGAGTGTCAGCGCGAAATGTCGCCCGAGTCCACTAGAGGCGCCGGTTACAATGGCGTGCCGGCCTTCAAGAGACGAAGTCATACCTAATTTCCAACCTTTTCACGGAGTATGAATTTCTGAATTTTACCGGTCGACGTCTTGGGTAGAGCGCCAAATATGACTTTGGTCGGACACTTGAAATGGGCCAGGTTTTCGCGGCAATAAGCGATTACGTCGGCGTCGCTCAGCGTGTCCGCCCCCGGCGTTAGGGCGACGAACGCGCAAGGCGTTTCACCCCATTTTTCATGCGGTGCCGCCACAACCGCCGCTTCCATTATCTCAGGGTGGCGATAGAGCGCTTCCTCAACCTCAAGGCTCGAGATGTTTTCGCCGCCCGAAATGATAATGTCCTTCGAACGGTCCTTTATTTCGATATAGCCGTTCGAGTGCATGACGCCCAAATCGCCGGTATGCAGCCAATCGCCGCGCAAGGCGGCTTCCGTCGCTTCCGGGTTTTTCAAATAACCCTTCATGACCGTATTGCCCTTGAGCATCAACTCGCCCATGGTTTCGCCATCGGAAGGCACCGACTGCATTGTGTCCGGATCGATGATCGCCTGATCTTCCAAGGTCATGTAGTTCACACCCTGCCGGGCCATCAGCACGGAACGTTCTTCAAGCGGCAGATTCTCCCATTCCGGCTGCCAAACGCAAACCGTGGACGGGCCATAACACTCCGTCATCCCGTACAGATGAGTCACGCTGAACCCAAGTTCCTCCATGCCGGCAATAACCGCACTTGGCGGCGCCGCGCCTCCGGTGGCAATGCTGATGCCATGATCGAATTGCCGCCGCACGTCGTCGGGCGCATGGATCAGCGCCGTCAAGACGACCGGCGCCCCGCACATATGCGTCACCTTGTGCTCCGCTATAAGCGGAAAAATCTTCGCTGGGTCCACATCGCGCAAGCAAACATGAGTACCGCCTACCGCTGTCACCCCCCATGTGAAGGTCCAGCCGTTGCAATGGAACATCGGCAAGGTCCAGAGATAACGCGAGCGCGCATCCACACCCATCGTCATCGCGTTGCCGATTGCGTTCAAATAGGCGCCCCGATGACTGTACAGCACACCTTTCGGGTCGCCTGTCGTCCCCGAGGTGTAGTTCAAGGCAATAGTCGTCCATTCATCCGCCGGGCTTTCCCAAGCGAACTCCGGGTCGCCCGCAGCAATGAACGCTTCGTATTCGACGTCGCCGATCAAGTCGCCGCTTGGCGCCATGACGTCATCGATATCAATAACGAACGGTGCGTTCTCTGACGAACTCAAGGCCTCCGCCATAACCGGCGAAAGCTGCTTATCAACCAAGACGACCTTCGCCTCACCGTGCCCGAGGATAAATCCGACCGTCGCGGCATCGAGGCGCGTATTGATCGCGTTAAGCACCGCGCCCAACATCGGAACCGCAAAATGACATTCGAGCATTTCCGGGACGTTAGGGGCCATCACCGCAACGGTGTCCCCCATCCCAACGCCATGCAAAGCGAGAGCGGATGCCAGCCGCCTGCTCCGTGCATAGAATTCAGCATAGCTATAGCGGCGTTCACCATGAATGACAGCAACCTTGTTAGGATAGACGTGCGCGCTCCGTTTCAAAAAACTGAGTGGCGACAGGCCTTTATAGTTTGCCTCGCCTTTTTCCAATCCAATATCAAACGCCGTTGTCGATTGGTTCACCTAGTGATCTCCATTATTAGAACAATTCTTTTTTACTCGCACGATGGCGCGCACCTCGGCTATGGTTCCCTGCTGTATAATATAAGGCCAAGATGTTATCGCTGCGAATTTGTAACTGCGGGTAGCATGGACGGAGAGCGATGGCGAGTCTGACGAATGTCGTAGTGGCTGGTGGCAATGCTTCCGCCGCCGTTGCTCGAGTGGAAATGTTGAGTCCCGCCGGCTATGCCGGACTGGCGGTGTCGAACGGGCTCGACGTACAGAGCTATGTCAGCGAACGGCAACCGGATCTTGTCCTGTTCGAGGGCACCTTCGACGATGTCGATGCGTTCGAAGTCGCGCGTAGTTTAAAACGCACCGACGCCACGTTGCATATTCCGATCATTATGCTTAACACGGCGCTTTCGCCAGAGATGCTCGAAGAAGGCATGGATGCAGGTCTGGACGATATGCTCAGCGCCGACGCTCCGAATGAAATAATTCTTGCCCGGCTTCAACCGCTTATCCGGCTTTCCACAATGCATGCTGAGTTTCATCGGCGGATCGCAAGCGCGGACAAATTTGGGGTACCAATCGATACAAATGGTATTCACGACATCGACACTAGGAATTGCCGTGTCCTCTTTGTGGGACCGGAAAGCACGCGCGTTTCCGCATTGGCTGATGCTCTTGCGGGAACGGAATTCAATCCCACGCTAGAAACCGACCATTTCAAGGCCGGAGCTCGCGTCGCCGAAGAAACATTTGACGCTGCGGTAATTGCTATCGATGAAGAAGAAGTTCTGGATAGGGCGCTCTACCTTTGCGCCCATATCCGAAACAATCCGCGATTATTCAACCTGCCCGTACTTATTGCTGCCCGGCAGGATACCGAAAGCCTGGGTGCGGCGCCTTACGCGCAAGGCGCCAGCATGACAGTGCCCCTGAACTCGGATGTGAAAACGTTAACTGCTGGCCTCCGCACTCTGGTGCGGCGGCAACGGCTGCGATGGAACCTTCATGGCCCGTTGACAGCAACCTTGCAGGCCAGAACGGCCGATACGCTCGACGGTCTTTACTCCGAAGACTTTCTCCGTGCGCATCTGTCGCATTTATTGGATTTCGGTGTCCGGCGTAGGCGAAACCTATCCGTTGCGCTTTTCTCCGTTCAAAATGTTTCAGGGCTTAGCGAGCAATCCGAGGACGTAAATTTTCTGATGCAGCAAGCCGCCGACTGGATATCCGGATTGGTCCGTGTCGAGGATATGGCGGCAAGGCTGGGTGAGATTGAAATTTGTGCCCTATTGCCCGGCGCCGCTGAGCGCGAAGCCCAGCAAGCAACTGACCGCATCGTGGGTGTCCTGCAGAACAATGAATTTAAACTGTCCGATGGCACGCTCGCAGCCGCACCGATTTGGGTGCAAAGTGGAAGTGTAGCGGCCGCGCAGGGCGAATCGGTCGACTCACTTCTAAAGCGCGCCCGGGAATCGCTTTCCTAGCGGCTTGTTTTTCGATTCGATGCTCCTAATTTCCTTTGCTGTGCTGCAAACAAAATAACCTCCGAAATACCATGGAAATCGATATCTACTCCGACCCAATTTGTCCCTGGTGCTATATCGGCAAGCGGCGGCTGGAACGCGCTCTGGACCAAAGGCATGAACATAA
The DNA here is from genome assembly GCA_021774435.1 of Alphaproteobacteria bacterium. Taxonomy (GTDB): domain Bacteria; phylum Pseudomonadota; class Alphaproteobacteria; order UBA8366. The sequence goes on from JAJFJB010000364.1 coordinate 15,005, forward strand.
ACCGCGAATAAGATGGCGCGCCTTTCAGCTTAATCCCGATATGCCCGCAAGTGGCATCGAACGGACGCAGTACCTCGCTTTGAAATTCGGCGGTCCGGACCGCGCGCATCAGCTCTATGAAAATATCCGACGGGTCGGCGAAACAGTCGGCATTGAATTTGCGTTCGACAAAATCGCGCTGACGCCCAATACCGTCCAAGCGCATCGCCTGATCCGTCTTGCGAGCGCCACCGCTTATTCGGAAACTGTGATCGAAGCGTTATTTCGTCGTTACTTTGTTGACGGCGGCGCGATTGGCGACATTCAGAGCCTGATCGATCTCGGAATTGAAGCCGGGCTCGATGCGGCTCAGACCGCCGCTTACATGAACAGTGATGAAAATCTTGATGACGTTCGACACGAGGACAGTAGCGCACGCCGTCTCGGTATTCAGGGCGTACCCTGTTTTATCATAAATAACCAGTACGCCCTCTCCGGGGCACAGGAGCCGGAGGCGTTTTTTCCAATTTTCGAGATGGCGGCGCAAGAGACGTTAAACGCCGCGGCTGACCGCTAGAGGATCACACTAAGCTTCTGCAATTTCCACCAATTGCCGCATTAGCTTACGAACGCCCTCTATTCTTTCGCTTGCACGCTGCCAGTTGCCCGCACATACGACTTTCTGGTCGGGCCGCAGCTTTATCGTCGCCGTGTGCCGTTGAATGTGATCGATCAACCCTACCGGGTTGGCGAACTCGTTCTTTTTGAATGCCAAGACCGCCCCTTTGGGACCGGCGTCCAATTTCTCGACACCAGCCCGGCGGCAAAGCTGTTTGATGGCGATCACTTCCAGCAGGTTATCGACTTCGCCAGGCAACGGGCCAAACCGGTCGATCAATTCCGCAGCAAAGGCATCGATCTCTCCCGCATCCGCTAGGTTCGAGAGACGCCGGTAAAGCCCAAGCCGTACGGTCAAGTCATCAACGTAATTTTCGGGAATGAGAACAGAAGTGCCGATGGTGATTTGTGGCGACCAGGATTCCTCCGCGACACCTCCATCATCCCGAGCCGCGACGATCGCCTCCTCGAGCATCCGCTGATACAGTTCCACACCGACTTCCTTCACCTGTCCGGATTGCTCGTCGCCGAGCAGGTTGCCGGCCCCCCGTATATCCAGATCATGGCTAGCCAGAGAGAAGCCGGCACCGAGCGTATCCAGCGTTTGCATGACTTCGAGCCGACGAGTTGCGGTCGGGGTCAAGCGGCGTCCGGGTGGTACCGTAAAATAACAATAGGCACGTATCTTCGAACGACCGACACGGCCGCGTAGCTGATAGAGCTGCGCCAATCCGAACATATCGGCACGATGAATGATCATCGTGTTGACCTTGGGTAAATCGAGCCCGGATTCGATAATATGCGTGCAAAGCAGAATATCCGCGCCGCCATCGCTGAAACGGGACATAACGTCTTCGAGATCATCTGGTGTCATCTGGCCATGCGCGATGGCGATGCGCAGCTCAGGCGCCATATCCTTCAATCGGCGTTCAATATGGCGAATATCGGCGATTCTCGGACATACATAGAAGGTCTGCCCGCCGCGATGGCGCTCCCTCATGATCGCTTCCCGGACGACGACAGGATCGTAGGGCAGAACGAAGGTCCGTATTGCCAGTCGATCGACCGGCGGAGTTGCGATGATGCTCATCTCACGCACACCGGACAAGGCCATCTGCAATGTCCGCGGGATCGGCGTCGCGGTTAGGGTCAGCACATGGACGTTGGCACGCAGACGTTTGAGCTTTTCTTTCTGTGTGACACCGAAATGCTGTTCTTCATCTATGACGATCAAGCCCAGTCGCTGGAATCGTACCGACTCGCCGAGCAGCGAATGCGTCCCGATTACAATGTCTAGCGTGCCATCCGCCAATTCGGAGCGAACACGATCCGCGTCCTTCCCACTTACGAAACGGGACAGTTGACCGACACGAACCGGTAGTCCCTTAAAGCGCTCTACGAATGTCATGTGATGCTGCCGCGCCAGCAAAGTCGTGGGAACGACGATCGCGACCTGGAACCCTTCCATAGCGGCAGCAAAGGCTGCTCTCAATGCGATTTCCGTCTTGCCGAAGCCCACGTCCCCGCACACCAGCCGGTCCATTGGACGGCCCGAGCCCAAATCCGAAAGGACATCGGAGATTGCATTCAACTGATCGTCGGTTTCCTCGTAAGGGAAACGGGCGGAAAATTCCTGAAAGGCATTGCTATCAACCGGAATCGGCGCGCCCTTAGCGAGCACACGTTGCGCGGCAACAGCCAGCAACTCATGCGCTATTTCGCGGATCCGTTCCTTGACGCGGGCTCTGCGCGCCTGCCACGCCTGTCCGCCCAATCGATCCAGTTGCACGACCGAGTCTTCGGATCCATACCGTGCAAGGACCTCTATGTTTTCGACAGGCACGAATAACTTGTCATCGCCAGAATAAAGAACGCGAAGGCAATCATGCGGCGCGCCGCCGACTTGCACGGTTTCCAGCCCATCGAACCGGCCGACGCCGTGATCGACGTGAACGACGTAGTCGCCTTCGGACAGGCTTGAAGTTTCCGTCAGGAATTCTTCGCCACGCCGCCGCCGCCGAGCGGGCCGCGACAGGCGTTCCCCCAAGATATCCTGCTCGGTGTAGACCACGACACCTTCGACGACGAAACCGCGATCCAAATCCAGCGTCGCAAGCGAAACGCTGCCGGGTTCCTGCTCCAGAACGTCGGCCCAATCCGACAAAGCGGGTCCCGTTACGACACCGTGTTGACCAAGAAGCGTGCCCAGCCGGTCGCGAGAACCGGCACTATGGCCCGTTACGAGAATGCGACGCCGCCCCTCCCCCTTTAGCCGATCCGCGACATCGGAGAGGAAATCGCCATCGGTCGCCTTTCGCGCTTCCGTGAAATCGATGCTTCTCCGCCCGCCCGCGTCGAAGAACTTTTGCTCAGCCGCCTGCGCCTCCGGCGCGTCAAAGGTCGTGAAAGCCGCTACGGGACGGTTGCCAAACGTTTCCGCCAACTCCGATTTATCCATGAACAGCGTCGCGGGCGGAACGGGCTTATAAACCGTGGCCACATCTTCGGACTTTTTGCCTCCGGGACCTTGCAGCATGGCCGCGCGGGCATCGTAATAATCGGCGATCATTTCGAACCGCTCATCCGCTACGATTTCGGCTTCGTGATCCAAGGCAATCGCCGCATCCGGCAGGTAATCGAACAACGTGTCGAGCCGCTCGTGAAACAGCGGCAGCCAATGTTCCATGCCGATATAGCGCCGCCCCGCGCTGATCGACTCATAGAGCGGGTCGTCACCGGACGTCACACCAAACTGGTTTCTATACCCGGAGCGGAATCGCTGTATCCCCTCTTCATCGAGAAGCACTTCGCTGACCGGTCCAAACCGGAAGGATTGGAGCGCGTCCGCCGTCCGCTGCGTCATCGCGTCGAAGGTCCGGATGCCTTCCAGTTCATCACCAAAAAAATCCAGGCGCAGCGGCGTCGCGGCATTCGGCGGAAAAACATCGACGATGCCACCGCGTAAAGCGTACTCCCCCGCTTCCCGAACCGTGCTGGCTCGGACATATCCGTTGCGCTCGAAGAAGGACACCATTGCCGACTGGTCTATCTGATCTCCGACCGCTCCGCCCAGCACGGCCGCTTGAAATACGTCACGCGAGGGAATTCGTTGAACAACAGCGCTGACCGTGGACAAAATGATGTAGGGCGCCGGAAGTTTCTCAACGGCTATCCGTGTCAGGACGTCGAGACGACGCGCGACGACTTCCGAATTTGGCGATACGCGGTCATAAGGCAGACAATCCCATGCAGGAAATGACAACACATTGAGGCGCGGCGCAAAAAAGGCGAGCGTATGAGCCAACCGCGACATACTCGCATCGTCTTGAGCAATATGAAGTATAGGCCGGTTCGGCGTATCGAACGCCAGCCGTGCGATTTCGAGGGCAGAACAGCCTTCCGGTGCTCCTCCAACCGTTACGCGGCCAGATCCCACCATCAATTCAGTAAGCGAGGTCAATCTTTGCCAGTGCTATGCGTAAAGGTTTTCATCAAACGCATTACGTCATGATCCAGATCCACCGGGATCGGCTGGCGTCCCGTCAACCAGTTGTACATATCGGGATCGGATTCATGCAGCAGCGCTTCGTAAAGATCGAGCTGCCGTTCCGAAAAAACATCGATGTTCCGGTCAGCAAACCGGCCTGCGATAATGTCCATCTCGCGCATGCCGCGATGCCAGCTTCGGAATTTCAGCCTTTTGCGTCGCCTGTCCAAATCGCTCTGAACATCATTCATGGGAAGCTCCTTACCTGCGAACGATATAGCCTTCGCCACGGCGATGGTAAATCACAAATAAACATAATTCCTTTCCCACGCGTTGCTCCCTAAACTGCGGGTTCAGAGCCGCGTTGCAGTTGTGCGGCTGGAGACGAAATTTGCGCCCCGAAGTTCTCTTTAAACTATTCTCGCCAATAACGGGTCTGCCTGGCATCGGTCCCCGCAATGCAAAATTGGTGGAGAAACTCGCCGGCTCGAAACTCATTGATCTTGTTTGGTTACTGCCGCGCGAACTGATTGATCGCCGGCATTCACCGCAGATCGGTGAGGCAACACCCGGGCTTATCGTGACTTTGACAGTGCATATCGACGCGCATTCCAAACCACCAAACAAACGACAGCCCTATCGCGTTTTCTGTTCGGACCCGACTGGACAACTGACCTTAGTTTTCTTTCACGCCCGGACCGACTATCTCGAAAAGACCTTGCCCGTCGGGGAAACACGGGTCATCAGCGGTCGTATCGAGCATTATCGCGATGAATTTCAAATGACCCATCCCGATCATATCGTGACGATAGAAGAGGCAGACGCTATTCGCCGGGTGGAACCAGTCTATCCAAACACCGCATCCTTGAGTCCCAAGACCCTTTCCCGCGCCATTGGAACAGCATTGGAAGATCTTCCCGATCTGCCGGAATGGCTCGACCCCGCGTTCCTCAAGCAGCAGAATTGGACCGGTTGGCGTAGTGCGCTTTTGCTGGCCCATACGCCACAAGATGCAACTGCATTGTCGCCTTTGGCACCGGAGCGCGCGCGCCTCGCTTACGATGAACTGCTCGCCAACCAATTGACGCTCGCGATCATGCGCGCGGGACAGAAACGCGCAAAGGGACGAAGCACGAAGGGTGACGGCGCGATACGAAGAACCGTTCTAAAGAATTTGCCGTTCTCGCTGACCGATGCGCAAAAGACCTCGCTACGGGAAATTCAGGACGATATGGCAGCTCCAGGCGCCATGCTGCGCTTGCTGCAAGGAGATGTTGGCAGCGGTAAAACCGTCGTCGCCCTATTCGCCATGCTGAATGCGGTGGAGTGCGGCGGGCAAGCGGCAATGATGGCGCCAACCGAGATATTGGCTCGGCAGCATTTGGCAACAATTACCGCGCTTTTGGAAGGCTCCGGCGTCAGAACCGGAATCTTGACCGGCCGCGACAAAGGCAAAGCCCGGCAAGCAATTCTGGACAGCCTGGTATCGGGAGAAATCAATATCCTCGTCGGGACCCATGCCCTGTTCCAATCCGGTGTCGAATTTCAGGATCTCAGGGCGGCCGTAATCGATGAACAGCACCGCTTTGGCGTCCATCAGCGGTTGGCCCTGGCAGAAAAAGGCCGCGGTGTCGATGTTCTCGTGATGACGGCGACGCCGATACCGCGAACACTGACTCTGACAGTTTATGGCGATATGGACGTATCGCGACTCACCGAAAAACCGGCCGGCCGCTTACCCGTAGACACAAGGACTATTCCCCTAAACCGGCTGCCAGATGTTGTGGAAGGCGTTGCTCGGGCACTCGACCAAGGTGCGCGGGTCTATTGGGTTTGTCCCTTGGTGGAAGAAAGCGAGCTTGTCGATATGGCCGCCGCTGAAGACCGGCACCGGGAGCTTGCTGCACGTTTCGGCGATGCGGCCGCACTCGTACATGGACGCATGAAAAGCGCCGAAAAGGACGCCGCTATTGAGCGGTTTGCGAACGGATCCGCGCGTATCCTCGTCGCGACGACCGTCATCGAAGTGGGTGTGGA
>JAJFJB010000365.1 GCA_021774435.1 Alphaproteobacteria bacterium
AAGGCGGTTCCGACTTGGAACAACGTAGCGATACACGCCTATGGTACGGCAACGACGTTCGATGACGGGGAGAAGCTCAAAGCGCATTTGGGGGCGCTTACCGACCATTTCGAAAATCCCTATGCCGTGCCCTGGAAATTAGAGGATGCGCCGGATGGCTTTATCGACGGCATGACCCGCGCCATTGTCGGTATCGAGATCAAAATCTCAAGATTGGAGGGCAAGTGGAAGATGAGCCAAAACAAATCAATCACCGATGCGTTGGGCGTCGTGAACGGTCTGCGGGCGCAAGGCGGCGACGCGAGTGCCGAGATTGCCGATCTTGTTGTTTCGTCAAATAGCCTTGGCAGCGACCGAACTTGATCTGATCCTATTGCACTGGTGTCAGCATTCGCCCGTGTTGTTTTATGCCCGCTGATACAAACTTAGTAACCTCACGCAGCCGGTTTTGGTTGCATTTCACGCGCTTTTGATTCGATGGCCGGAAGCAGCGAGGCGATAAGATCCTCATCGACGTCGGCGGCAACGCCGGGATAGCCGGCGGCTGCGATCATTTGCGACAGTTTTCGCGATTTGAAAACGTCCAAGGTCCATTCCAGTGGATCCTTGACGATTGTTTTGTCGAAATAAACCCGGTGGTTCTTGTTGCGGGGGCCGTAGTGGTAATGCGGCGCCTCCCGGAAGCAATCGAACGCCAGCACTTCGGTCTCCTCTGCATAAGAGGCGGTCGGTGTTCCCGCGAGGTCGGTAAGGACATGGATCGCGAGACCGCCATCCGCCCCCAACGTCCGCATCTCAAGGCCGAAGCGGATGATTCCGGCTTCGAACATGTCCGTACCGCGATTGTGCTTCACCAAACGGCGGCCATTGATGAATTTTTCCCGCGCGACCGCGTCCACGTCATCAAGTTTCTGGGCGACCAATTGCGTGTCGACCGAATTGGCAATGGTTTTGAAGCCCGCGGCTGCGAGCATTTCCGGCAGATGATTGCGCAACTGTTTCATGGTCCAGCCGATCGGATTGCCGTCGACGATCGGATCCATGCGGCAGATCTTGTTTTTACCCTCCGGCGCATAAGAATAGCTGCGCTCGATATCGAAACAGGTAAATCGCAGAAGCGCCGTTTCCGTGCCGTCGATGTCGCCTTCCACATCGATTATGACACCCTGATCGGCGTGGCTGTGAATGTTGGCGTCCCATTGTTCCTGTCGGACGGAGAGCGTAACCGCACCCGCTTCGATCTTCGTTGGACCCTTTTTCATGATACCTCCCGAACACTTAAGTGGTGTGGAAACAGCAATCTCCTACAAGAGTACCAATCGCCTTGTGTCCCGATCAACCGAATCGAGTGCTTCCAGTTGAAGAGCGAGAAAATATCTTTCCGTTCACGGAACCGTCATTGACTAGCGGATGTTTGAACTATCTACTCGGCAACGTCTTTACGGGTGCATCAGCAACCCGAACAAAAATAACGGGAGGACGACTTGAAACATTATTTGGTCGGCGCTGTCGCCGCCGCTGCAATCTCCGTTGCGGGCGCTGCGCACGCTGGAACCACCATCAAGCTGCAAACGGCCAACGCCGCCGGCAGCTTCTCGCTGAACTATCTCAACACTAACTGGGTGCCGAAGCTTGAAGCCATGACTTATGGCAATATCAAGATCGATATCCGTCCCAGTAAATCTGTCGTTCCTCACCGCGAAACCCCGCAAGCCGTTGCGGCGGGCATCCTGCAGGGTGACTTGAACGCCGTTGCTTACTTTGCGGGTCGGGATCCGGTTTTCGGTATTCTGGGCGACTTGATCGCCGGTTACGATACCCCGGCTCAGAAGCAGATGTTCTTCCGTTTTGGCGGTGGTAACGAGGTCCTGCAAAAAGCGTGGGACAAGCACTTCCCTGGCAAAATGCATGTCGTTGGCGCCGGACCGTTCGCGAAAGAAGCCTTCGTGTCGACGACACCAATCAGGACCGTGGCCGATTTCAAGGGCCTGAAATTGCGGTCGCCGGAAGGTATGGCGGCAGAGGTGTTCCGCCGGGTTGGTGCCGCACCGACATCGATTCCGTTCCCCGAGCTCTACACCGCACTTGAAAAGAAGGTCGTCGATGCGGCCGACGCCAGCTCCTACACGAACAACACGGCGCTGGGTTTCAACAAGATCGCGAAGTATCCGCTGTATCCCGGCATCCACTCCATGGCTGTGCTGCAGTTCGTGATCAACAAGAGCGTTTGGGACAAGATCGGTCCGAATGGCCAGGCTGCGCTTGAAACATGGTACTACGCGGCATGGACGGATATGACGCGCGCGACCGACATTCAGGATCGCAAACTCGTGGCGGCGGACCGCGCCGGTACCGGTACGCCTGGTGTGCAAATTATCGATTGGGCCCAGGAAGAGCGGGACAAGCTGCGCGAGGTTGCACAGGGCGCGTGGGAAGATATCGGCAAGCAGAGCCCCCTCGCCAAGGAAGCTTATGATGCGCATGTCGCCTTCATGAAGACCTTGGGACTTCTCAAATAAAACTGCTTACCAGATAGTTGTTACGCCGTGGCGGGCTTGGCTCGCCACGGTTTTTCTCGATTGGAGCTCAGCTGATGAATGCGCTGCTTCGGGCCGTCGACCGCCTTAATCAATATATCGGTCTGTCGGTCACGCACCTTTATATGATTTGTGCCGCCATAACGGTTTATGAAGTCGCCATGCGGTACTTCTTCAACGCGCCTACACAATGGGCCTTTGAAGTCGTGATGGTGGTTTGCGGATCGGCTTGGGCTCTATCCGGCCCCTACATTACCATGCGGCGGTCGCATATCGCGATTACCGTCGTCTACGAGCATGCGAAGGGGCGCATCAAATGGTGGCTCGATCTGTTCATCATACTGATCAGCATCGTCGCAATGTTCATCTTTGCCTACGCGCTGTGGGATCCCATGGTGCACGCAATCTCCGGCCTTGAACGCAGCGGTACCTCATTTAATTCGCCGGAACCGCTGATCCTTAAATCGCTGTTGTTTGTCGGTGCCGCGCTATACGGCCTGCAACTCGTTGTCAATTTGATCAAACATGTGACTGGGCACGGTGTCCCGAAGTCAACTGAACTTCCGGGAGACTGATCGAGATGGACATTCAATCAGCCACATTCATCATCGTCGGGTCGATGATTGCCCTGATGATGATCGGCATTCCGCTCGGCATTGTTACTTTGACCGTATCGATCGCTACCGCGCTGGCGTATTTCGGAATTCCCGGCCTCTTCCTTGTCGCGAGTAACGCACAGGGTTTGCTCGAAGCCTATCCGCTGGTCGCGGTGCCGCTGTTCGTTCTGATGGCGAATATCCTGGAGCGGTCCGGTGTGGCGGAAGATCTCTTCGATGCGATGTCGATCATTGCCGGCCGATTACGCGGCGGCGTTGCCGTACAGACGACGCTTGTCGCGGTGCTGATGGCGGCGATGACCGGGATTATGGGCGGCGAAATTGTCATGCTCGGCTTGATTGCCTTGCCGCAGATGCTGCGTCTCGGTTACGACAAGCGGCTCGCGATGGGCACGATCTGCGCCGGCGGGTCGCTGGCAACACTGATTCCGCCATCGGTGATCATGATCATCTATGGCCTGACCGCGAACGTGTCGATTTCCGATTTGTTCCTGGGTGGCTTCCTGCCCGGCTTATTGTTGGCCAGTCTCTACATCACCTACATCATGATCCGGTGTCAGATCCAACCGCATTTGGCACCCATCCCTGAAGAGGGGCTGGTCAAGATGAGCGGGGCCGAGAAGACCGCCAAGATGAAGGGGCTAATCCTGCCGATGCTGCTCATCCTTTGGGTGCTCGGCAGCATTTATGGCGGCATCGCCACCGTGACGGAAGCTGCCGCCGTCGGCGTCTTCGGCGCCATGGTCGCGTCCTACGCGCGCAAGAAACTGACCTGGGCGATGCTGCAGGAAGCGCTGCGCAAAACCATGATCACGGTCGGTACCATCATCTGGCTCGTACTCGGCGCGGTCAGCTTCGTCGGGATTTACAACGTCATCGGTGGGAACGAATTCGTTCAGGGCCTGTTGCAGGGCCTCGATTTGCCGCCGCTGGGCGTCATTTTCGTCATCATGGGTATTCTGATCGTGCTGGGTACCTTCATGGAATGGATTGCGATCGCCTACATCACGGTGCCGATTTTCGCACCGGTTGTGGTCGCGCTCGGGTTCGACCCGATCTGGTTCGGCGTCCTGTTCGTCATGAACATTCAGATCTACTTCCTGTCGCCGCCGTTCGGGCCCGCCTGCTTCTGGCTGAAGAGCGTGGCACCGCCGGAAATCACCCTGCAGGAAATTTTCATGGCCGTGCTGCCATTTATCGGCCTGCAGATTATCGGATTGACCCTGGTGATGATCTTCCCGGACATCGTGATGTTCCTGCCGAACTACCTCGGCGGGTAACACCCGTATTTAACCGGCCAATTCTGGATTAGCCGCTATTCACGCAGAGATAGGGGCTAGTTCAGGCGGGTCGCCGGCAAGGACCAGTAAAACATCGTGAAGATGATTGCCGCACCGAGGACATAGCCGCCTAGCGTGGTCCAGATGTTCATCCGGTCCGGCATGGGGTCGTTCGGATCTTCAACGTTCATCGCTCATATCCTCAGTTGTTGCGCCGAGTATCCTCGTAAAGCGGTAGAGCGTCAACCGGGCGGTCTTGCCGTTTAGGGCTGCCCGCCCGGATTCCGATGGGTCCAATTGAAATAAAGACGCCTAGTTGTGCTTATGCGTGCCTGGTTTTTTCATTGGCATGGCGTCATCTTTCTTGTGCATGTGACCTTTCATAGTGGCCGACATTTGCACACTAGCCCTAACAGTGACTTTTCCCGCGTTTTTGAAGACCAAAGTTATGGGCAACATGGTCCCTTTTTTGATCGGTTCTTTGAGCCGCATTAGCATGACATGGTAGCCACCTGGTTGCAGGGCCACGGACCCGTGCGCAGGGACTGTGATGCCGCCTTTGACTTGGCGCATACGCATAACGCCATTGTCGTTAATGTGCGTGTGAAGTTCTGCCTTTCCCGCTTGGGAGACCTTTACGTCGATGAGCGTGTCCGCTTCTGCTGCCGCGTTGCTGATCTTCATATAGGCGGCGCTGTTGCCCTTCTTTCCAATTGATGGTCGAGCCCAGGGCGCTTCGATTTTCAGACTGCCCTTTGTAAATTCTTCTGCGGTCGCGGTCGTAGAAAGCACGGACGCGAATGCCGCTGCAATTGCGAGCATTTTTATGGATTTCATAGTGTTCTCCGGTTCGGCAGCCAGCCCAACTGGGTGTGGCCGTAACCAAGCATCTGCTTGTGAAATTCAATGAACAGGACGTTCCGGCGATAGGACGACCGGCGTACGCCTTCTAAATTAAAGCGGTGCAGAATGCGGCGGCGCGCGGCTACGGTGGGAGCGCGATGGCAACTCGTCGACAAAACTTTTCTGTCGGGTTGGCACGAAATTCTGAATGTCCGCCCTAACGTGAGCGGCGTAAACGGGAACAGGCTGGATCAGTGTGATACTGGATGCCAGCACGCAGGCGGGGCATTCATTCGTGGCGTCCGATGGTGCCGGTTGCTCTGTCGGTTTGTTTTCCGCATCCAGGGTAATCTGCCGATATCCGTCTCCGGTACAGATCAGGATCGTGCGGTAGCCATCACCCGCGTCAGCCGAAATTGCGGCCATGACATTGACGGCGAGGAACGATTGCAGGATGAGTGCAAATGCCGCGACCGCCGCAACGGCGCTTCGACGATATCCATGACCGATCAAAATTTTTTCGCGCGTCTTCACGGGATAGCCTGTAACAGAGTATCTGCAACAAACCATAACATCCGCACTTCGCGTAACAAGAATAAAGGCGGTGTTGGTGTCGAATCGCCGCACCTCAACGCATTGGTGCTTGCGGCATCATTTCCATTTTGGGCGGGAGAGACTAGAAAGAAGGTCATAACAAACAAGGGAGACCATGAAAATGATCCACGAACTGCGCATCTATCACTGTGTTCCGGGTCGC
>JAJFJB010000366.1 GCA_021774435.1 Alphaproteobacteria bacterium
CTCCAACGGCGGCGGCATGGCGTTATCCGGTGGTTGGGCAATTTGCATGAATGAGGCTCCGTGACGCGATTTGCTCATTAACTTTACAACATCCGTCACAGACTACAAATTTGTCCGGACAAGGATGCAGGACCGGTGCGGCGTGCTATCCTGATGCGCAGTGCCGGTGAGGGGAGCCAATCAGTCTATGGAATTCGCGTTTACAGAAGAACAGCAGCTTATTCAGAACTCCGCCAAACGAATGGTGGAGAAGGACATCGCGCCGGTTTTGGCTGCTCATGCCGCCGACAAATCGCTGCCGCGGGATGCGATGGCGAAGATATTCCCGGTACTCGCCGCGCAGGGCATAACCGCGCCCCGAGTGCCGCTTGAGCAGGGCGGCACCGGTATGAAAATGCTTGATTACGCGCTCATTTACGAACAATTGCCGGCCTGGTTGTCGATCTCGATCATGGGGCACGACGTGACGTTCGCGCGCATTCATGCTGAAGCGACGCCGGAACAGCGCGAACGATTTTTGCCGGGGATGTTGTCCGGCGAAAAGATCGGCGGCACCGCCACCTCGGAACCGGGCGCGGGGTCCGATCCACGTGGCCTAAAGACGAAAATGACCGTCGAGGGCGATACCGCCATCGTCAACGGGCGCAAGATCTGGATTACCAACGGCTCCGTGGCGGATATCATCGCGGTTACATGCATCGACGGCGTCGACGAAAAGGGCCGTAATACGCTGAAGCGAATTATCGTCGAGCCCGAACATTCGAATGTTGAAATTCGCGAGATCGAAACGACGGGTTTGAAACAGGGGCATCTGGCCGAGGCAGTATTTGACGATTGCGAAGTGCCGGCGGCCAATATCCTGTCTTCCGGCGGCGACGCGGCAAAGATGCTGACGGTGACCTGGAACGGCAACCGCCCGCTGGTCGGGCTTGTTGCGGCACGGCTCGCGGAACGCGCCTACGAAGCGGCCGTCGACTATGCCGGTATCCGAAACCAGTTCGGGAAGCCGATTGCCGGTCATCAGCTTGTGCAGCAGAATTTGGCGGATATTCAGACCGCGATCATCACCAGCCGGCTGCTCTGCTATCGCGCGCTCGATTTGATGGATCAGGGCGCGCGAAACAATGCCGATGCCGCGATGGCGAAGCGCTATTCAACATCGGCCTGTATCGACGCGATATCGAAAGCCATGGCGGTGCATGGCGCGATGGGCATTACCGAAGAAGCGGGGTTGGAACAGCTCTGGCGCGATGCCCGCATGCTGCCGGTTCCCGACGCCACGGACGAAATTCTGACACTGATACAAGGGCGTGAAATTACGGGTATCGCCGCGTTCCGGTGAGGCGACTTGACCTTACGGGAGTAGAGTGGATATTTTCCGAGCCACGAGGTGGGTCTTATGCCGCGACCCCTTGGATTTGCGCGCAATTGGATGCCACGAATGAAACACTCCGACAGCGGTGACAGGCAGCATGGATACTCATGCATTGTCGCATGCGACGATGTAAGCCTTGGAATGTTGTGATTTCTGATCTACATACTTTTTCTGTAATTGGCGGACTCTTAGGACGAATATGAATGTCTGATGACACGATGAGTAACAACGGATCGGCCGATATCGATCCCAAGACAGAAGCGGTCCTGGCCCGCTATCGCTCTTACTTGCAGGATGATGTCGACCCGCGTGAATGGCCCTATGCCTGGCGGACGGAAATCAACCGCGGCGGCTTCCGGGCGGTCGATTTCCTAATGGACGAGATCGTGGATACCGGCAAATGCATCGGTTGCGCGTCTTGTCTGACTATTTGTCCCGCTGATGTGTTTGATTACGCTGACGAAAAACCGGTGAATGCGCGGCCTGAGGCCTGCGTTTTCTGCGTTTTGTGCGTCGAAGTATGCCCCGTCCTGCGCCCTGTCGACGACAATGAGCGCACCCGGGCCCGGTTCCGGGCGCCGGCCAAAGATGATGGCTACGGCTTCTATAGCTATGGCGTCTATGCCCGTGCGACCGATCCGGAACTGGTCAAGCGCGGTCAGGATGGCGGCATGACGTCTGCTCTTCTAATTCATGGCCTTGAGACGGGCCGTCTTGGCGGCGCGGTTCTGGGCGATGTCTTTCCCGATGCAAAACAGATTGGCCGCCACAGGCTGGCGATGAACCGTCAGGATGTCATCGAATGTGCGGCATCTCGCTATACCTATTCACCGAATACGCTGGCGCTGCAGGAAGCGATGCGCCAGGACGTGAAGCCGCTCGCGGTCGTAGGCGTGCCCTGCCAGATCGATGGTGTCTGGCTTCAGCAGACGTCCAGCATTCAGCTTGAAATGAGCCAGTGGTACAAAGAGAATATCGCGCTGACGATTGGCCTGTTCTGCTCGGAAAGCTTCACCCACGAGAGCATCGAGAAACTGGGCGAGATCCTGGAAGTCGAGCCCGAACGCATCGACAATATCAATATCAAAGGCAAGGTCGTCGTCCGTCTCGATGACGGCGAAGTCCGCACCACTTCGCTCCGAAAGTATCGTGAGTGGGCCCGTCCCGCCTGTCTTTATTGCCTCGATTACGGAGCGGAGAATGCCGATATTGGCGCGGGCGGTATCGGTATGGATGACTGGACTATGACCGTGATCCGCACCGAAGCGGGCCATGAGGCGTTCCAGGCGGCAATCGATGACGGCAAAATTGAGACGCGGCCGTTGGAAGACGAACCGAAAGGCGAGTTCCTGGCCAACAAACTATCTATGGACAAGCGAAAGAACCGTCCGCTGCCGGCCCAAATGCCAACCTTCCAGGAACGTTTGGCGCTCGATTATCTCGATCCCAAGACCTTCTATACCAAGGGACCTGGCGCACCGGTCGTGGAAGCCGCACCCGAAGGGGACAAGAAATGAACGTAACCACCAAACCGAACACCGGCGGTGGCGACGCTGCATCGACGCCGCAACGGCATCTTTCCGATATCAGCGTCATGGTTGCGGGGCAGGGCGGCGACGGGTCCTTGACGATTGCCTCGTTGCTATCGGCGCAGTTCGCGTCCCGCGGGCTTCACCTTTATTCCACCAGTAATATCGCGTCCCGTATCAAGGGCGGACACGCCGCCGCATTTCTCCGAGCTTCGGTCGTCCCGACGGGGTGCATGGGCGATCATATCGATCTGCTGGTCGCCTTCGATGATGAAGCCGTAGTGAACGCGGCACCGGCGATGGCGCCGGACGGCATCGTTGTTTTCGACGCCTCCAAGGGCGCGCCGCCCGAAGGCGTGCTCGCCGATACGATCCAGGTCTATGCGGTTCCGTTTGGACGCCTTGCGGTTCGTGATCTCGGCCGCGACCTGTTGAAGAACTGTCTTGGATTTGGCCTTGTATCCCGCATTCTAGGCATTGTCGATGAAGAGGCCGAAGGTAGCTTGCGGCAACGCTTCAAGCGTCTGCCGGCAGCCGTTGTGGATACCAATGTGGATGCGTTCCGGATTGGTTTGGCGCATGCCGATGAAATCGGCCTCTCGGAAGGGACAAGCCCCTGGACGGTTGATGAGAGTGAACGCGAAGAGCGCATTATGATCGCCGGCAATGAGGCTCTATCTTTTGGGTTCCTGGCCGCAGGTGGCCGGTTCTATGCCGGCTATCCGATTACGCCCGCGAGTGAAATTCTCGGCTGGCTGCAACGCCACTTGCCGAATTATGGCGGGATGGCCATTCAGGCGGAAGATGAGCTGTCGGCAATCAATATGGCGACCGGCGCCGCGCTGACCGGAACCCGCTCGATGGCTGCTTCGTCCGGGCCGGGTTTCGTTCTTATGCAGGAAGGTGTCAGCCAATTGGGATCGGCGGAAATTCCGCTTGTCGTCGTCGATTGCCAGCGCGCTGGCCCTTCGACAGGCATGCCGACCAAAGTCGAGCAGAGCGATATCGGCACCATGATCAATGGCGGCCACGGCGATTATCCCAAAGTCGTGCTGTCGCCGGCCAATCAGGGCGACAGTTTCGAGATTGGGGCCTTCGCGACCAACCTCGCGCAGCGCATCCAGGCACCGGTGATCATCGCCATGGATCGTGCCATGTCGCAGGATTCCACGACGGTCAAACCCTTCAATTTGGAAGGTATCTTTGTCGATAACGCGAAACGTTTGACGCGGGATGAAGTCCTCAAGCTGGATGAATACAAGCGCTACAAAATTACCGAGGACGGTGTCTCCCCGTGGGCTGTGCCTGGCACGCCTGGCGGGCAAAACCTGGTGACGGGTAACGAGCGTAACGAGTGGGGCCTGGTGTCGGCGGAACCGGTGAACCGCAAGAAGATGATCGAAAAGCGGGCCCGTAAGATCGACACCGTGCGCGACGATTTACCCAAGGGCTGGCGCTGGGGCGATGCCAAAGCGCCGATCGGCTTGCTGGGATTTGGGTCCGCGGGACCGATCCTCGAACGGGCGGCGCTGCGGCTGGCGGAAGCCGGAACGGATGTCCAGATACTTCGGCCGCGTACGATCTGGCCGGTCCTTGATGAGACAATCGATTTCATTCGCCAGTGCGAGCGCGTCTATGTCGTCGAATACAACGAAGCGGGACAACTGGCCCACACGATCAGCGGTGCCGGTGCGCCGAAGGAAAAGATGATCAGCGTGCTCAAATATGACGGAACCCCGTTCCGGGCTGTCGACATCGCCAATACCGTCCTCGAAAGGGAGGCCGCCGAATGACCAAGACCTACAAACCCGCCGAACCGATCTGGTGTGCCGGTTGCGGCGATTTCGGCGTGCAAGGGGCGCTCGAGCGCTCCCTGATTGACCTTAATATTGCTAAGCATGACGTGATGATCCTGGCCGGTATCGGGTGTTCCGGGACGCTGCAAAATAACGTGGGGACCTATGGCTATCACGCACTGCACGGCCGTGTTCTGCCGACGGCAACCGGTGTTGCCTTTGCCAATCCTGACCTGACGGTTATTGCCGTCGGCGGCGATGGCGACGGGTTTGCGATTGGTGCGGGGCACTTCGTCCACGCGGTGAAGCGCAATGCCAATCTCGTCTATATCGTCATGAACAACAGCGTTTATGGCCTCACGAAGGGTCAGGACTCGCCGACGATGGATTCCAGCGCCGCCGAAGGACTGGACTCGACACGCCTTGCGCTATCGATCCCGGGTGCGAGCTTCATCGCCCGCGGTTTTTCGCGCTGGTCGTCGCAACTGCATGAACTGACCGTGGCCGCGTTGGAACATACCAGAGCGGGCAAGGGTTTTGCCTTCCTGGAAGTGTTGTCGCCTTGCGTGACCTACAACGACACTTATGCCAGCTGGGAATCGATGCTGGACAATCTCGATGACGATCCGAATTACGATCCGACCGACTTGTCCATGGCTTTTTCGCGCGGCGTCGCGTTGGACGCGGAAGGCCGCATGCCGGCGGGGGTCATTTATCGTGCTGAAGGGGCCGTCGGAAAAGAAGCGCCGCCATCGATGGCGGATCAGGATTTGAACCCGGCACAGCATCTTGATGCGTATCGCGGCATCATGGCGTCTTACGCCGTCTAACTGAGGGCTCAGTACGCCAGTGTCGAACCGGCGAGTCACGTTAAGTACGATAGACGGCATCCCTCTGGTGCGACCGGGGGATGATGTCACGGCTGTTTTGCTGGATGCCTTGACGGCATCCGGCGACAGATTGGCCGATGGCGATATCTTGGTAATCGCACAGAAAATTTTTTCGAAGGCGCAGGATCGCTACGCGTCGCTCTCAGAGGTTTCGCCCTCTGAACAGGCGCAGAAGTTGGCGCTGGAAATTGATAAGGATCCGCGGATTGTCGAACTCATTCTCTCGGAAGCCAATGAAGTCGTTCGACACCGTCCTGGCGTTCTGATCGTCGAGCATAAGCTTGGATTCGTGATGGCGAATGCGGGTATCGATGCCTCGAATGTGGCCGAAGGTGGCGAAAGTGATGATCGTGTCTTGTTGCTGCCGGTCGACCCTGATGGGGATTGCGCGCGCGTACGTGCTGAAATCCAAGAGCGTGCCGGGGTGGACGTCGCCGTCATTATGAATGACAGCGTTGGTCGTGCCTGGCGAAGCGGTACTGTAGGAATTGCGATCGGTATCGCCGGGCTGCCGGGAATTATCGACTTACGCGGTGAAAATGATTTGTTCGACCGGCCCCTGATGACGTCTATCGTTGGTATTGCGGATGAACTTGCGGCGGCGGCGTCTGTGTTACAGGGCCAGGCCGATGAAGGTGCGCCCGCTGTGATCATTCGCGGTTACACAGCACCCGGAGCGCCGACGACGGCGCAGGTACTGGTGCGCGATAAGGCTGAGGACCTATTCCGGTGAGTCGAGCGCGATGTGTTGCGCTTTCGGGCGGTGTTGGCGGGGCAAAACTTGCGCTTGGTCTGTCCAAGGCCATGACGTCCGAGGAATTGCTGGTCATCGCCAATACCGGAGACGATTTCGATCACCTGGGACTGCGGATTTGCCCCGATATCGATACCGTGAGTTACACGCTGGGTGATCTGGCCAACCTGGAATTGGGCTGGGGCCGGCGTGACGAAACCTGGTCGTTCATGGAGACCCTGAAAGGTCTAGGCGGCGAGGACTGGTTTAATCTCGGCGACCGGGATCTGGCGCTGCATGTCGAGCGGACACGCCGTCTGCAGGCTGGTGAATCTCTGAGCGACATAACCGCGGATATCGGCGAACGATTTGGGATCACCTCGTCGATTGCGCCGATGAGCGACGATGACGTGCGGACAATCGTCGATACCTCTGACGGACCGTTGGCATTCCAGCATTATTTCGTGCGTGAACGGTGCGAGCCAAAGGTCACTGGATTTCGCTTTGCCGGGGCCTCCGATGCGCGACCCAGCCAGGCATTCCGTGCCGCTTTTGAAGCGACGAGCCCGGGAATGGTCGTCATTTGTCCGTCGAACCCGTTTATCAGCATTGATCCCATCCTGGCGCTGCCAGGGGTGCGTCGCATGCTGGAGGCCAGCAATGCGCCGGTGATTGCAGTGTCGCCGATTGTTGGTGGAAAAGCCATTAAAGGACCCACAGCAAAAATGATGGACGAACTCGGTATTGAGCCCACATCGAGTGCTATCGCTCAGCATTATGCGGGCTTGATTGACGGTCTTGTACTCGACAATGCCGATGCGGCGGAAGCCGATGCCGTGCGGGAATTTGTGCCAGATGTACTTGTGACGAATACTGTGATGAAATCACTGGATGATCGTGTATCGTTAGCGCGCGAAGTCATCGCATTTTCCCAACAGGTGAGCGAAAAGTAACAAAACATGTGGGCCGTACTGCCAGCTAAGAATTTTGAGGACGCCAAGACGCGGCTTGCCGAAGTTTTGGATGCTGATGAGAGGCGCGGTCTGTTTCAGACCATGTATGAGGACGTGCTGGCGTCGCTCTGCTCGGTCAAAGGGCTGCAGGGGGTATTGGTCGTCACTCGAGACGAAACTGCGGCTTCGCTGGCAAAACAGTATGGTGCGGACGTTCTGACCGAAGCCGAAAATCGAGGGCAGACGGCGGCGGTTGAAGCCGCGGCGGCTTGGCTTACGGCGCAGGGCGCGGAAGGTATGCTTGCCGTGCCGGGCGACGTACCGCAGGTGCCCGCAGCGGAGATTGAGGCCGTATTGGCGGCGCACGACCGGAGGCGTGGTATGACCATCGTGCCGGCGCAGGATGAGCGTGGTTCGAACTGCATTGCCTGTTCGCCGCCGGACTTGATTTCCTTTCATTTCGGCAATGACAGTTTTCAGCCCCATTTGCGCGCTGCGGAGGCGGCTGGGGTCACGCCGGTAATCTTGCGGTTGCCCGGTATTGGGCTTGATATCGACCGGCCCGACGATCTTGCTGCACTCGTTGCGGCGACAGGCGAAAGCCGGGCGCAAACCTGGCTGCGTGAGAATGGAATAGCGGATCGAATTGCGGTGACGGCATGACGGAAACACTGGATCACAGCACAGCACTCGCGCTCGCCGACGAGACCGACTACCGAGCCCTAATGGCGCGCGCGGCCAAGCTGCGCGACAAGGGACCTGGCAGCCGTTTCACCTATTCGCGCAAGGTCTTCATACCGCTGACCCAACTGTGCCGCGACGTTTGCCATTACTGCACCTTCGCGCACCCACCACGCAAAGGACAGAGCGCCTTCATGACACGTGAGCAAGTCCTGGATGTCGCGCGGGCAGGGGCGAAGGCGGGCTGTAAGGAAGCACTTTTCACGCTCGGCGATAAGCCGGAACTGCGCTACCGAGTCGCGCGGGAGGAACTCGAGGCGCACGGTCACGATACGACAATTTCCTATCTGACGGAAATGGCCGAAGCGGTCTTCAAAGAAACCGGTTTGCTGCCGCATATCAATGCCGGTGTCATGACCGAAGATGAGATTGCTGCCTTGCGGGAGGTTTCCGTGAGCCAGGGGCTGATGCTCGAATCCGCGTCGCAACGCCTGTTGGAAAAGGGCGGGCCTCATTACGGTTCGCCGGACAAGGATCCCGCGGTTCGATTGGAAACGATGCGCGCGGCCGGCCGTCAGGCCGTACCCTTCACCACGGGTATTCTGATCGGGATCGGTGAGACGCGACAGGACCGGATCGAGTCGCTGCTGGCGATCCGCGATCTGCATGATGAATTCGGTCATATCCAGGAAATCATCGTGCAGAATTTCCGCGCCAAGGCGGACACGAAGATGGCGAACGCGCCGGAACCGTCCACCGAAGAGCTGTTATGGACGATTGCGGTCGCGCGGCTGATCTTCGGGCCGGCAATGACCATTCAGGCGCCCCCTAACCTTAGCCCTGGCGCATTGCAGGAGTTGGTCGCAGCTGGCCTTGACGATTGGGGTGGCGTATCGCCGGTAACGCCGGATCACGTCAATCCCGAGGCACCGTGGCCGCATCTCGACGCACTGGCGAAGGAAACCGCGGCGTGCGGCAAGACATTGGTCGAGCGAACTGCGATTTATCCGGCGTACGCGCTGGATGGCACGCGCTGGCTCGA
>JAJFJB010000367.1 GCA_021774435.1 Alphaproteobacteria bacterium
CCGGGGCCCGAAGATCAACGCCTTCCTTTCCATCATCCGGGGCAACCAGGACATCATCGGGACGTTCATTTTCGGTGGCGTCTTCGAACGGCACCCGAAGCTGAAACTCGTCTGCGTCGAAGCCGATGCGGGCTGGGCGCCGCACTACATGTACCGTCTGGATCACGCCTATAAGCGGCATCGTTACTGGATGAAGTGCGATGAGCTTGAGCAGTTGCCGAGCTATTATTTCAAGGAAAATGTCTACATGACATTCCAGGATGACTGGTCGGCGTTCCAGCTCCGGGATCATATGAATATCAACCGCCTGATGTGGGCGAATGACTTCCCGCACAGCGATGCGACTTGGCCCTGGAGCCAGGAAATGCTGAAAGAACACACGGCCGGCATGACGCAGCATGAATGCGACCGCATCCTGCACGACAATGTTTCGGAATTGTATGGGCTCGAAGTCGCCTGAACGGAGAGACGCGCAATATGACGTATGATTTGAAGATTGTCGGCGGCATGATTGTCGACGGTAGCGGCGGCGCGGGATATCGCGGGGACCTGGGCATTACCGACGGCAGGATCGTGGCGCTCGGCGAGGCACCCAAGGATGCGAAGGAAACGATTGATGCGGCAGGCGCGGTCGTGGCACCGGGCTTTGTCGACTTGCACACGCATTATGATGCGCAGGTGATATGGGATCCCAAGCTGTCGATTTCGCCATGGCATGGGGTCACGACCGTCGTTATGGGAAACTGCGGCTTCGGTGTTGCGCCGACGCGCCCGGAGCATCGAGATCTGATCGTGCGAACTCTCGAAAAAGTCGAAGGCATGAGCGTCGCCGCATTGAACGAGGGGCTGGGTGCTGAGTGGCCGTTTGAAACGTTCCCTGAATATCTCGACGCCATTGATGCATCCGGCGTGTCGATCAATGTCGGTGTCCTGCTCGGTCACACACCATTGCGAATGTATGTGATGGGGGAGGAAGCGACCGAGCGCCTCGCGACCGGCGACGAAATCGCGAAAATGAAGGCCATCGTCACCGAAGCGATGGAAGCCGGTGCGATCGGCTTTGCGACCTCGCGCGCGCCGACCCATGTTGCCTATGACGGCCGCAAGGTGCCGAGCCGGGTTTGCGACGCAGAGGAAGTTTTCGAGATCGCCCGCGCGATGGGCGAGGCCGGAGGCGGCCTGCTCGAAGCAACGGCCGGGCGCGGCCTGTTCCTCGACGAGTATGCGGAGATCGCCAAAATTCCAGGCTGCACGGTGTCCTGGACCGCATTGCTGGCCGGACTGGCGCTGGGCAAGGGCGACCATGAAGAGCAGTTGGCCAAATCGGAAGAAATGGCGGCCGCGGGTCTGCGCGTTTATCCCCAGGTAACGCCACGGCCCTTGAACTTCGAGTATCAGTTCAAGGAACCGTTCATGTTCGAAGCCATGTCGATTTTCAAACCGGTCTCGGCGGCTGATTTCGAAGGCAAGAAAAAGCTTTACCAAGATCCGGAATTCCGCACCATTTTCCGCGATAAAATGGAAACTGTCGCGGAAAACTTCCGGTCTTCATTCGGCAAGACTGTCATATCGCAGTGCGTGTCCGACGCGAGCCTCGATGAGCGGCTGCTATTTGATGTCGCCAAGGAGCGGGGACAAGCACCGACCGATCTGGCACTAGATCTTTCGCTCGCGGAAAATCTCGAAACGCGGTTCCGGATGCCCGTCGCGAACCATAACGAGGACGAAGTCGAACCGTTGCTAAAGGCTGGCAGCACCGTTTTAGGCCTTTCCGATGCAGGCGCCCATGCGAGCCAGCTTTGCGACGCTTGCCAGCCGACGTATCTGTTGAGCCGCTGGGTGCGGGAAAAAGGGGTCTTCACGGTTGAGGAGGCGGTTCGCATGCTGACCTCGCGCCCGGCTGAAGTTGCGGGACTGACCGACCGTGGTTTACTTGCCGAAGGACGGCCCGCGGATGTGACGATATTCGATCCCGAAACCGTTGGGGCGGGACCGTTGGAGCGCGTCTATGACTTCCCGGCTGGCGCTGACCGTCTTGTTTCACATGAAACGGGCGTTCGCGCGGTAATCGTCAATGGGGTGCCGATACGCAGGGATGGCGCTGATGTCTTGGCGGAAGGTCAGCCGATGCCCGGCGGCGTGCTACGGAAGCAGCGGGCCGTCGCCTGATTTGACGAATGCCTAAGTCGCTGCGCCTTCGAAGAAAAGAGCACAGAATTTTTTGGCCAACACGTCCGTGGCATCACCGTTTGGGTCGTACCACTCGATAGTCCAGTTCAAGGTCCCCAGCAGGTAAAGACGGGCGATAGACAGGTCTATATCCTGACGAATTTCGCCAGAATCTTGCGCCTGTTTGAACAATCCGGTCCAGTATTCGGAATAATTTTGCCTGATGGCGCGGTTTCTGTCGCGGATGGTAGGAGAAACGTGGCGGAAGTTCTGAATATTTGCGGATGTATAATCGCCATATCGCAATAGAGTATAGAGATGTGTTGCCACGGCTGTTTCCAGCCGCAAACGGCCGGCCGCGTCTTCTGACAGGGCGCTGACCGCGTTTTCGACAGCCTCGTAAACGACGCGGATGCCGTGTTCCATCACCTCATCGAGGATTTCGTCCTTGGAGCCGAAATAGTAATAGATGCTGCCGGCTTTAATTTGCGCCTGGCTGGCAATTTGCCGCAGGGTTGTCGCGCTAAATCCATGCTCGCGGAACAGGTACGCGGCCGCATCCAATATGGTTTGCCGCGTTCGGTCGGATTTTCGGGATTCGGAAGCGGGAACAGTGGCTGCGGTCATTATTCCAATTTTATGTATTTGTTTTCCGAATGCTACACCGATTGTCTAACGAAATCTCTGAATTTCTCCGCGTCTCCACCGCATTTCAATCATCCGGCCAGATGACGGTGCTGGCGGCGAGGTCGGGCCACCCGGCGGGCGACCCGGCAATAGCGGCGGCTTCGGGGTCCGACAGAGCGGGGTCCCATTTGCCGCCGATGAAACGCTGGCCGGTCACGTTATTCGCCTCTTCTGAGCAGAGCCAGGCGATCGGTGGCCCCATGACATTGGGTTGCAGAATTT
>JAJFJB010000368.1 GCA_021774435.1 Alphaproteobacteria bacterium
GAGGCCGCACCCGAAGCTGCGGCCTCTCGCAACACTTAAGCTGGGCCAAATTACATGCCCATGCCACCCATACCGCCCATGTCGGGCATGCCGCCTGGCATCCCGCCACCGGCACCGGCCGGTTCCGGTTTCTCGGCGACCATGGCTTCGGTTGTGATCAGGAGACCGGCAACAGAGGCCGCATCCTGAATGGCGACCCGCACGACCTTGGCCGGATCGATGATGCCGCTCTTGACCATGTCGCAATACTTCTCGGATTGGGCATCGAAGCCCCAATTGTTGTCTTTGTTCTCCAAGAGTTTGCCCGCGATCACTGCACCATCTTCGCCGGCATTTTCCGCGATCTGACGGGCTGGAGTCTGCAGAGCCTTACGCACGATGTTGACGCCGACACGCTGATCCTCGTTGTCCGGCGTTACCTTATCAAGCGCTTTGATCGATCGCAGCAACGCGACGCCGCCACCGGCGACAACACCTTCTTCGACCGCGGCGCGGGTCGCATTCATGGCGTCCTCGACACGGTCCTTGCGCTCCTTGACCTCGACTTCGGTCGCGCCGCCGACACTGATAATCGCGACACCGCCCGCAAGCTTGGCAAGACGTTCCTGGAGTTTTTCCTTGTCGTAGTCGGAGGTGGTTTGCTCGACCTGCGCGGAGATTTGATCGCAACGTGCCTTGATGTCTTTCTTTTTGCCGGCACCGTCGACGATCGTCGTGTTGTCCTTGTCGATTTCAACTCGCTTGGCCGTTCCCAACATATCGAGAGTCACGTTTTCGAGCTTGATGCCGAGGTCCTCGGAGATGACTTGGCCACCGGTAAGGACCGCGATATCGGCCAGCATGGCTTTTCGGCGGTCGCCGAAGCCCGGTGCCTTGACCGCAGCAACCTTGAGCCCACCGCGCAGCCGGTTGACGACGAGTGTCGCAAGCGCCTCGCCCTCGACATCTTCCGCGAGAATCAACAAGGGCCTGGTCGATTGAACAACGGCTTCCAACAGCGGGAGCATTGTCTGCAATCCGGACAGTTTGGTTTCATGGATCAGGATGTACGGATCCTCGAGTTCAACCTTCATCTTTTCGGCATTGGTCACGAAATACGGCGAGAGATAGCCGCGATCGAATTGCATGCCTTCGACGACCTGGAGTTCGGTATCGAGTGATTTGGCTTCCTCGACCGTGATCACGCCGGCATTGCCAACCGTATCCATGGCCCTTGCAAGCATGTCACCGACTTCGGTGTCGCCATTAGCTGAAATCGTGCCAACCTGCGCAATTTCCTCACTGGTCGTGATCTTTTTCGCCCGTTTCGCCAGATCCGCAACAACGGCGTCGACAGCAGCATCTATGCCACGACGGAGGTCCATCGGGTTCATGCCCGCCGCAACGGCGCGCGTGCCTTCGCGTACGATGGAGGCGGCAAGAATTGTCGCCGTCGTCGTGCCGTCACCGGCCAGATCGTTGGTCTTCGACGCCACCTCACGCACCATTTGCGCACCCATGTTCTCGAACTTGTCATCGAGCTCGATTTCCTTCGCAACGGTGACACCATCCTTGGTGATGCGCGGTGCGCCAAAGGCCTTATCGAGGATAACGTTACGCCCCTTAGGCCCAAGCGTCACTTTGACGGCATCGTTCAGAATATCGACGCCGCGCAACATCCTGTCGCGGGCATCGGTTGCAAATTTAACTTCTTTCGCCATTTATTCGTTCCTTTTTATCGCGCTATTTTCAGGCGGCTTTTTTTAGCTTCTTGGAATTCTCGATGACGCCCATGACATCGGATTCTTTCATGATAAGCAGTTCCTCACCGTCGATTTTGATCTCGGTGCCGGACCATTTGCCAAAGAGAATGCGGTCGCCGACTTTTACGTCGAGCGCTACAATCTCGCCATTCTCATTCCGGGCGCCGGAGCCGATGGCGATAATCTCACCCTCGCTGGGCTTTTCTTGTGCGGTGTCGGGAATGATAATACCACCGGCGGACTTTTCTTCCCCCTCGATGCGGCGTACCAAGACACGGTCGTGCAACGGCCTGAATTTCATCGCTTGCTCTCCATAAACTAAAATTTTTGATTTTAAGTATTTAGCACTCAGCTTACTGGAGTGCTAAATTCACTTGAGCCTTCGTCGCCGCTATTACAAGCGATATTCGTTAGAGGGGAGAAGTTATAGTCAATTCCTCGGGGGAATAGCCGCCCCAATTCGACAGAAAGGGATGCCGGGCAAAAATCGAGTGCACTCAGATAGGCTGCTCAACCGACCAACTTGCCGACAATCTGTGCCGTATAATCGACCATTGGAATAAGCCGCCCGTAATTCATTCGCGCCGGGCCCACGACGCCAATGGCGCCGACAATCTGTTCTTCGCTGTTCGAGAACGGCGCGATGATTAAGGAGCAGCCGGCGAGAGAAAACAATTCGTTCTCCGCGCCGATAAATATCTGCACACCTTCCGCCCCTTCCGTCGCTTCGATGAGCCGCAATAGCGATTCATTCGTTTCCAGTTTTTGGAACAGCGCACGAATTCTCGCCATATCGCTCATGCCCGTGACATCGTCGAGCAGGTTGGCCTGACCGCGGACGATCAGCACGTCCTTACCGAAGCCCCCATCCGACCAGGTTGCCAGACCGGCCTCCACGACACTGCGGGTCAAGGAATCCAGTTCGGTGCGCCTCGCTGCGATCTCCTGACGCACCGTTTCCTGCACTTCCTTCAAGGTTCGCCCAACAATATGCGCGGAAAAGAAGTTGCTTGCCTCCACAAAACTCGAAGCGGGCATGCCAAGCGGCAGTTCGATGACCCGGTTTTCGACCAAACCATCCTGGGTAACGATAACCACTAGTGCCCGGCCTGGCCCAAGGTTCACAAATTCGACATGTTTAAGCGCGGATTCATTTTTTGGCGCGACCACCAAACCGGCACAATGCGATAGGCCTGAAAGGAGTTTCGAAGCTTCGTCGAGGACTTGGTTCAGGGTCCGGCCGTCGGCGGCACATTGGTTCTCGATTTTCTGGCGTGCCTCCTTGGTCAGGTTGCCAATCTCAAGGATACCATCGACGAACAACTGCAATCCCGCATCGGTCGGCAGCCGCCCGGCGGAGGTATGCGGCGAGAAGAGCAGCCCGGTTTCTTCCAGATCAGCCATTACATTGCGGATCGTCGCGGGCGAGAGCGACATGCCCAACTGGCGCGCAATTGTGCGCGAACCGATCGGTTCACCTGTCTCGACATAAGCCTCGACGACGCGCCGCAACACATCACGGGAGCGTTGGTTCAAATTGGGGGTCATTTTCCGGTCGACTGTAGTAACGCGCATGAATAGCGTCAATCAGTGCGCGGCGCTACCATTTAAACTGTCGGATTGGCGACGCGGCGCCAAAGGATTTAGCTTTCTGTGCGATCACTATTTAAACGCATTCACCAAGTGTCTCTTATTAGAATTTTAAGGCGCCTAATGGGATGGACCGACCGTGCTCTTAATCGCACCTTTGAGATAGGTGCAACAGAGAAGAGGAGCATGGACCATGACACAGACATCGACGGCCCCAGTGACAACCATCGGCATCGACATAGGCAAGAACACGTTCCACTTCATTGGCCTGGACGCTGCGGGAGAGATTGTGCTTCGGCAAAAACTGTCTCGCGGTCAACTGCAATCGACGGATAATTGTAGGAGGAACCCACCGAGGTCTGCGAGACGGATAGAAAGATGGACCAACGTCTGCTGGCGCATTCAAGATCTGGTGACCCAAATGGCCGTAGTGGGCCTATCGCCTAATGAGAACGAATGCGCGCTGATACCCATGATGGCCCGGAGCGATAGAGGCTCCACATAGAGGCCGAATACATTGACGCAAGACCGCTCGCCCATCACAAAATCCTTCTTGCGACGCACGGTCGGTCCATACATTTGGGTCATCTCCGCTCCTCACGGCGGTGTCTCCGGTACGTCTGAAGCTGAGGAAACCCGGAAGTAAAATCCCTCAACATCCGACCTCACCACACCGATGTCGGATGTTAAGGCGATTCTGTTGCAAAAGTCGTTTTTGGCGGATTTGCGATGTCCGCTATTAGTAAGAGCGGACATTGTCATTCCCGCTTCCAGCTGATGCCGGTACGGGGTCGGTGTTGTTCGGCTGCTTTGTTTAGGTCTCTTGTTTGCCTCAGGCAGGGTTCGGTGATGGCGGCGGTCCGCAGGCGTACTTTGTCAGCTTGCGCAGGTTCTGGGCGGTGGCGGCGAGAAGGATTTCGTCGCGCGCACCGGCAAGTCCTCTCAATCTGAGACGGTCGAGTTTGAGAATGCGTTTGAGATGGGCGAACGCCATCTCGACCTTTTTTCGTTCCCGACGCGACTGTTCGAAGGCTTCGCTATGGGCCAGCGCACGGACTTGGTCGCGGGCGTCCTCGTCGATGTCGCGCGGGATCCTGCGCGACGGTGTCTTGGCGCAACATCGGGGCTTGAGAGGACAGGCGTCGCAATCCGCTTTGAGCGCGCGGTAGTAACGCGTTCTTCGGTCATGAACCCGGCCTGTGGTTTTGAGCGTCTTGCCGCCGGGGCACGAGTAGCTGTCGCGCGTGGCATCATAACGAAAGTCTGCCCGTGAGAAGGTCGCGTCTTGACGTGTGCTTTTGTCCCAGATCGGGATATGCGGCTCGATGCCCTGTTCCACCAGGCTCTTCAGCGTTCGAGCATTGCCATAGGCCGTATCGGCGGCAAGCCGCTGGGGCGTTAGGTCGAAGCGTTCTTTGACGCGCGCCACCATGGCCACGCAGGATCGGTTCTCTTCGATGCGATTAGCACGGTTTCCTTCGGCACCGACGATGATGCCGAGCTCGTTGTCGATCAGATAGTTGGCGTGATAGGCGAAGATCGAGCGCACCTTGCGATACGCCACCCAGTCGGCCTGAGGATCGGTCAGGGAGATCGCCATCCGAGACCGCCGCTTTCTACCATCGGAAAGTGTTTCGGTGCCTTCCTGGTCCAGGGCGCTTAAGTAGTCCCGCACCGCCCGGGACGCCTGCGCCGGCCACACGATCGGTTGATCGCCCGGCACCCGCTTGGCTGGATTGACGTCGGCCCGGATCAGACTGGCGTCCACGGAGAAGGAATGACCACCCACCAATCCCGCCGCAATACAGCTTTCGACCACGCGCTCGAAGACACGGCGCAAAACGTCGGCTTCCCGAAAGCGCTCGTGCCGCGCGCGCGAGAATGCCGAATGATCGGGGATAGTGCTCTCGATCGACAGGCCGCAGAACCACCGATAGGCCATGTTGACCTGAAGCTCGGAACAAAGCTGACGTTCCGAACGGATGGCGAAGACGTAGCCGACGATCAGCATTCGCACCATCAACTCGGGATCGATCGAAGGCCGGCCCGTGTGACTGTAATACGGCGCCAGTTCGGAACGAACCCAACTTAGGTCCAAGATTTCGTTAAGCTTGCGCACAAGGTGATCGGCAGGAACCAACTCATCGAGGCGATACGAATAGAAAAACTGATCTTGACCCGTCTCCAGCCGACCCATCATCGCGTTGCCCTCCCGAAAAATAATAGGAAGACGGAATCACAGCTTCAAACGCCGATCAAGATACAGTTTTGCAACAGAATC
>JAJFJB010000369.1 GCA_021774435.1 Alphaproteobacteria bacterium
GCAACGTCCTTTATGCTGCGCTAACTAGGGGAGCATGAGGCGTCACGAAGTGGTGGCGATTATGCTCGCTTTTGAAGAAGGTGTGTAGCGGCATCATCCCGTCATAAGACGTGAGGCCATCCGGGGTCAGGGGAAATTCAGATGTCGGTAGCCCGCCGCGGCGGAAAACAAACGTCCGCTCTTACTAAAAGCGGACACAAGACCGCTAAGAGCCTATCCCTTTCTCGCCACCACAAACCGGCTAAACGGCGCAGGGTAGATGCCGGTCTCGATGATTTCAAAACCTTCGGTGGCAATTGCCTGCTCAACGTCGGCAAAGGTCAGCATCTTCACATAAGGTGCTTTGCCGATCAGACGCATGAGGAAGATGGGGATAGCCCACAGCCGGGTCTGTTCCGCCAGGCACACGGTCTTCGAAATGAACACGCCGCCCGGCTTCAACGCGCCGTGCAGGTTACGCAGCACCGCCGGCAGGTCCGTCACCAGATGCATAGTGTTGTAGCAAAGTATAGTGTCAAATGACTCCGGCACGAGCGTCTCATCAGGCAGCAGCGCTTGTCTGAATGTTACATTTTCCAAGTTTTGAGTCCGGGCTTTGCCTTCGCCGATTTCGATCATCCGTTTGGAGATGTCGCTGGCCGTCATTTGCTTGACATTGGGCGCGAGCAGTAGCGCCGTTGAGCCTGTACCGCAGCCCACTTCGAGCACGTCCTGGTCCGCGGACAAGTAGGATCGCGTGCGCGCCATGGTTTGCTTGTAGGCCTCCATGTCCTTGATGGGCGATGCCGCGTACTTGTCGGCAACCTTGTCCCAGAATTTAGCGTCGGCGCCCGGGGTGGTGTTCATGATCCGTTGTGTCTTTGCTTCACGGTCGTGCGTGATGTCCGTCATCGGACTCTCCTGTACTGTTTGGTGAAAGGGGATAGAAGTCAAACGGGTTTGCGGCCGGTGCAGGCGAGGCTCAGCCGCCTGCACCAGGGGGCACGGTCAAAGTTCAGGCTAACGACGTTCTCTAGTCCCGCGTCTTTCAGGAGACGTTTGGCTTGAGTTGGCGTTACCCGGTGCGTACGCCACTTCAGATGAACGATCATGCCCAGCCAGGTACGGCGGGTGAGACAAGCGATCAGCTGCCCACCGGGCTTGAGCACCCGAACCATTTCGGTAAGGGCGCCCGCGGGGTCGGGTAAATGCTCCAGCATGTGTGCGGTTATTACTAAATCGAAAGAGCCGTTTTCGAATGGCAGGTCAGCGGCATCAGCCTGGCGCACCGTCACGTCGGCATTCGTTCCCTGTAACGCGTTTTGCGCCTGCTCAAGCATGCGCGGCGACACATCGACGGCGGTCAGAGCGAATGGGGCTTTCAACTCTCTGATCAACGCTTGCGACATGGCACCCGTCCCCACCCCGCAATCCAGAACGGTCGACGGCGTCTCCCCACCGGCAATCTGTCGCAGGAGGGATTCGTATGCGGCTGGAAAGCCGAGGCGATCGATAGTGCGTTGCCAGCCGTCTGCTGATTCGTCATAGCGCTGTGTCAATTCCTGCAAACTGAGTGCGCGGCGTGTGACGCTGATCTGCCAGGAGCCGAACCAGCGGGCAAAGACCGGGATGGTGCCCTGCGTGTGGGCGACGGCATTGATGTCACTCATCTCTTCTCTCAAACAAACTGATTGGTAAAAGCGGCCAGGACGCGAGTGCCTACGAGCATGACCGAACTCGAAAGGATCAAACCGAGCGCCGTTAATACGGTAGGAAGGAGCCATGCAGAGAGTGATCGAACTTTCATCAGGCGCTCGTTTCAGGCGCCTTGTATATTCATGTATAAATTAGATAGAAATTGCCTAAATACGCACTCTTACTATACAAATATGCATGAATAACCGTACTTGGCTGACCATCAGTTTTGACTGGAACCAGGCCCGTGCCTTCCTGGTGACGGCGGAGGAAGGATCGCTATCCGCCGCCGCGCGGGCTCTCGGCCTAACCCAACCCACCCTCGGCCGTCAGGTCGCCGCGCTGGAAGAGAACTTGGGCGTCACTTTGTTCGAGCGGGTCGGACGATCCTTATCCCTCACCGAGGCCGGCTTGGATTTGCTCGGCCACGTCAAAGCCATGGGCGAGGCGGCAGGGCAAGTTTCCCTCGCCGCGTCCGGTCAATCGCAAACCATCGAAGGCCAGGTGGTGATTACGGCCAGCGATCTGCTGTCAGCCTATCTTCTGCCTCCAATACTCGACGACCTGCGAGAACTGGCACCGGGAATCGACGTCGAAGTGGTGGCGTCAAACGAGATTCGCGATCTCAAACGGCGCGA
This sequence comes from Alphaproteobacteria bacterium, assembly GCA_021774435.1. Lineage (GTDB taxonomy): Bacteria > Pseudomonadota > Alphaproteobacteria > UBA8366. The sequence goes on from JAJFJB010000369.1 coordinate 2,313, forward strand.
GGCGGACATTGCCATCCGTCATGTCCGCCCAGACCAGCCCGATCTCATCGCAAAACAAGTGCCCGGCACGACAGGGCATTTTTATGCTGCACCGTCCTATCTCAAGCGCCATGGCCGCCCGGAAACCGTAGACGATTTAGCCAATGCGGTGTTTGTCGCCACTGGCGAAATCACCTCCTATCTCAACGCTATAAAGCCCGCGGGTCTGCCGGTGACTAAGGCCAATTTCAAATATGTCTCCGACAGTGGCATTGTTTCCTGGGAGATGGTCAAGCAGGGCTTGGGGATGTGCATTATGACCAACGAATTGGCCGCCCTCACCCCTGGCGTGGAACAAGTGCTGCCGGAGTTTCCGCCTATGCCAGTGCCGATTTGGCTGGTGACGCACCGGGAGCTGCGCACCAGCCGCCGTATCCGCCTGGTCTTTGATTTGCTCAGTGACGCTTTCGCCAAGCGCGGGAAATACGCCTAAGCCGCAGCCCACAACTAAACCACCACGTGGTAAGGGGGCAATGCGGTCGTAGATCGCCGGTAAACAGACATGCGCGCAGATGCCCGATCGGCTACTCTGAACAAAAGTGCCATTTTTTTTAATAGCTGGCGTATCAATCAAACTGAAAAACCGCCCAGCTTCGTCTCGAGATACTCGGCAATGCCCTCGCGGCCGCCTTCCCGACCGAGGCCGCTTTCCTTGGCGCCGCCGAAGGGCGCGGCGGCGGCGGTCGGGTTGATGTCGTTGATGCCGATGATGCCGAAGCGCAGACCCTCGAACATCCGCATCGCGCGCGAAATGTTGTTCGTATAGACGTAGGCCGCGAGACCGTAATGCGTATCGTTGGCCATCTTGAGCGCGGTTTCGTCGTCGTCGAAGGCGATGACCGGCGCGACCGGGCCGAAGGTTTCCTCGCGATAGATCGTCATGGCTTCCATCACGCCGATCAGGACCGTGGGGGCGTAGAAATGGCCGCGGTCGAGCCCGTTATCCATCAGGCGATGGCCGCCGCACATGACCGTCGCGCCCTTGGCCTTGGCGTCCTCGACCTGCCGTTCGACCTTGGCGATCGCCGCCTCGTTGACCAGCGGACCGATGGAGATGCCATCTTCCATGCCGTTGCCGCCGCGCATGCGGGTCACGCGCTCGGTCAGGGTCTCGACAAAGGGCTCGACGATGCTGCTGTGGACGAACAGACGGTTCGGGCTGATACAGGCCTGTCCCGTGTTCAGGAACTTGACCAGCGACGCGCCCTTCGCGGCGTGAACCGGGTCGGCGTCGTCGAAGACCAGGAACGGCGCGTGGCCGCCGAGTTCCATGGAGACCCGCTTCAACTGTGCCGCCGCGCCGGCCGCCAGCTTCTTGCCGACGGCCGTCGAGCCCGTGAAGGTGATCTTGCGCACCAGCGGGTTCGTCACGAATTCTTCGCCAATCGGAACCGGATCGGCTGCCGTCACCAGATTGACCACACCCGCCGGAATTTCGGCTTCCTCGAAGACCTTGAAGGTTTCCACCGCGCAGAGCGGCGTCGCTTCGGCCGGCTTCAGCACGATCGTGCAACCCGCCGCCAGCGCCGGCGCGATCTTCCGCGTCAGCATCGAAATCGGATAGTTCCAGGGAGTCACGGCGGCGACGACGCCAACGGGTTGATGCTGGACGATGAAACGTTGGTCGCCGCGCGGCGCCGGAATCGTTTCGCCATAGACGCGCTTCGCCTCTTCGGCATACCAGAGCAGGAAATCCGCCGCGTAACCGACTTCGTTGCGCGAGGCGCGGATCGGCTTGCCCTGCTCCAGGGTCATCATGCGCGCGAGATCCTCGCGGCGCTCCATCATGATCTTGTGGGCACGGTAGAGGTAATCGGAAC
>JAJFJB010000370.1 GCA_021774435.1 Alphaproteobacteria bacterium
TGGTATCGAGAATTAATTACGTTTACGAGGAACCAATAAATCAATCCCGAGTCGAATTACAAAGACAAAACAATAGTATTTCTCTTTTAAGAGAAACGAAAAAGGCTCTAAAACCGCTGTATTTAATATTGAATTTTTTGCGATAAGCTCCAGGGAGACGAGGGTCACTGCGCGCGTTTTTCAAGCACGCAGCGATCGTGAGGATCATCAACGTGCGATTCGAGCCGCGGGTCGGTAGTGTGTGCCTTAGTTTCATTATCCAGTTCTTCAGAAAACCGAAAAATCGCGGCGTTCGGAAAATCCATTTCCTCTGACCAAGGACCGGATGCCCGTCCAATCGCTCAACTCAGCGTTATCGATATGAAGTCGCCGGCTAATGCCAAGTTACGTTAGAATATCGAAATCTCGACGATGGTGTTCTTTGACGGATACTTATCATTTAAATCGCTAGAGGAGCTGTGCAATGAAAACGATCCGAGAACTCGTGATTGCTGTAGAAGATCTTGAAGAAGCGGTTCAAGCCTATGAAGCGATGGGATTCGCGCTAGAACGCCGCGCGGTCAGCGACACGCTGGGCATCAAGCAGGCCTTTTTTCTGATGGAAGACGGGACCCATATCGAACTCGCGGAACCCTTCGATCCGGACAAGGCGGTGGGCAAGGGTTTGGCCCGGAAAGGCGAGGGGCTCTACATGATCGCGATGACGGTTGACGATGTGGACGAAGCCGCCAAGGGCATGGAAGAACGCGGCGTCCGTCTCGTAAAGGGGGGCGGCCGCGTATTCGTGCATCCCAGCGCCTCAAAGGGTGTGCTCATCCGGCTCGATCCGGCAGAGAAGTAAGCTATCCCGGATCAGCGTTTCAAAACGCTGCTACCGGGCGTTCGCCTTTGCGGGAACGGCCTGAAGGCGGAGCAATTCTTCACAGACATCGTCGACCAATATCTGACGCGCCCGTTCCGTGATCTCATTCATCGACGGCGTGCGGACGAACATCGCTGCCGCGCGTTCTCTGATATCCGAAATGCTCGGCATGGACATGACATCGATGGCGTGAATGAGGCGCTTCAGCTCGTCTTGAAAGTCTGTTGTTTTCTGATCGACATGCGCATGATAACTATCGATAAGTGCCAAAAGGTTTTCCTGAAACTCTTGCACCGAAATATCCAGGCTCGCGCGTTTTTCCGCAAGGAGCGCACGCAGGTCCGCAACGATGGTTTCGGTTTGAAAACTCCGGGCCAACTCTCCTGCCGCTTTTTCTATGACTGATCGCCGTAAGCGTTGCTCCGCACGCACGACATGTTTCGGTGGCGTTTGCAGGTCCCACACCAAGCCAATCTTTGAAAGCACCTTGAGCGCGTAGTAACTGAAATCGACCTCGTACCAGCGAAAACCCTGACGGGCGGCGCTCTGATAGTGGTGGTGATTGTTATGCCAGCCTTCGCCGAAGGTGAGCAGCGCCAGCCACCAATTGTTGCGGGATTGATCCCCCGTCACATATCGCTTCCTGCCAATGACATGGGCGAGGGAGTTGATCGAAAATGTCGCGTGCCAGAGCGCGACCGTGGACCAGAAGAAACCGACGACAAGACCTGACCAACCGCCAATCGCAAAAGCGATTAAAGCGATGACGACAGCAGGCAAATAGGGATGTCGGTCGAGCCATCGCAGCTCCGGGTATTTCGCAAGATCAGGCACGGCATCCAGTTTTGTCTCATTGTGCTGAACCGTGAAAAACCACCCGAGATGGGCATACCAAAAGCCCCGTCGAACAGGCGAATGGACGTCGTTGTCGGTATCGGAAAACCGATGATGATGCCGATGACCGCTTGCCCACCAAAGCACACCGCGCTGAGCCGAGCTCTGCGCGATAAATCCCAGAACAAAGCCGAAAATGCGGCTGGTCTTAAAACTGCGGTGTGAGAAGTAACGGTGATATCCGGCGGTGATCCCGAACATCCTGATGGCATAAAGACCTACCGCGATCAGGATAGCCGTCAGATCGATACCAGTCAGGAAAACCGCAAAACACGCCAAATGCGCCATCCCAAATGGTATGGTTTCGAGATACCGATATGTACGATCGGCACTTCGGGTCGCAACTTTGGTGCCGGGCGGTGTGTTGGTTGTCGTCATTCGGGGCAGCTTTCTGCAACTGTTATTGCGTAAGGATAACATGGTGTGGTTACGCGAGGGTTACGATCCGGCAGTTCTCTCGGGTCCCAAAATTCATCAGACCGGTCGGTCGCCCTTTAAAATAACGCGCCACAAAAGCCTCTCTTCGGCCTGATCGTAATCAGGGTCGGCGCAGTGCATCGCGCAACGATTATCGCAAATGACGACGTCGCCCAGTTGCCAGTGATGGCGCAGCGTATTCTCCGGCCGTATAGCCTGATTGAGCAAATCGTCGAGGAAGGGCCGAACCGCTTCGGATGGCATCCCATCAATGCCCGATGCCTTCGACACGTGAAAATAGAGCACCTTCCGTCCGGTTTCCGGATGCCTGCGGACCATGGGATGACGGGCACCGCCACCATGCGCATCCCGGTCAGTCGCGGAGTAGGTCGGATTGTCCGGCTCCATATGGTTCGTCGTGTACAAGGTCTGGATCTGGCTTCGAGATTCTGGCGTCAAGTTTTCGAGGCCGGCATACATATCGGCGAAACAGGTATCGCCCCCTTTTGTGGGCAGTTTTCGGGCATAGAGGATGGTCGCCTTGGGTGGCGCTTCGTGGTTGGTATGATCCGTATGCCAATTCGCCGCCGGGCGCATCTTCTCTCGATTGATGATCCGGCTGACTTCTGGGCAGTCCGGCAAGCGGAACGCAAGCCGGTGTTGCAACATAGGTTCGCCGAATACAGACATACCCTTGCAATAGGCATGGGCGCTTAGGTCCTGGTCGCGGATGACGAGAACGATGTGCTCCAAAAGCGCTTTGTTCAACGTGTCAGCAATGTCCGGGGTTACGGCTTGGTTTAAATCAAGGCCTGTCACCTCGGCACCGAATGGTGCCTTCAGAGGATTAATAATCGGTTGAATCATGGCGGAGCTTCATATGATTTTTTAGACGTTTTCGGTGCCAGCAGGTTACACTTTATACATCGTCGGAGCATCGTTTCTCCAAAACAGTGAAACACCATCCGACAATTTTACATGTTAGGTGGGGCTACTTCGTGTTCTCTTACGATATTCAGTCTGTTTTAGAACCAAGCGAAAATTGCAGACCGGTCCAAAATTTAGAAGGTATATTTCTAACTTGATGGATCTACGGGCATCGAGCAGCGCGCCGAAAGGACAGTCATAGCAAACCGCAGATTATGAGAGACTAAACATGCCCGCTCAAATCAATCTAGCTATAGGACATTTACGCGCCCTCGTATTGGTTTTGGCCGGTAGCGTATTTCCCTTGCTTCTTTCCACCCCCGAGGGACGGTCGGACGACGCCGTTTCGCGTGATGAGATAGACCGGGAAACGTTGTGCGCAGTTGGCCGTGGCCGACGTTGCAATATCGAATTTGCTATCGACCGCGGCCTCTTCGAGACAGGGTTGCAGCCAAAATTTCCCGCGGCCTTCGATTGCCGTGGCATCGATGAGGCATGGGCTATTTCCTATACCCATAAGCGGGACCGAGAAAACTATCACGGCGGGATCGATATGCCGGCTCCATTCGGTACGCCGATAATTGCGGTGGCGGCAGGTACTGTCGTTGCAAAATATGATGGTGCGCGCAGCTATCGAGGGATCGAGATTATCCTGCGCCATAGCCCTGACGACACCGGCATGCCATTATGGATTTATACTCAGTACGCCCATTTCGACGAGATGCCGAAGCTTAAAATCGGCCAAGACGTCGGTATGGGCGAGGTGCTGGGTCCAACGGGAAATTCGGGTATTGCACCGTCGAGGCGGCGCTCCGGAAAAGAACGTCGTCCTGCTATTCACTTCGCGGTGTGGTTTAGTAAAAACCCTCATTACTATGCGGGGCCGAAGAAAGTAATTCCAGCGGACGGATTTTGGATGGATCCCATTGCCATATACCGCATGGCACCGCCCTTCGACTCATTCTCGTTAAAGGCTCTTAGCGATGCGGCGAAAAATGTGCCGATCCCGGTCATGACCGAAGGCGGTACTACGATCCCCCGCCAAACGAAACTCGTATGGCCTTATAGATGTGCGAAAGATTGAAAATGAGCTCCTAAAACCCGTACAGCGCTTCAGGGTTGTCGACCAAAATTTTCTTCCGTACCGCTTCGTCGGGTGCCCAGTCCGCCAGGTGATCCAAAAGCGCGCCGTCGTTCGGCATGTTTCCCTTGAGGGAAGGGTGCGGCCAATCGGTACCCCAGACACAGCGATCTTCATTGGCGTCTATCAGTGCGTGTGCGTAGGGCACAATATCATCATACGGCGTCTGTTTTGCGGTCGTGATCCGATACGTTCCCGTCAGTTTCGCCCAACAGTTCCCATCCCGCATCAGGTTTAGAAATTCCTGAAAACCAGGATGATCGATTCCATTATCGGTCCGCATGTAACCGAGATGCCCAAATGAAACATCGACGGCCATACTATTCATCGTCGCCCGCAGATCCTCAAACTCATGTACATGAATCAAGACCTCAAGGTGCCAGCCCAAATCCTTGATCCGCTCGGTAAATTTCCGGACCGCGCCGATCCCATCAAAGGGCATGCCACCCTTGTCGACGATGTTGACGCGGGCACCGCGAACGCCGCGCGCGTGCAGCGCTTCCAACTCTTTATCTGTGACGTCTTCGTCAACGGCCGCGATGGCGAGAAACTTGCCATCCATCTTGTCGACCGCATCCAGCATGCAACTATTGTCGGTGCCATAGACACTGGGTTGCGTCAAGACCGCCCGGTCGATACCGCCCAAGGCTTTATGAAGGGACAGGTAGGTTTCCAAGCTTGCCTCGGGTGGCGTGTAGCCGCGCCGCGGTGAATAAGCGTATGACGGTTCGGTTCCGAAGATATGCGCGTGACTGTCGATCGCGCCGGCAGGTATGGCGAAACTTGCCTTGGTTGGTGCCGGATCGGGACCTTGGCAGAGCGGGTACTGATCTTCGGTCATTGATGCTTCCTATCTAATCTGGAATGGTTTTTGTGGATGTGCGTTGCAGCAGAGAAATCACGGCGACGATGATGCACCCCGCGATGTTGATCGCATAACCCGGCATGACCTCCGCGATCGACATGTTTAAGGGCCAGAAGCACATCAGCGCGGCGGTGGCCAGGGCGGCCCACTCAAACACCGTCAACTGTCGATGCAAATACGACATCGTCCACGCTGCGAAGGCGAGCGTCCCGACTGTTGCGGTTGCCATGGTCCATGTCGCGCCAAGAGGGTCGGAAAAATCGAGGATCGGGGTAAATGCGAACAGTAACGGCATGACATAGAGCATTTTAGCGAACCGGAAACTCATCCAGCCGGTTTTCCAAGGGTCCCCTTGTGCAATACTGGCGGCGACGAATGCGCCCAGGCAAACGGGTGGTGTAATGTTGGAATCCTGGCTTAACCAGAAGACAATGAGATGCGCGGCTAACAATGGCACGCCCAACTGGTCGAAGGCGGGGCCCGCCAGGACGACGAGGACCAGATAACTCGCGGTAATCGGCAACGCCATGCCCAGCAACAGGGATGTCAAGGCAACCAGAGCGACGGTCATGAACAGGCTGCCGCCCGCCAAATCGACCAGGAGCAGACTCATTTTCAGGCCGAGACTGGTCATCGCGATCATTCCGACAATGACGCCGACCGCCCCGGCCGCCCCGCCAACGAGCAGCGAATTACGGGTCCCGGCAACCAACGTCTTAAAAATAGCGGGAACGCTCATGATGTGATCCGGCATGCGGCTGGCGGTGACTTTCGCGATACAGATCCGGCACCAGTTGATCACCACGACGGAGCAAATCGCCATGAACGCACACCAGTCCGGCGAGTATCCCTTGAACAGAAATCCCAGCAGCACGACAAAAGGTAGAAGGTGAAACCAGCCGGCACGGAACACTTCGCCGGGCCGCCGCATTTCCCTTTCGGGCAAACCCTTGATGCCCCGCTTCTTGGCTTCGAAGTGAACGATCATACCAATGGACAGCAGGTACAGCAGTGCCGGTACCGCAGCCACGGCAATGATCTCCACATAAGGCACGCCGGTAATTTCCGCCATGACGAAGACGCCGGCGCCCATAACCGGTGGCAGGAGCTGACCGCCAAGGGACGCCGTATTTTCTACGGCCCCGGCAACGACAGGCCGAAACCCGACCCGTTTCATCAGCGGTATCGTAAAGGAGCCCGTCGAGACGATATTCGCAAGACTGCTGCCGGAAATCGATCCGAATATCGCACTAGCGATGACTGCGACCTTGGCCGGGCCGCCCGCCGAGCGGCCGGCGATACTCAACGGAAATTCAATAAAGAACCGGCCCATGCCGGAAGACTGCATGAAGGCGCCCAGAAAGATGAAGATCAGGACGAACTGCGCCATGACGTTTGTCATGACACCAAAGATGCCGTCCTGGGAGTAAAGGATGTAATCGATGATGCCTTCGACATCGACACCCGCATGAGACACGGCTGCCGGGAAATATTCGCCGTAATAGGCGTAGACCATGGCGAAGATGGCAATGCCCGGTATCCAAGGCCCCAAGGCGCGCCGCGCCACTTCCAGCGCTATTGCCGTGGCGGCAAACGCGATACCGAAATCAGTCTTGCTCCAGGCACCCGCTCGTTCAATCAGCTCCCGATATTCCCACATGAAATACCCGAGACACAGGCAGGAGAGACCGATCAGAATAAAATCGAGCGCCCTGGGAATCCGCGTGGCGATCAGCAGGGCGCCGATGGCTCCAATCCAAAGGGCATAATCCAGAGCAACCGGCCCTTGTTCATCAACCATATCGAAGCGTTCAATCGCCCACGCCGCAACCGCAACCGCGGCGCCGGCGAGCAGCAGACACATAAGACCAGGCGACTGCCAATTCATGCTTTTGCGCATCGGCAAGACAAGCAGCGCCAACACCCAGGTTACCAAGGTGTATATCCCGAGATGTACATGATCTTCGGCGATACCAGGGCCAGCAGACCACAAGGCGAACAAACCTAACCCGACGGCCGGGATCTGGAACGTATACTTCCAGAAGCCGGTCAATTGATCCGCGACTCCGACGGGGGCGTCGGTATTTGCGGAATCAGTAGAAATTGGATGTGTGGAAGTCATGCGCCCAATGCTTACGAAAAACCCTGCACGACATCTCTACGCCGAGCAGGGTTATCTAGGCCGTATTCTACAAACTCCAATCGATCAGAATTTCTTGCCCATTTCCTTCCAGAATTTCACCGCGCCGGGATGCAGAGGTGCCACAAGGTTCTTCAGTCCATTACCAGTCGTCATCTGTTTCGCCCGACCGCCGAACGCCGCCGTCAGGAACTTCTTACCGTCATCGGTATAGACTCCCTTGAGGACCTGATAGACGAGATCGTCCGAGACGTCCTTGTTGACGATCATCAGCGTACCGGTTCCGATGGTCATCGTGTCGTGATCGACCTTCGGATAAACACCCGCGGGAATGGGTGTCGGCTCGAAATAAGGAAACTCCTTGTAGAACCCAGACGCCTTTGCCGGCGCGTTTAAATCGATGAAGCGGATCTTGATCTTGTTCGCCGTGCCACGGATAAACCCGCTGCCGATGCCGGGATGCCAGTTATAGGCATCGACCTTGCCGTTCACGAGTTGATCGGAACTCTTCTTGCCAGCATATACGTCCTTGAACGAGCCCCAGAGACCCACATGCTTCAAAAGTTTGGTTAGGTTCTTGGCGGAGCCTGAACCGGGACCGCCCATCGAGATCGTCTTGCCTTTGATATCCGCCAAGGCCTTAATCGAGCTGTCCGCCGGGACGACAAAGTGGCCAACCGAACCAAAAACAAACGTCATGTAGCGAACATTGGATGTCGCTTTTTTGAACGAGCCGATACCTTTTACGCCGTCATACAAATCGCTGGCGAAAACCAATCCCATATCCGCCTTGCCCGCATCGACTTGCCGCGTGTTGTCTAGAGACCCTGACGACGCTTTCGAGGAAGCGTTAACGCCGCCCACATGTTTGGTAATATAGGCCGCCCAACCACTCGAAACGCGATTGAAGGCGCCTTTCGTCTGACCGCCATTGATCGTCAACCGCACTTCCGCTGCAACGTCCGCCGGAGTTAGCGTCGCGCCAACCACGAAGGCCATTACGGTTGCGTGCACAAAGCCGTTTCTAATTAATTCAGATCTCATCGCCCAGCCTCCCCTATTTTTTCGGAATTTCTACCGCACCTGGGAGGCAAGCCTACCGTTATCGAGGTCTTGTGGAAATAGACGCCTTTCCGCGTCGAAAATTTAGCGCTTTGATCTTTTTCAGGGCGTTGAAATTCTAGCCGCTCTCAGCCGCCTTCGGTGACAAGGTCATCATTTTATCGCCACAGGTATTCTTCTTGAAGATCTTCAGTGGGCCCGGCTGAGGAACGGAGCCAAACTTTTCCTTAAAAAAATTCTTCTGCTCGTTCGTCAAGTTCGAACCATCGTGAATTAGAAATCCGCCGTCATCGAGTAAGATCGGCCGCGCAGGCCCGCCTGTTACCTCATACACGGGCATCTGATAGCACCGAAAGGGCCACTCATAACCGGCATATTGACCATGCAGCTTAACATGCCCGATCTTATCAATAGCTTTTCCGAGTTGTGTAAGAATACCGGTGGTTGCTCCGCTGATGCCTGCACCTAAGGCGGCGCCAGTAACAATCACTGAAGTGCTCGTCGCTATTGGTGCTAAGGCGGCGGCGGCACTGCCCGCCGTGGCTGCCGGCAACCCGAGAAAGGCACCCGCGCCGGCCGTAGCTGCGGAAACTATTGCTGCTCCGGCAACTGTAAGGATCGGCTTGACACAATCCCAATCTGTTCTTGGGTTTTTTCCATCCGGTTGAATATTGATGTCTATGGTAAACCAAACAGCGCCGGTGTGCCGCTTAAACGTCTTTCCCGGCTGAACCACACCATGATACAGGCAGCCAATTTGGCTCAAGGCTATCGCGAGAGGCCATTGAGTTTTATTGTGGATTGTAAATCCAGGACTCAAAGTCCCCGCCGCTTTCGCCTTCTCACGTTTGTACTCATGATCGGAAAAGATTCGGCGGCCCCCTTTCCAAGGTTGAATAAAGAAGTTGCCGTAGCTCGTACCGGAAGACTTGTAAGGTGTAACTGATCCACTAGTAGCACCGGGAATGTTTGCCTTACCCGTCAACTGAGCACGAATTGATGTAATAAGACACAATCCTCTTCTTCTCGCTTTCCAGGTTTTGTTCGGCGCAACGGCGAATTTATCACTCTTGCAGGCGGCGTAATGAACCGTACCCGTAGCAGAAAATGCTGTTTTGTTTGTCACCTT
>JAJFJB010000038.1 GCA_021774435.1 Alphaproteobacteria bacterium
GCTGCCGTCGGAATTTAGGGTGCCGCCGGATAAAACTGCGCCCTCGGGAATGTTGGACACCGTAATCGATAATGTTTCGGAGCCATCGGTGTCGGTTAGCACCGACGCGATATCGAGAGCGATCGCGACATCTTCCGTACCTGTTGCGTTCTGTACTGACAGGCTTGGTGTATCAATCGCGGCCGTAACGGTGACCGGCAGTGTTGCCGTTACCGTTTCTGTCTCGCCTGAAGCACCTTCGGCAGCTGTCGCCGAAATCTGCAGTGCGAAATCGCCGTCGCTATCGGCGGGTGGCGTAATCGTGAGATCGCCAAGCTGCGCTGGCGTGAGCGTTACACTGCCATCGGTATTGACGGTCCCGGCCGAAAGTACCGCACCCTCGGGTATCTCCGATATTGTAATCGAAAGAGTCTCGGACCCGTCCGTATCAGACAGCGTCGACGCTATATCGAGCGTAATTGCGGCGTCTTCGCTTCCAGCCGCGGCATTGGCATTGAGGTTTGGCGCATCCGCCACTGCCGATAAGGTGACAGGGAGTGCGGACGTGACCGTTGCCGTCGCGCCAGATGCGGACTCGGTTGACGTTGCTGAAATTTGTAACGTGAAATCATTATCGCTGTTTGCTGACGGCGAGAGTGTCAGGCCATCCAACTGTTCTGGCGTCAACGTGACGCTGCCATCAGAATTGACCGTTCCCGCGGAGAGCACCACACCATCCGGAAGGTTCTCGACCAGTATCGACAAGAATTCAGAACCGTCTGTGTCGCCAAGTGTTGCGGCGATGTCGAGCGCAATGACACTGTCTTCGGCGCCGGATGCCGCCTCCACATCCAGTTCCGGTGCCGAAGCATCGAGATCCGGTGGCGCGAAAATGAGCGTTAGAATACCATCGCCGTCATCGTCACCGTCATCTTCGTCGTTATCATCGCTTTCGGCGGGGCCGGTACTTTCGTCGACCGTGACTGTCGCGAGAACTTCGGTGACCGTCTCCGGTGTCACGAGGATAAAGAACTCGCCGCTGCTGTCTTCCTCGATTGTGACACCAGTATCACTCTCGCCGATGGCGCCGCCTGTTCTGGATCCGGTGCTTATGCCTTCAAATCGAACCGGACGGGCACCGCCATCCCCGCCATCGCGGTTTGTTTCGATAATGGTTTCGAGTTGGACGGGCACGAACGCATTCGTACCACTGGCCTGTATCTCGCGCACGACGTCCGCTGGAATTCGTAATTCGAAGACTCGGGCGCTATCTGCTGTGTCCGGTAGGGCGGCTGATGACTCTATTTCCCGGTTCTGATCGGAGGGTGCATCGGTCGTGTTGCCCATCTGCATGTTTGGATGGGTGACATCCGTTCTTTGCACGATTTGCGCCTGCGGTGTTAGGCGCGGTGCCTGCCCGGAAAGGCGCTGACTTTCTATATCTTGAAGGTCGAAAAGTTCAATGAGGCTATTATCGGGCGCGCCGGTATCGGAACTGTTCTCAATTGCCATTTTTATACCCTTTGTCGCACCGTCATTTACCTCGGCAGGCTTAATTATTCCTAAAGCATCAAATTTTGATCAAAGAAAGATAAAATTCTATTTATATTTTATGAAAATGCATCACCCATTTAGATGATGCGACTGATTAAGGTTAATGTTATTGCCAATACAGTACCCGTATCAGGCCAAAAGCGCAGTGACGATCAACACAATGCCTGCATCGATCGATCGCCTTCCTTAAACTCCCGTCAACCAATTTAGGGCATTAACCACGCATGGCGAAGCGGCACAGTTTCTTGAGATCCTTGACCCGGGTTACCTTCAATCGCTCGGACGTTTTGTTAACGTCCGTGGCGTTGAACGTTCTCACCTTGGCATTGCCGCTGGTCATTCTTCAAGTTTACGACCGGATTGTCCCGGGCGACGCGACCGATACCTTTGCGTTTCTCGTCCTCGGACTGGCCGTCGTAATCGTTCTCGAAGCGATATTGCGTTCGGTGCGTGGGTACATCATTGCCTGGGCCGCGGCACGGTTCGAGCACGCGACCTCACGCCGGGCGTTGGATCGCTTGCTCGCGACAGAGGTCGAGGCATTCGAAAGCATCCCGGCCGGCACCCATTTGGACCGAATTTCGGCGATCGAGCCCCTGCGGGATTTTCACTCAGGTAATGGATTGCTTGCTATTTCCGACCTGCCGTTCGTGTTTATTTTCCTTGGCCTTATTGCGGTTATCGGCGGACCTATCGTATTCGCTCCGATTGCCGTTGTAGTGCTTGCTGGACTTTTGGCATTGATTGTCGGGTCTTCCTTAGACCGCGCCGTCCGGCGTCGCGCCGAACTCGACGACCAGCGCTACAATTTCATATTCCAGATACTTTCCGGCATTCATTCGGTTAAAGGTCTCGGCCTCGAAGCGCAGATGCTACGGCGCTATCAGGCGTATTTGAAACCGCTCTCGGCCGCGGTGCTCGATGTGGCGCGGCTTTCGGCAATGGGGAATGCCCTCGGTGCGACTTTTGGCAATCTCGCCATGTTTGCCGTTGCGGCGGCGGGTAGTGTTTACGTCGTTGAGGGAAGTATGACGGGGGGCACGCTAATTGCCTCCACCCTCCTCGCAGGACGCGCCGTTCAGCCTTTGATCCGAATGATCGGCGTTTGGATTCAGGCCCGCAATCTTAAGCTTTCAGAAGAGCGGCTCGACTCGTTGATGACGCTGCCGCAGGAGCACCGTCCTGACCCGGCGTCTGCCGTTTTGCCGAATTTGGATTCGAGTATAGTTCTTGAAAATGTCTCTATTGACCGTGGGCAGTCCGGTGCCTCCGTGTTGGCGAATGTATCGTTGGAAATTCCCGCCGGCTCGCTCGTTGCGATTACCGGCGCCGCCGGCAGTGGGCAATCGATACTTCTCGACCTCTTGGCTGGTTTGACGCGTCCGACCGCCGGACGGCTGCTCATCGACGGCGTTGACAGCGATTTAATCGACATGCGCGCCTTCCGACAGAAAATAGGCTTCGCGCGTCAAAGTACCGTTTTGTTCCGCGGTACTGTGTTGGACAATTTGACCAAGTTTCAGGGCCGTGAATCGCTCCCGTCCGCGCTGCGCATTGCGCATGAGTTGGGGCTGGATGAGGTGATCGCAAGAATGCCCGGTGGGTTGCAGACTACCGTAGGCGATACCGCGTCGGACAGTCTCGCTGGCAGTATAAAGCAGCTAATTTCTCTCGTGCGCGCTTTTGGCGCCGCGCCGCGGCTGCTGCTGTTCGATGAGGCGAATAGCGCATTGGACATGAACGTTGACCGCAAGCTGCGACAATTATTCAAAAAACTGCACGGCGAAACGACGATTATCCTAGTGACGAGCCGGCCGTCGTTGGTCAAGCTTGCCGATATGGAAATCATGATGGATCAGGGGCAGGTCGCTGCGATTAGTCGATCTGGTGAAACTGGCCCGTCTGACCCTTCCAGGCCGAAGATGGAGGCCGCAAAATGAGCGGCATAAATCTCGTCCAAGCGTCTCCGGACGATCTCCAACAGCAATGGCTTGAGGCCGTGAGGAACCGTTTCGGTGGGGAACCCAGCGAACTCGTTGTGTGTCTCCTGCGATTGCTCGCGGCGTTGGGATGGCAAGGCAGCCCGCGTCAAATTGTCGAAGCATTTCCAGAAGAAACGCCAGATACGTCGATTGAGGACATCCGAGATATTCTGGTTCGTTTAGGCTATAAGGCGGTTCCGCTGCAGGTAAAGGCGCGGTCCTTGGCGACACGCCTTTGCCCCTGTCTCTTTGTTTCATGGGTTGGCCGGCCTTGGGCGGTTCTCGGTCGTGACGGCAATAAGCTGCTCACCTGCGACGGCTCGGATTTGTCGCATCTGGAGCACCGGAATGGGCTTCCCAACGGTGTGTTTTACATCATTGAGCCTTTAGCTAAGGCTGCAGAAAGGCGCAGTCAGGCACCAACATGGCTGCGCGATACGATCCGTCAGTTCTCCGGGACTTTGGGTACGTTGTTTTTCGTGAGCTTCCTGATCAATCTGCTTTCGCTTGTTGTCCCACTGTCGATCATGGTGATCTACGATCAGATTATCGGCAAGAGTTCGTTGGAGACCCTACCTTACCTGATTTACGGGGTCGGGGCTGCGGCGGTTTTCGAGTTGCTGCTCCGCGCGCTTCGGGCGCGGGCACAGGCCTATATGGGCGCTCGGGTCGATTACATCGTCGCAAACAGTGTGCTTGAGCAAATTCTTCACCTGGCACCCGGCTTTACCGAACGGGCGCCGGTCGGTGGCCAGGTGACACGGATACGAGAGTTTGAAGCCTTCCGCGAGGCTGTAACTGGTGGTTTGCCGACACTCTTCATGGATTTACCCTTCGTATTGATCTCGTTTGGCGTCATTGTCGCTATCGGTGGATGGGTTGTTGTCGTTCCCGTCGTTTTGGCTCTCGCATACCTGTTGCTGGGACGCATCGTTTTCAGCGAATCCGGCGTGCTCACATCCAAGGCGGGCCAGGCAAGGTCGGACCGGTTTGGCTTCCTGGTTGAGTTGATGTGGTGGATGCGGTCGGTCAAGCAACAGGGCGCGGAGGACATCTGGTCAGAACGCTTCCGTAAACTTTCCGCAGACGCTGCCTGGTCGAATTACAGTGTTGCCCGGCTTTTCCAGCATTCGCAGAACATATCACAGACGCTTGTCACCATAGCCGGCACCGGCACGCTGGCGTTCGGCGTTTTCCTGGCGATCGACGGTGACATGACCATGGGTGCGCTTATCGCGACCATGATGCTGGTGTGGCGCGTGCTGCAGCCCATGCAGGCGTTGTTCGGATCGTCGGCGAAGATCGAGCAGGTGCGTCAGAGTATAAGACAGCTCGATACGCTGCTTAGTTACACCAGAGAGCAGGAACCAGGCGACGCGCCCACAACATCGATTGAGTTCGAGGGACGGCTGGCGTTCAATCGGGTCAGCATGAGATATGCCGCGGATGCCGACCCTTCGCTCCTCGGTGTCAATTTCGTCGCCGAACCCGGTGAAATTATAGGCATCGTCGGCCGCAGTGGATCCGGCAAATCCACATTAGGAAAGCTTGCGCTCGGCTTTTATCATCCACAAGCGGGTGCGGTGACACTGGACGGCATCGACATCCGGCAGTTGCGGCCGATCACGTTACGGCAGACGTTGGCCTATGTGCCGCAAAGCAATCACGCATTCCCGGGATCACTCTACGAAAACATCATATTGTCGAACCCGACGGCGTCGTTTGACGAGGTGAAGGCGGCCTGCCGGCTCGCGGGTGTCTTGCACAAGATCGAGGCCTTGCCGTATGGCTTCGACACAAGGTTTCGCGATGGTCTTGAAGCCCATGTACCACAGGGACTGCTAAGGCAATTGGCACTTGCCCGGGCATTCTTGCGAAAAGCACCCGTCATCGTGCTGGACGAGCCCGCGAGCGCTTTGGACGATGACGACGAACGTGCGCTGCTGCGCGCCCTGGAGTTATTGAGAGGCCGGATAACGACATTGATGATCACTCAGCGACCAAGTCATATGCGTATTTGCGACAAACTGCTTGTTCTTGAGAACGGCCAGGTCACGGATTTCGGTCCTGCCGAGGCGGTTTTGGCACGGATCGATATGGTTTCGTTAAGCGCGCGGAATACGAACAATCAAGGGGCAACCCATGAGAGATGAACATTCGGCCACTCCATCCGAAACCCCACCACAACCGCCGCAGAAAATTTCGCGGACGCAGATGAAGCACCTGTCGCGCGAAGCGATTCTGGAAGAGGTGGGGCCATCGCGTTTCGCAGTCGTCGCTGGATTGATCGTTATCGGTCTTATCGGTGCGGCGATCTATTGGTCGAACATGGTCGAGATCACGTCCGTTGCTAAAACTGTCGGCAAGGTGACCCCAACGGGATATGAGCGCGTAGTACAGCACCTCGAAGGCGGGATCGTGCGCGAGATCTCGGTCCGAAATGGTGATCTGGTCAAATCCGGCGATGTTATTCTGCGCTTCGACGAAACATTACGCTTGGCGGAGTTGGAACAAATCCGGGCGCGGGATGGGTCGCTACGTATTAAGGAATTGCGGCTGCGGGCCTTTATCGATGGCGGTGAACCAGATTTCGGCGAACTGGCTGAAAAATTGACCGACCAAGTTGCCGAGGGAGAATTCATCCTCCGGGCAACCCGGGAACGGATAGCCGGCCAGAAGGCTGTCCTCGGCAGTCGCATTCGCCAGCGGCAGAAATCCGTCGAAATTTTCAAACAGCAACGAGCGAGCCTGAAGGACCAGCAAAAGCTCGTGAACGAATCCGTCACGATGCGTCAGAAGCTTTTCAAGTCCGGGCATGGTTCGAGAATCAATCTGATCAATACGCAACTCGAACTTTCGCGGGTTCAGGGTGCCTTGGCTGAATCCGTCGTCTCCATCGAACAGGCCCGGGCATCGATCCAGGAAGCGGAGAACGAGCTTCTTGAACTCGAAGTTACCGAACGGGGCAAGGCGCTTGAAGATTTGAGCAATGTGATGGCGGAGCGTGCCGAGGTCCGCGAAAACCTGGCGCGCCTGGAGGACAGAGTAAACCGGCTGGCGGTCATAGCGCCCGTATCCGGCGTGATACATGGCTTGCAGGTCAACACCCCAGGTGCGGTCGTCGAACCGGCTCAGGTTCTCATGACGATCGTGCCGCTCGATGAACAGGTTGTTGTCGAAACGGAAATCGAACCGAGCGACATCGGTCATATCGTCGTGGGGCAGGAAGCGAGCGTTACCGTTAGCGGTTTCGACTCGCGCCGCTACGGAAACGTCAAAGGAACATTGACCAACGTTTCGCCCACGACATTCACCGACGAAAAAGGGCGCAGCTACTTCAAGGGCCGCATCCGTCTGTCACAGGACTTCATCGAAACCGGCACCACGCGTCACAAGGTTGTGCCCGGCATGATCGTCCAGGCGGACATCACGACAGGCTCGCAAACCCTTCTGCGCTATCTCACAACACCGGTCTATGTCGCCATGCTGCAAGCGTTTTCGGAACGTTAAACGCCGCTGTCAGTCGGCCGCTTCTTCGGCCGGTGCGTCAACGATCCGTGTTTCGAAATCTGCTGGTGAGACGATTTCCAGAACTTCGAAATCATCCGAGCAATCCAACTCGCGGTGTTTCAGCAGCGGTATCTGGAGGATGCAGTCGCCTTTTTGGATCTTGCGGACGCCTTGTCCTTCATATTCGAATTTCGCCCAACCCTTTAGGACGAAGACGAACTGAAAATTACAGTCATGCACGTGCCAGTGCTGAACTTCGTCCTTACTCTTCTTCCCGTTGGCTTTGACGATATGGGCGACATAGTCACCTTTGGTGCCGTCTTTGATGCCAAGGTCACGGTACTCGAAAATATCCCGTAGCCCCGGAGTCCACTCGGCTTCGGATGCGACATCGTGAACGTAATCCCAATCTTTCTTATCCATATCAACCTCCCTCTCTTTCGATCGTGCAGTGTTTCTGTAGCATAATCCCGGATCGGGATCGGTACTAATCGTTGTTTATGCCGGTAAGTGCCTGTTCGATAATTTCTTGCCCGCGCGACCAGATGTCGGTCTTCCACTGACTTTCCTCGCCGTAGAATGCCGCGCGGGTCTGCTGCTTGATCGCCTTAAAATGCGGGGAGGCCGCGCCGCCGCCCTTTGCGTAAAGCCAGTTGTCGGCGCGAATGGCTTCATGCACCTCTTCCAAGGGCAAGGTGCCGAACTCCAGCGTGATGGCGGTCTGTTCTGCGTCGGGGCAGGCGCGGCGATACCCAAAATCGATCGTACCATTGAGCCGCACCGAGGCGGAGTTGCCAAGGGCGGCGCTTTTCACGTCGTCACCATACCAGGCCCGGGTCCGCTCATATTGCGGATCGCCGACTCCGCCACGACCAATGACTTCGCCATAGCCCCGTGGCCCCAAACCGGTATGAAAATCGACCACGGCGATGCGTGCGGCGCCCGACATATGCTCCCCGGCAAATCCTTCTATCGTCCGGCGGGACCAACTCGGGCCTGTTCCG
The DNA here is from genome assembly GCA_021774435.1 of Alphaproteobacteria bacterium. Lineage (GTDB taxonomy): Bacteria > Pseudomonadota > Alphaproteobacteria > UBA8366. Next base: position 8,030 of record JAJFJB010000038.1, read on the forward strand.
CCATAAAACAACCCGTCGGGATAAGTGTATTGGCCGCGCGAGGTAATCTGCTGAAATTCGCGAAGACCTTTTGTCTGTTTAAAATTCTCCAGCGCAGCATCCGCCTCCGCGCGAGGGGCTCCGTCCCAGCTTTCGGGAACCAGGATCGGGTGCAGTTCCGCATATCCAGGATTGTCCGGCGGACCATCGCTGAAATCGATGAAGTTTCGGTTGAGATCGATATTATCTTCGTTCACGCGCCGCTCATGCGCGAAGCCATGCGGGGTGTTGGCATGAACGAGGACGAGCGCCGTGTCTGGATTCAGCCGGTTCGCCCAGCCTTCAGTCAAAAATCCGGTTTGACAGCCCGAACCGCAAAACCCTTCGACTCCATGAGTTGCCGAACCGGCGACGACGATGCGTTTGGCATTCTTTGCGCCGAGCCAAGCAATATCCGTCGCCAAATCTTCGCCGTTTGGTCCTTTGAGCGGATGCGGAAATTTCCACACCGGTACTCCGGCGCTTTCGACCGCTTCGAGGAACTTTTGCCGGGCCTCGGCATAGTTGGCCGAGAAATAATTGTCAGGCGTCATGTAAGTGTCCTTTAAGCGGGTATCGCGGCGCCGTCACGCCGGCTGTCGGCTGCGCCGGTCAAGGCGCCGCTTTCCGGGTCGCGCGATACGGCTTGCATACCACCGGCGCGCCAGGAGAATTCCGGTAGCAAGGTGACATCGTGGCCCCGGGCCGACAATTCGCGGCAAACGGTATGCGGGACGCGCCGCTCGAGATAAATCTGCGTACCGTCCCACATGCGGGCGCGGGGCATATCGATGGCCGCTTGCAGATGGAGACCAAAGTCGACGTGACCGACCATGGCCTGTACCTGGGTCTGCAGAATGCCGTAGCTGCCCGGTGTGCCCAAGGCGAGAATACCTTTACCATCCCTGGTCGAAATTGACGGTGCGAGGCACATAGCCATGCGCTGCCCAGGCTGCAACGCATTGGGGGATGCCGGATTCAGGTCGGTCCAGTTCAGGAAATTGTTGAGCAGGACACCCGTGCCCGGAACCATGACGCCGGACCCGTAGGCCGACCCCAGACTCTGGGTCAGGCAAACCAAATTGCCTTCGGAATCGGCAACCGATATGGACGTCGTATTCTCTTTCGGCGCATCGTTCTCGAAGTCGGCGTCGCCGGACCATTTTTCTGTTGGTCCGATAACGGGCTTGCTGTCCTTGGCGCGCGCGACAAAGTCGTCAAGGTTATCGAGTAACGCCATCGCATCTTTCGGGCTGCAGCGATTGTGCTTGATCCGCAGCCCTGCGGCGATCCGAATGGCGCGGAACACGAGGTCCAGGTGGCCGGCGCTCAACAGGCCTAATGACTCGATGTCGAAGGAATCGAGTATCCGCAAGGCCAGTAACATCTGGAAAGATTCCGCTGGCGGCGGTGGCACGTGAATCAGCCGGTCGCGGTATGCCGCTTTTGTCGGTGTTTCGATTGTCGGTGATACCGCTTCGAGATCCTTAAGTGTAATCACACCGCCAACACTCGCGAGATGATCGGCCATTTTTTGACCCAGTTCACCGCCGTAGAGATGCTCGATACCGTTCTTTGCGATGGCCTCTAAGGTTGCCGCGAGATCCGGCAGCTTTAAAACTTCGCCTGGTTTCCAGTCATGCTCCGGTCTGAAAATTCGATGCCATTCCGGGTCCTTGATGCGGTCGATACTGGTGCTGGTTTCTACGATGAAGAAAGGCGAAACGGGAAAGCCATCGGTCGCCAGCCGGATCGCCGGTTGCAGGACGTCTGCAAAGGATAGCTTGCCGTACCGGCTCTGCAAGCCGTGCCAGCCGGCGAGATTGCCAGGCGTGCAGGGGGCAAGTGGTCCGGTCATGGCAATAGCCCCGTCCATCTCCGAAGGATTGAGACCGGCGGGTGCTGGGGGGATGAAATCGATACAGGAAACGTCGCCGGTTTCGGCTCGGAAAAATGTTGCGGCGCCTGCGCCTGCCAAACCGGACATAAAGGGTTCGACGACATTTAATGCGGCCGTTGTAGCAGCCACGGCGTCGAAGGCATTACCGCCGCGGCGCAGCATTTCGGCGCCTGCATTCGCGGCCAAAGGATGGGCTGCCGCGACCATACCGGCCATGCCCCGCATGCTCGGTCTGCCACCTAGGGACCAGTCACCATTCGTTAGTTCCAACATCGCTTTGTCCTTTTTGAATTCGGCGGCCATGATCGTCTTCGGCTCGGCCTTCGGCAATGACTTTTTGTGGCTGGTTGCCATTCTCTCGCCCGAACATGGTATTGGCCAGGGGAGAGGGGGTATAACTAATTCAAAATACAGGTCATGATTTAGAGGATGCAGCGCGATGGCGAACAAATCAGCAGCGGAAGTGGTGGTCGAATCGCTTATCGCGAATGGGATAGAGACACTTTTCTGCCTGCCCGGCATCCAGAACGACCCGCTATTCGCGGCGCTGTATGACGCACAAGCGGATATTCGAACCATCAATGCCCGCCACGAACAGGGTGTCGCCTATATGGCGCTCGGTGCTGCGCTGGCGACCGGTAAACCGTCGGCCTATGCCGTTGTGCCGGGTCCCGGTTTTTTGAATACGACATCGGCCTTGGCGACCGCCTATGCGGTTGGTGCGCCGGTATTGTGTCTCGCAGGTGAAGTGGCCACGGGGGCGATCGGCCAGGGATATGGCCATTTGCATGAATTGCCCGACCAGATGGGCATCATGTCTCGATTGACCAAATGGTCCGGCCGCGTGACCTCCGCGAAGGACGCGGGTGCGCAAATGAATAAGGCCTTCACCGAAATGCAGTCGGGCCGCCCGCGGCCGGTGGGCATAGAAGTGCCGATGGACGTTTGGAACGATAGCGCCGATATCGGAGCGGTCGAGGCTGCTGTGCCGGAGACGCCGCCGAAAGCGTCTCAATCGGATGTCGATCAGGCGGCGGACCTCATCGAGAAGTCCGAACGTATCATGATTGTCGTTGGCGGTGGCGCGAAGGATGCCAGCGCGGAAGTACGCGAATTGGCGGAAATGCTGGAAGCGCCGGTGATCTGCTACCGGAATGGCCAAGGTGTTTTGGATGGCCGGCATCCGCTCAGCCAAAGCGGCCCTTTTGGGCATCGACTTTGGCCGGAAACGGATCTCGTCATCGGCATCGGTACCCGACTGAGTGCGCAGCTTCAGGGTTGGGGTATGGATGATGATCTAAAGATCATCCGTATCGATATCGACCCGGAGGAAGTTACCCGGATCGCCCCGGCGGATGTCGCCGTGATTGGCGATGCGGCGGGAGAAACGGGCAACCTTGTCACGGCTCTCAAGGCGCGATCGGTGAAACGGACGCGATCGCAAAAAATAGCCGAGACCGCGGATTCGTTGGCGGAAGAAGTTCGCGCCCTCTCGCCGCAAGTCGAATGGCTGCAGGGGATCCGTTCGGCATTGGGCGAAGACGGAATTTATATCGATGAATTGACCCAGCCCGGCTACGTCAGCCGTTTGGCCTATCCGGTCTACAAGCCGCGTACCTTTATATCTTCAGGCTATATGGGCACGTTGGGGTGGGGCTACGCGACCGCGCTCGGCGTCAAGGCTGCAAGACCAGAGCTTCCGGTCGTGTCGATTTCGGGCGATGGCGGTTTCTTGTTTACGGGTAACGAAATCGCGACCGCGGTCCGACATGGCATCAATCTCGTGACCGTCATATTCAAGGATGGCGCGTACGGCAATGTCCGCCGAATCCAGCGTGACATGTACGACAACAAGATCATCGCCAGCGAACTCACCAATCCCGATTTCGTTGCCTATGCGGAGTCCTTCGGGGCGGCTGGCCTGCGGGTCGAGAAACCGGAGGATTTGGAAGGCCGGATCAAGGAGGCTCTCGCATTGGAACGGCCGACGATTATCGAAGTCCCAATGGGGGATGTTCCGAGTCCGTGGCCTTTCCTGATGTTGCCGAAGAATCGGGGCGTATAAGCACCCTTCAATGAGCGCTTCAGCATCTCCCGACCGCTCCGACGGGCTCGTCATCGGCCTTGTCGGGTTCGCGCATCTCTTGTCGCATTTCTACCAAATTGCGCTGGGACCGCTGTTCCCCTTGCTGCGCGCGGAATTCGATGTCAGCTACACGGCGTTGGGGCTTATCGTCACGGTGTTCTTCGGCACGTCGGCGGCTTGCCAGGCCTTCGTCGGCATCCTAGTCGACCGGCATGGCGCGGACCGGCTGCTTCTGTTCGGCGTATTGATGATGTCGAGCTCGATATTTCTGATGGGCTTGGCACCGAGCTATTGGGCATTCTTGCCTTTGGCGGTGACGGCGGCGTTTGGCAATTGCGTGTTTCATCCGGCGGACTTGTCCATCCTGTCCGCTAAGGTGAATCCGCAGCGGATGGGCCGCGCCTATGCCATTCACGGTTTTGCGGGGACATCCGGTTATTTTCTGTCTCCCGTCATAATCTTTTACGGCGTCGTGAGTTTCGCAGGATGGCGAGTCGGCCTTATGACGGCCGGCGCGATCGGCTGGTTCGCCGCTTTCTTGCTGTACAAATTTAGGGATGCGCTGCGGATGCCGGCAGGGTCCGTGGATAGCAGTGCTGGACTGCCGGGCATGGCATTCTACTTGCGCCTCATCACCAGCCTGCCGCTGATTGCGGCCTTCTGTTATTTCGCCCTGATTTCCGGGGCGCTGATCGGCATGCAGAATTTCTCTGCGACGGTACTGGTCGAAATTTATAACGCGCCGCTCTACCTCGCGACCGCTGGCCTCACGGCCTATCTCGGCGCGAGCGCAGCCGGTAACCTGTTGGGTGGAGAGGTGGCGGACAAGCTGCAGCGCCATGCCCTCATCGCCACAACAGGCCTGACCTTGTCGGCGGTCTGTATCGGCTGCATTGCATTCCTGCCGCTCAGCATGCCGGTTATCATCATACTCTTCGGCGGCGTCGGATTTTGCGGCGGGGCGACGCATGCATCCCGCGATATCCTGGTGCGCGAAGCCGCGCCGGCCGGCGCGACAGGCAAGGTATTCGGTTTTGTTTATTCCGGCCTGGATCTGGGCGGCGCGCTGGCGCCGTTATTGTTCGGCTGGCTGATGGACGACGAAATGTATCGCGGCGTCTTCATCGCCATGACCGCCATGTATCTGGTCTGTATCCTGAGCGTATTGCAACTCAAGCAAGGCCGCGCGGCGGTCCCTGCTGAAGCCGACTGAAAGCTTGGTTCAGTGACCGGCGGGCATTTCCGCAAGCTCGATCAGGATATCGCCCGTCGATTCCGGGTTGAGGAACGCGATGCGGGCGCCGCCATGGCCGATGCGTGGGGTTTCGTCGAGTAGTTTGACGCCCTTTTCTCTTAGCTCATCGAGGGCGCCTTCGATATCGTCCACTTCAAAGCAGAGATGGAACAGGCTCTGGCCTTTTTCCTCGATCCATTTTGCCGTGCCAGATTTCGGCCCGACGGCTTCGAGCAATTCAAGATAGGTTTCGCCGACGGGATACATCGCCAGTTTCGTATCGCCGATCTGTTCCTCGAAATCCAATTTCAGTCCGAAGGTATCCTGGAGCATGTCCATCGAGCCCTTCATATCGTTGACGGCGATGGCGACATGTTCGATGCGTTTGATCTTCATTCTATTTCTCCCTGCTAACCCGTTAGGCCTAGTTTCGCCTTTCCAGAAGGCCGCGCGCAATGACATGGGCCTGAATTTCCGCGGCCCCTTCGAAGATATTGAGGATGCGCGCGTCGCACAGCACGCGGCTGATTTCATACTCCTCCGCATAGCCGTTGCCGCCATGGACCTGCACACCGTTGTCGGCATTCGACCATGCAACCCGCGCCGCCAGTAGTTTTGCCATGCCGGCTTCGATATCGCAGCGGCGGTCGGAGTCCTTCTCCCGTGCCGCAAAGTAGCTGAGCTGGCGCGCGATCATGGTTTCCACAGCCATCCAGGCAATCTTGCCCGCCACACGGGGGAAGGCATAGATCGATTTGCCGAACTGCTGCCGGTCGACCGCGTAATCGCGGGCCAGTTCCATGGCGCGCTGCGCGACGCCGACGGAGCGGGCGGCGGTCTGGATGCGGGCGGATTCAAAGGTTGCCATCAATTGTTTGAAGCCGTCGCCTTCCTGCTCGCCGAGCAGGTTCTCCGCCCTGATTTCAAAACCGTCGAAGGCGATTTCATATTCTTTCATGCCGCGATAACCCAGTACATTGATCTCGCTACCGGACATGCCTTGCGCCGGGAAAGGATCGTCGTCTTTGCCGCGCGGTTTCGGTGCGATAAACATCGACAGGCCCTTGTAGCCGGGCTCATCCGGATTTGTGCGGGCGAGCAGGGTCATCACGTCGGTGCGGGCGCCGTGCGTGATCCAGGTCTTGTTGCCCTGTACTTTGTAAGTGCCACCGTCGCGGATGGCACGTGTTTTGAGGCTGCCGAGGTCGGAACCCGTGCCCGGTTCCGTGAACACGGCTGTTGGCAAAATTTCACCAGAGGCTAGTTTGGGTAGCCAGTGCTTTTTCTGAGCTTCCGTGCCGCCGAGGCGGATCAGTTCGCAGGCGATTTCCGGGCGCGTGCCAAGCGATCCGACGCCGATATAGCCGCGCGACAGTTCTTCGGTTACGACGCACATCGAAACTTTGCCGAGCCCGTGCCCGCCATATTCTTCCGGCACGGTCAGGCCGAAGACCCCCATTTCTGACATCTGATCGATGATTTCAATGGGGATGAGCTCATCCTGGCGATGCCATTCATGGGCGGAAGGGATGATTTTTTCATCGACGAAGCGATGGAACTGGTCGGCGATCATTTCCAAGGTTTCATCGCCATAACCCGGATCGCCATAGTCCCCATCTTCGACCAGTGCGGCAATCCGCATGCGTACCGCATTGGTGTTGCCCGCGGCCGAGAGCTTTGCGGCGGCACCCGCGGAGAGCGGAGCCATGTCCGCATCCGTGATATCAAGGTCGCCGGGACGGACGATTTCGCCTTGGCTGATGGCGACGCCGGACCGAAGCTGATTGATGTATTCGCCGAACGCCGCTTGCAGGATCAGTGTTTCGATTTCGCCGAGTTTGCCGGCCTTATCCAGGCGTTCCGCCCAGCGTAGCAATTCCCGCAAGCCGGTTGCATAGGTGACGATCCAGGAGAGGCCGTGTGCGGCAAATTGCTCCTCGTTCAGCCGGGTGCCGCTGATCCGGCCATCGCTGGAAACAAGGGTGGCGACACACCCTCTTGCCGACTCAACATATGTTTCAACCGCTTGTAACGCTTCTCCGCAGGAAGCCAGTAGGTCTGGCAGGGTAACGGTATCCTCAGCCTTAATTGCCGAGTCGGGCATTATTTACGCTCCAAAATAGGTAAAGTTTGCGCGGACTGTATAGCAATCGAAATTGGCCGCAAACCCCACACAGTTATGCCGATTGGTCCATACGTAATGCCGGAAATTGGTTTGCGCAGATATTATTCGATAAGATTGACCGGCTTCATAGCAAGGAACTCCGTCACTCGTGGCCGCTGAAAACATCGATGCCCTGTTCAAACGGTATGGACCCGCCTATCGGTGGCTGGCAACCATAACCTGCGTCACAGGTGCGATGACGGGCGGGCTTGCCAGCACGACAGTGAATGTCGCCTTTCCGGATTTGATGGGCACGTTTGGTTTGGGCCGCGATCAGGCGCAATTGCTGTCCACGGGGTATTTTGCCTCGCAGACGTTGGGCATGCTGCTGAGCGCGTGGCTTATCAAGGCGAGCGGCGAAAGAACCGCCAACATTGTTGCGCTCAGCCTCTTCCTGATCGGCTCGGCGGCGAGCGGTCTGGCGGTGGACTCCGCCACCTTGATGATGGGCCGTGTTACCCAGGGGATCTCTGCCGGTATTTTGCAGCCGCTTGCCATGGCGGTGGTCTTTGCCGTCTTCCCGGAGGGTCGAAAAGGCTTCGCCATGGGTATCTTCAGCATGGGCATGGTTATTGCGCCCACCCTTGGCCCGACGATGGGCGGGCTGGCCATCGACATGTTTAATTGGCGGTATATCTTTCTGCTAACCTTGCCGACGACATTTCTCACGCTCGTTCTGAGCGCCTTCTTTATGCCGAGTCGGCCATTGCCAAAGTTTCTCCCGAAGTTCGATTTTCTTGGCACGGCGCTATTGGGTGCCATGCTTTTCGGATTGCTGTTGGGCTTCAGTTACGGACAGCGGCTCGGCTGGACGTCATACGATATTATTCTCCTGTTCGCGCTGGGGATCTTCGGCGGCGTTGGCTTTGTCTACCGGCAACTCAAAGGCGATGCGCCGCTGGTCAATTTGCGGCTATACACCAATATGCAGTTTTCAGCAGCCGCGCTGATCGCATTCTTTACCGAATGCGCGTTTTTGACGTCGACTATCATGCTGCCTCTGTTCGTACAGCAAATTCAGCATTTCACGCCGTTTTATTCCGGTCTGCTGCTCGTGCCCTCCGGCCTGCTGATGTTGGTCCTGTTCCCTCTGTCGGGACGTCTCGCCGATATGATTCCGCCACAATATCTGGTCTATGCGGGATTGTTGTCCTATTCCCTGTCGTTCGGTCTGATGGCGGGCATGGACGTCAATACACCGTTCTGGACGGTGGTTTGGTTTACCCTTTTCATGCGGATGGGGTCCGCCTTCACGCGTCCTGTGACTAATGCGACGGCGCTCAGTTCGCTGCCGACCGACCAGCTTCATCAGGGTTCCAGCGCGCTCAACTTCACGCGCAAGCTTGGTGGCGCGTTGGGGGCGAACGGCATGATCGTATTTCTGGAATTGCGCATACCGTTCCATGGCGATGCCTTCGCCGCCATGCAGACCAGTGTGAACGAGACAGGCCGGGAAATGCGCGAGCAGATCATGCGGCTGTTCACGGAGGCGGGTGTCCCTGAAATTGCGCGCGAGCCGGGTGCGATCCAGTATATGGGCGATGTCATTTTGGCACAGGCGAGCACGCGGGGCTTTCAGGATGCGTTTGCGGTTTTGGCGATCATGGCTTTCATGGCGATTATTCCGGCGCTTATGATGGCCCATCTGATGAAAGCGGACGCAGCGGCGAAGAAGAGTGGCGCCGCTGCGGTACCGGCGGAATAAAAAAGAGTCCAACGGGAGGATAGGGTATGAAGTTCGGTTTACGGTACTGCAACGCGGGCCGCTATGTGCATTCTGCGAAAGCGGTGGAACTGCTGCAGGCGGGCGAGGAAGCAGGGTTCGAGTCGGCCTGGACGGTTGATCATGTGGTCGTGCCGGAAGGGTATGAATCATCCTATCCGTATTCAGACGACGGCAAGATGGCGGGCGGCAAGAACGACATGCCGATCCCCGATTGTCTGATGTGGATGGCCTATGTGGCGGCGGTGACGACAAAGATCAAACTGGGGACGGGTGTTTTGATCGTACCGCAGCGCAACCCGGTGGTGACCGCGAACCAGATCGCGACCCTGGATCATATGTCCGGTGGCCGCGTGCTGCTCGGCATCGGTGTCGGCTGGCTGGAGGAAGAATTCAGCGCACTGGCCACGCCGTTCGATGACCGGGGACGGCGGACGGATGAGCATATCGCCGCCATGCGCGAGCTCTGGTCTTCCGATTCGCCGACCTTCGATGGTGAGTTCACCCAGTTCAAGGGAGCACATTGTCTGCCGCAGCCCGTCAACAAGTCGGTCCCGATAGTCGTTGGCGGTCATTCGAAGATGGCGGCGCGGCGTGCCGGCCGGCTTGGCGATGGCTTTTTCCCTGCCCGAGGCGCCTCTCCGGAACTGATCGAGTTGGTGCGCCAGACGGCGCGCGAGCATGGCCGGGATCCGGATGCGATTGAAATTACAACCAGCCTACCGGACGATCTCGACACCATTCCTGAACTCGCAAAAATGGGTGTCGGTCGATTGCTGGTGCCTGTGCTGCCGATGTTCGGTGTCAGCGGGACGATCGATAAGGTCGAGGAAGTCATGGCCTGGCAAGACACCATCGAAAAGTATGCGGACCTGTGAGGCAGCATGTTTGAACAGTCGGAAAACATCGAATGGATCGCTCCCTATGAAGGGTTCGCGTATCGGGAACAAACGATCGTCGTTGAATCTTCGGAGCAGAAACGCGCGTTGGAAGTGTGCGGGATCGATCCGTCGATTTTCGGGGATGTCGTCGACCCCTCTTTTTTCATCGGTCTCGCCATTCATGCCGGTGTCGAAAGCGGCATCACCGCGGAAGGCAATGTGAACATGGTACAAAGCCTGGTGCAGCACGCGCCGATGAGGCTCGACGAAGAAATCCGCGTCACCGGGAATGTCACGACGGTTGAAGAGGTTCCGCGTGGGCAGGCGGTGACCAGCGAAGTCTGGTTCACCGGGCCGGATGGCGAGACGGCCATCACGGCGAAGCGGACATCATTGCGGCCGGATCCCGCCAAGATCGGCGCGCGCGGCGCTGGTGCGAAGCCGGCGCCGGTCGTCGAAGACGTGGCCGTGTTGACCAAATTATCAGATGTCGCGATGACACCGGCGCGGGTGACCGGATACCGTTCCGACGGCAATGCGATCCACTACGACATGAAGGCGGCCAATGCCGGTGGATTCCGGGCACCGATCATTGGCGGCGGCATGGGCGTGCATTACCTCGCCGCGGCGATATGGCAAAAACACGCGCCGACGGCGCTCGATCTCGATATCTATTTTCGCCGACCGGTTTTCTGGGATGATGAGCTGGCGGTGATGGTCGACGACCGTAGCGGGGCCTGGACGGCAATTTGCCTAGCCAAAGAGGGTAAAGTGGCGACAGAGGCCCGGATCAATCATTTCGCATAGGATGAAGGAACAGCCGCATGAATACGGACACGATTGTAAGCGTTGAACCGGGAAAGCTGCGCGGCGAAAGTGCCGACGGTGTGCATCGCTTCAGAGGCGTTCCCTACGGTCAAGCGACGGGCGGGCCCGGACGTTTCATGCCGCCGCGCAAGCCGCAGCAATGGACGGGCGTGCGGGACGCGCTCGCCTTGGGTGATCAGGCGCCGCAGCCGCATCGCGCCATTCGTACCGCAAACGCCTGGATCCGCGACACCTCCCCGACAAGTGAAAACTGCCTTTACCTGAATGTGTTCACGCCGGGTGTCGATAGTGGCAAGCGGCCGGTCATGGTCTGGCTGCATGGTGGCGGCTATTTTGCCGGATCGGGCGGCGCGGACGGGCTGGACGGCAGCAACCTGGCGCGCCGCGGCGACGTGGTCGTGGTCACGCTGAACCATCGGTTGAACGCGTTCGGCTATTGCCATCTTGCCGGCGCTGGAGGTGATCTTTTCGCTGATTCCGGCAATGCCGGCATGCTCGATATCGTCATGGCATTGGAATGGGTGCGCGACAATATCGGCGCGTTCGGCGGCGATGCGGGCAATGTGACGATCTTTGGTCAGTCCGGCGGCGGCTCCAAGGTTGCCGTCATGATGACGATGCCGTCAGCGAAGGGGCTGTTCCACAAAGCGATCATGCAAAGCAGTTCGTCCCACCTACGGCTGGCATCGGCCGAAAATGCAGACCGGGCTGCGCGCCAACTCATGCGCGAGGTCGGTGCGGACAATGCCGATGCAATGCGGGGCGTGGATACCGCGGCGCTGCTGGCGGGTTACCGCTCGGCCGTTGCGGCGAACCATGGCAATGACAGCTTTCGGCCCGTCGTCGATGGCCGCTCGATTCTAAACAATCCCTTCGATCTCGATAGCCCCGATCTGGCATCGGATATTCCCTTGCTCATTGGGTCCTGCGAGACGGAGAAAAGTTTCTACGACATTAACCTGGAACCGGCGAAGCTGCCGCTGTCTGCAGAAGAACTGCATGCGCAGGTGAAACGGTTCGTGGGTATCGACAATGACCAAACCAGCGAGTTGATCGCCGACTACACGGAACGCCGAGGCGGCATCTCGGGCCGCGATCTCTTCAACGTATTATCCAGCGACCACATGTACCGCCGAAATGCGATCGAGGCGGCGGAAATCAAATCGAAATTAGGCGGTGCGCCAGCCTATCTTTACGAGTTTACCTGGAAGACCCCGGTCCTTGGCGGCATGCTCAAGACGCCGCACACGCTGTGCATCCCCTTTGTCTTCGGCAATGTCGAGATCGCCCGCGAATTTACCGGCACCGGACTGGAACAGACGAGGCTGATGGATACGGTCATGGAGACCTGGCTCGCCTTCGTCCGCACCGGCAATCCAAACAACGCGCGTCTGCCGGACTGGGCGCCTTACGATGCGACAAGCCGCACAACGATGATCTTCGACGACGAATGTGCCCCGGTAGGGGATCCGAAACGGGAGGATAGGCTAAAAATTAGTGCATGCCCGAAATTCATCTCCGACATGCAGTGGTCCGCGGCGGCTTGAGCCTCTGATCTTTAATTGCGCCGGAGATGTCTCGGGCTGTCTTTCGATTACTTCGAATTAAGGTTTTTCGTTTTCTTCCGTAAGATCGCGATCAAGGATTCTAATTGACCGCCATTGTTACGGATCACGGTGGTGAACTCTTCGCGCTGTGTCATGCCCATGCTCACGCCTTCGATGCGAACGTCGAAGATTTTGTACTGTTCGTGGTTGTTTTCCACCTGCCAATCAACTCTGATCGGTGGGCCGCCGGCAGGCGAACGTATTTCACTCAAGACGACTGAGCTGCGCCGATTTTTGTGTTTCGTCACACGCCCAATAACGAAACTCTGGCCAGAGTATTCGGCAAATCGCGCCGCATAGTTTGAGACGATCAAATCTTCGAATAGACGGTGATATTCGTCGATCGACTCGGCCTTTGCGCCGCGCGCATAGCGACCAAGAACAAACCGACTGATACGTTTCAAGTCGAATCCTTTATGAAGCAGCGCGCGGAAGCGGCCTTCGCGTTCCGCAGCGGATATATTCTTTACGGTCAGCACGCTAATAGCATGGTCGCCGAAGGTCTTCACGAACGTACCCGCATTACTTTGAGCGGCACGCGAATGCGGGCTCTCCGAAAGGCAAATAAGCAGCACCGCACAAACTAAAATCGTACGTTTGACGATATTCACAGCTCTATCGGACATCCTGAAACTCTTTCGAAATTATGGCGATATCATTTGCCGTTACATTTGAAACCAGCCATCTAGATTCCATGAAAAAGATTTACAAACCACTAGCTTCAAACAGACGACGCTCTGATTTAACCTAAACATTGAAACTGAGGATTGGCTGAGAGACAGCAGAAATTCTACACTGACACGTCGCCCAAGGAGCCTCAAAAAGATGATCCCGTTTCGGCTCCGCTCCGACCGAACATTCGGGCATTTCCTCTGCTTGACGCCGCATCAAATTGATTACCGCAACCCGTCCTCGCCAGTGGCATCACTGGCCTTTAATCCACCCACCCGTGGAAGAGGCCGGCCTGAGTCGGTGACGGCCACCGCGACCAGGATTTCGTCCGCCCGGGGGGCGTCGTTGACCCATACTTCCATGCCGTCGAAATGGCTGCGGACATATGCGGCGTCCTTATGGCCGAGCGGGATGTCGAGGGTCTGGCCGGGACCGCCGCGTTTTTTTGACGACGGGACCAGGGCCGCACCTTTTGCGACGGCGTTGCGCAGCGGGGCGCCGAGTTTTGGATGCAGGATCGCGGCGGCGTGTTCCAGCTCTCCGTTCTCGCCGACCAGGGCCACCTTGCCGTAGCTTTCGACTTTGGCGGGGGGAGTGCCCAAAGCGGCGACGGCCCGGTTGCCAAGAAGTCCGCCCAACATCGCGCCGATCTCCATGAGATCGCTGAGGTCTTCGACATAGCGGCCGGCGAAGGGGTTCTCGATCACCGCGATGGCGGCGGCGCGCCGAGTCGGCGGGTCAATCGCGCGGCCCATCTCGCGGTGGATTTCGTCGGTGAGGGTCACGATCTTGCGGATCACGGCTTTATGCATTCTGATAACTCCAATTCGCCATCGGTGCGGAATTTTCCCACACAGGATACCCTGCCGAACAAGGTGTTTCCTTCGCAGGGCTCAGGATGCACCATAAACCGATACGCCCGTGGGCGAACCGATCAAGGAGTGAGACGATGCCGCGTTTACCTATCCCCTCCGACACGGACGCGTTTTCCGAAGAAACACGCGCCGCTGTTCGCCATATCCAGGAAACGCGTGGCAGCATGCCGCCGCCGAGCAGCTATCTCACCTATGCAGGGCAGGCCGGCGCGCGGTTATCCGATCTTGTCGAACATCTGCGCTACCACACGACGCTGACAGGCGCGGAGTCGGAATTGGCGATTTGTGTCGCGAATCGAGCGGCAAATGCTCCATACATCTGGAACGCGCATACCAAACTGGGCCTGAAGGCGGGGACGCGGGAAGAAGCGCTTCACGCCGTCGACACCTATGGTCCGTTGGACGATTTAGAGCCCGATGAAGCGCTGATTATTCAGTTCGGGCGGGAGCTCCTGGAAGCGCCAAAAGTCCGTGACGAGACCTTCGAGGCTGTGCGCGCGCGTTATGGCGAGAAAGGGCTCATGGAACTGACGGCCCTGATGAGCGTGTATATGATGAACGCGAATATCTTGCGCGTGATGGATCATCCCGCGCCAGCGGATGCGCGGCCGCTCTCGCCGCGCTCCGTCTGACTCCGATCTGACCTAACTCGACGGACAGTAGGCCTTCATGAAGGTTCGGATTTGCCTCACCGCGAAGGCGACTTTGGTCGGGTTTTCTTTCCACGGATAGAGGCTGACCTCGGCATTTGGTGCCAGCTCCGCTGCCTCCATGGCGACGGCATAAGGATGCGCGGGGATGTCGTCCGGCAGGATTAGAACGGGCGTTTCGCAAGCCCGCACGAAGTCGCGGGTGACGGTAAAGACGAAATCCGCATTGTCGCGATACATTTTATTCAGGAAAGCTTCGACAGTTTCCTGCGTAATGTCGGGCCGCTCGGCAAGCAGCTTCGGCGCCCAACCTTTGATATTGTTGTTGTAGAACAGATCCGGCATATCCGGTCGGACACCGCTCGGGTGCACCAGCATCGCTGCGGCGACCCGGTCTGTCGCGCGCTGAATCAGGTTCCAACTGAACGGACCGCCGATACAAAAGCCCATGACCATGAACTTATCGATACCCAGATGATCCATCAGGCCGAGCTGATCGTCGGCGAAGGAGTCCCAGGGTTGTTCGACGTCGAGCGGGCCAACCGTCTTGCCGCCGTTGGCATTACGCAAATCCATGCTGATGCAGCGGTAGGTGTCACTGAATTCCTCCATCGGATTGAAGGCATGCCCGGCCAGGCCAGCGACCGTCGCGTTTAGCCCGCCGCCGGGAATAACGAGGAGCGGAAAGCCGGAACCGGCCTCCTCGTAATGAATACTGACGGGGCCGTTTTCGTAAGTTGGCATGGTAATTTTCCTTACTGTCTGTGTCCCAAGCGCTATTACGCCGGGACTTAAAGGCTGTTTAGTTGGAGTGTATGCGAAATGGGGAGCTCTTTCATACTCACGTAATGCGGTTTGCTCGTTTGTGACCTATTCGATCCCCACCATTTCGGTCCCGCTGTGGAATATCTGCATTGCGTCATAGTCGACCCATTGTGACATGCCGTCCGGTTTGATGTGATCTCGGTATGCCGCCCATCCCGAAGAATCCGGGAAATAGAGTTCGGCCATACCGACGCAGGGCTCCGTTTCCGGCTCCAGGCTGTGGCTGACCACATAACGGAAGCCGCCGACAGCTTCCATCGTTTGCTTCACGTTGGGCACGTGTACGTCAAGCCAATGGTCGAATAGCTCGTCGCGATTGCCGCCCGCCTGCAGCGCGACAAGAAAGGTCACTTTAAAGAAGCCACTACGGGTGCAAGGGAAGGGCGCGTTCAGGGTCAATGGGCTCAAGGGCAGGCCGCCGTCGATGACGACATATTCCCGCGTCGCCCAGGGCCAGTAGGGTTCGACTTTTTCCTGAAACGTATCGTAGGGTTCAACGGCGCTAGCCTGCGTTGGGCGTGTCAAAGGAGCGTCATACCAGAGCTGCGCGACGCCGTCCCATTGCATCGGTGTATCGGGTATGGGATCGAACAACGTCGCGACATAGTGCGTGGCATGGGGTTTGCTTGCCTTGCTGTTTTGCACATTCCGGTCGATAACGCCCGGCATGTGATTGGCGAACCAGTGTGCAATTAGCTCTTCACGGCTGGTCGTCGGTTTGCGCTTGATCAGATATTGCATCTTTGCGCCCGGCGTTTGCGGCGGCCTCGATGTCGTCATGGCTTTGCCTTTCGTCTTTTCAATTTATACCGGCCGGTCGCCGACGAGTTGAACGCGGCGCATGTCACGGCGGTGACCATGATAGTCGTTCACCGCGATGTGCTTCAGGCAACGATTATCCCAGAAGGCGACGGAGCCGGGTTGCCAGTTGAACCGGCAGGTAAATTCAGGTCGGGTCGCGTGCTGGAAGAGATACTGCAGCAGCGGCGCGCTTTCTTCTTTCGTCATGCCTTCGAAATAATGCGCCGAGGCGATGTTGA
>JAJFJB010000371.1 GCA_021774435.1 Alphaproteobacteria bacterium
GCATTGCGCGAACAGGTTCGTGCGGCGCGGGATCATGGGTTTTCTTCCCTCATCATGGGCCAGCATCTGCTGACCGGGCCCGTGGGAATGTTTCAGACCAATCCGCTGTTGGGATTGTTGACAGAAGATGCGGCGGGGATGCAAATCGGGCCTGGCGTCCTGTTACTCTCCATGATGAATCCGGTCTTAGCGGCGGAAGAGGCCGCGACAATCGATTGGCTTTCCGATGGCAATTATGTGCTCTGCGCCGGGCTGGGCTACCGTCCCGAGGAATTTCAGGCCATGGGTGTGGAGATGCGACAACGCGTTAGCCGCATGACAGAAGGATTGGACGTACTAAAACGGCTCTGGACGGAGGAAAGCGTTACCCACCACGGCAAGCATTTCCATCTTGATGATGCGAAAGCGAGCGTCAGGCCGAAACAGTCTCCACGTCCGCCAATCTGGTTGGGTGGTGATGTCGAGGCGGCTGTCCGCCGAGCCGCCAGAATTGCGGACGCTTGGTGTGTAGCACCAACGCTCTCCACGGAATCTATGTTGGCTTATTTGGACGTGTTTCGGGAAGAGCGCCGCAAGACAGGACAGTCTGAGGAAGTGAATACCCCGATCATTCGCGAATGCTTCGTTGGACGCGATGCGGCCCATGCGCGCGAGGTCAGTCGCGGCCCCCTGCTCTACAAGTACCGCGCCTATGCGTCTTGGGGCCAAGGCGAGACAACCCAGGGCGATTTCGATGCGGCGTTTGACGATTTCACCGAGGGCCGTTTTCTGATCGGCGAGGCCGAGCAGGTGAAAGATGAAATCCTGCACTACGCCGAGATTGCACGGACCGACCAGTTTGTATTGCGCATGCAGTGGCCCGGGCTCGATCACAAGGAAGCGCTAGGCAATATCGAACGCATCGGCAAGATCATCTCGGATCTGGGTTGAACGCCCTTCGATTGAGGAAATTCCAATATGGACGCAACAACCGAAAAACTGGTCGATTACACGTTCGGCGTAAAATTTGACAATCTTCCGATAGAGACTGTCAGGGCGACGAAGCAGCGCATTCTCGATACGTTGGGCTGTGTTGCGGGGGCGTATGATCACCCTTTGTCGGTTTCGGTGCGTCGATTGGCGAGTCGATATCGAATGGACACGCCAGCAACAATCCTTGGGCAGCCTGATGGAGTTGCGCCGGAAATGGCGGCTTTTGCAAACGGTGTCATGCTGCGCTTGCTCGATCTTAGCGATACCTATCGGGTGACCAGTGGCGGCCACCCCAGCGATATTATCGCAGCAATCCTCGCTGCAGCAGAGTTGGGCGCGCGCGATGGTAAATCGCTAATTACCGCGATAGCCGTTGGTTATGAAGTTTATTGCAGTTGTTGCGATGCTGCCGATCTTAACGCCAAGGGCTGGGATCAACCGGTCTATGGTGTGATTGCATCGGCACTTGCGGCGGGGAAACTCTTGGGGCTCGACCGCGATCAGATGGGACATGCGGTATCACTCGCGTTGACGCCCAACATGGCGATGTTCCAGACGCGGCAAGGCGAACTTTCGAACTGGAAAGGTTGTGCGGGGGCCAATGCCGCGCGCAATGGGCTGTTCGCAGCGATCTTGGCCCAGGAAGGGTTCTCCGGACCGGCGGAGGCAATTGAAGGCAAGTTCGGACTCTGGGATCAGGCAGAAGAGTTTGACTGGCCACTAGAGGCTGGCAATCCGCCCTACCGGATTGCAAACACGCATGTGAAGTGTTTCCCGATTTGTTATCACGGTCAATCGGCGGCCTGGACGGCACTTGGCTTGCGGGATCGCTTTGACATCGACGATATCGAGACGATCACCATCGATACCTACGCGGTCGCGAAAGGCATGATGGCTGACACGCCGAGCCGCTGGGCACCGCTAACGACGGAGACCGCTGATCATAGCCTACCGTATGTTGTATCCGTGGCTCTGGTCGATGGTGGCATTACTTATGATGCTTTTAATCTGGAGCGGCTTCGCGACCCGCAATTGGCCACGTTGATGAACCGTATCGCTGTCGACGACGCTGACGACCTGACAGCACAATACCCGGATGCCTCGCCCAGCCGTATTACGGTGCGGTTGAAAGACGGAACTAAGGTCCAAAACGAATTGCTCTTTCCCAAAGGGCATAACCAGGCACCGATGACGGATGCCGAGATCAGTGGAAAATTTCGCGGTTTGTTCAGTGCATATCGCAACGCGGAACAAGCTGACGAAATGATAGACCTGATTGGTGGACTTGACCGGTCCCCGGACGTCAAAGACGTATTCGATGCTTTTGCATAACGGGCAAACCGTATAATCCATCAACGCTATCGCGGCGGAAGGCCACAAATTGGAGTGCGTCAAAGAATGAGTTTCGAAAAACCGTATGAAGGCCTCCGCGTCGTTGATTTAAGCCAGGGCGTCGCAGGCCCTTACTGCGCCATGCTGCTGGCCAGACAAGGAGCCGATGTCATCAAGGTGGAACCGTTAGACGGTGATTGGTCACGCATTCTTGCCCCTGTGTACGGCGACAATACCGCCTATTCCGTTGGTGCCAATATCGGCAAGCGCAGCCTGTCGGTTGATCTCAAGTCACAGCAAGGCTGTGCCATTGTCGAACGTCTGCTGCCGGATGCGGATGTTTTTCTGGAAGGGTTCA
This sequence comes from Alphaproteobacteria bacterium, assembly GCA_021774435.1. GTDB lineage: Bacteria > Pseudomonadota > Alphaproteobacteria > UBA8366. Next base: position 2,663 of record JAJFJB010000371.1, read on the forward strand.
GACCTGGCGTCATCGACCGGTTGGGCTATTCATACGAGCGGCTTTCTGCACTCAACGAAACGCTGATCTATCTTTCAATCTCCGGGTTTGGTCAGGAAGGACCGTTGCGCGAGAAACCGGCCATGGATCCGGTATTGCAGGCTTTCACGGGTTTTATGGCCGAGAATAAGGGACAAGACGGTATCCCGCACCGGACGCCGACGATCATTAATGACATGTCGACTGCGCTTTATGCGCAGCAAGCGGTCGCGGCGGCCCTTTATGCACGGCGCGATGAGGCGCGAGGCCGCCGTATCAATGTGAGCCTGATGGAAGCTTCTGCCAATTTGCAGACAATCCGGCTTATGGGTGGATATCGCGATGGCCCCTTCAAGCCAGGTATGGCACCCAACGGCGTTTTCGACACGAAGGAAGGTTGGGTTCAGATTGTCGTTATCCGCGATCATGACTTCGTTAAGTTTTGCGCGGCGTTGGGTGATCCGGCAATGAGCGACGATGAACGTTTTAAAAATGCGGAAGGCCGACGGGAGAACGCAGACGCGCTTTATCAAATTGTTGGCGAAACGCTCAAAACCAAACCGGCAACCGCCTGGCGGGACGCCTTTACGGAAGCAGGTCTGCAGAATGAAATTGTGCAGAGCTATGAGGAATTTATTGCGCACCCCCATGTTGAGGAAACGGGACTGATCGCCTGGTTGAAGCAACCCGGCTCAGATGAAGCCTGGCCGGTGCCCAACATTCCTGGGCTGCCGCGCCTTGATCCCAAGGCACCGGGCGATATCGCACCATGCAAAGGCCAGCACACGCGTGAGATCTTGGCAGAGTTGAATTATACCGCTAATGAAATTGACCGGTTCGCTTCCGACGGCATCGTCGGCGTTTAGCGACTGCCTCATGACGTTCGAAAGCGATATCGCGTTCCTTGAGAAATTTCGTGGATTCATTGAACGTTTCCTGATTGTCGGCACCGCGCCGACGATGGACCCTCTGTGGGGCGGTAGCGGATTGATCAGGATGCAGGAGGCGATGCAGAACCCGGAGTTTCGCGCATTGCGCCGGGACATCAACCAGATGAAAGGACGTGCCGCGTTGGTTCTCGAAGGCCTGGATATTGGCTCCACGTTTCATCAGTATCCACCCCCCGCCGTCGGGGGGCCAATCGAAAAATTTCCGCTATTCGATTTGATCACCGACAACCGCTCTCACCATACGATCGATGGGACCGTTTTCACCGATAAACTCGACGAAGCAATTGGTCTTCTGCGAAATAAGGCCGCGCAGAACGAAGCGCAGCCCGCAGCGCTTGGACCCGCGTCGCCCTTCTTTATCGTCAGCGACCTGAACCGTTCTCTCGAATTCTATGAGCAGAATTTGGGTTTTGAATGCCGCCACAAGGAACCGGATGACGATGCTTTCTTCGCTATCGTTGGTCACGGTAGCGCGCAAATCATGTTGAAGGCAATTGGCCCAGAGGCACCGCCACTGCCCAATCCTGTCCGACATGAATGGGCCGCCTGGGACGTCTTTATCTATTGCGCCGACCCCGATGCTCTCGTAGCCGACTTCTTGACGCGTGGTACCGTGCTACGTGTGCCCCTCGCAGACAGGGAGGATGGTCTTCGCGGCTTCGAAACCACGGATCCAGACGGTTATGTTCTGTTTTTTGGCCGTCCCACATCGGTCTAAGTCTGGCTGAAACCGTAATGATTGAATGAGGGCTTATAATCATGGCAAATTTAGTGAATAGGCGTGTCGTTTTATTCAAACGGCCCAAGGGCGTGCCGGACGCGGAACATTTTGCCGTTGAAGATGTGCGGGTACCCGAACTCCAGGATGGCCAGTTTTTGGTGCAATGCGAGTATTGGTCGGTCGACCCGGCAATGCGCGGCTGGGTCAATGATGTGCCGAACTATCTGCCACCGGTGGCGATTGGCGCGCCGATGCGGTCATTTGCGGTCGGTCAAATTGTCGCGAGCCGGCACTCGGATTACACCGAAGGCGAAACCGTAACCGGCATGTTCGGATGGCAGCGGTTTGCCGTCAGCGACGGCAGCAATGTCGACCGCAGGGTGGCGGAGGCGGATCTTTCCGCCTCTCTCGCGCTGGGCGTGCTGGGCCTCAACGGGATCACTGCCTATTTTGGCCTGCTGGATGTTTGCAAACCGAAACCGGGCGAGACGGTCGTCGTATCGACCGCGGCCGGTAGCGTGGGCTCCGCCGTGGGCCAGATTGCAAGGTTAAAGGGATGCCGGACAGTCGGTATCGCCGGAGGACCAGAAAAAACCGCGCTGTGCCGGGAATCGTTCGGGTACGGCGCTGCAATCGACTATCGGAACGAAAACGTGCTGGATGGCGTCAAAGCTGCCTGCCCCGACGGCGTCGATTGTTACTTCGACAATACGTGCGGACCGATCAGCGACGCTGTCATGACCTGCCTGGCGCAAGGCGCGCGGATTGCGATTTGTGGTACGGCGGCGCATACCGATTGGGACCCGATCCCGGCCGGTCCACGCGTTCATCGCCAGCTTTTGGTCGCGCGGGCGCGGATGCAAGGTTTCCTCGTTCTAGATTACAAAGCGCGTTATCCGGAAGCGCTCGCGGCGCTGGCGGGCTGGGTGCGTGAGGGCAAGCTTGCCTATAACGAGCATATTCTCGACGGCGCCGATGCGGCGCGCGGCGCAATTCAAATGCTCTACGAAGGCGGCAATACGGGTAAACTGTTGGTAAGCGTAGATTGATTGGGCGACGCCGTTTCCGGGGTGCTATTCGAACGCCTTAATCAGGGCGTCGAACCTAACCTTAAGGGATTGGTCGTGGTGCCGGATAGGGGGCACGTCGCGGTCAATCTCAAGAAGCTGGTAGACGGCCATCTGTGCAGCCCGAACCGAGTATTCGACCGTGAATACGGTGTCCTCGGGAATTTCGACGAATTGGCTGACAAAGGCCAGATTCCTGGAATGTTTGGGCACCGGTAATGGCCTGTCGCCCGGCGCGCGGGGCATGAACATGCTGGTGATGTAGGGCATGCGGCATGGAATGCAGTTTGCCGTCGCGAATGTGGTCTTCTTATCGAAATTGAGGTGTCCGGACAGCTCAAGCAGGATTTCGTCGCCGCTGCACCGGGACATCGGCTTGGCCACGAAATCGCCAATCCGGTCCGGATGCAGCGCATAACCCCAGAAGACCCGGACATCGGCGGGTTGATCGGGAAAGTAAGGCTGATGCGCTAAAACGACAGACATCAGCCAGCGGGAATCCTTGAACGTCACCAGACCGCCGGTGCCGGCCTCATTACCGGTGAACGCGTGCATCTGCTCAAAGAATACACTGTCCTTCTGGGTTACGGTGAACGACGCCCAATAGGTTTCGGGAATGCTTGAATTAAACGTGGCGGGATTGCCAAATTTGGACCGGCCCGCCGCGAGTTTTTCCCACAGAACCCAGCCGCTGCTGTCGTCCTTCGTTAAAGCCGGCGGCGGACTTGTCATCGAACCCACACTCGAGGCATCGGTCATGGAGCCGTTTTGCAGAAAGACGATGTCGTCCTCTGCTACCGGAATGCGTTCTTCGGTTTCGCCTTGGCGATAATGCATTCCAGTCACAACGGTCGTCGCGCCGGTCGTTCCAGTCTCCAAGTCTGTGACAGTGCAGTTTTTTTTGAAACGCACACCTTGCGATGAAAGCCAGCGTTCTAGAGGGCGAACGAGTGAATCATACTGGTTATAAATCGTGCGTTTGATGCCCCCGAGGGTTTCCATCCGGGAGAATTCCTTCATGAACCGGTGCAGGTAACGCCGGCATTCCGCGGCGCTATGCCATGCCTGAAAGGCAAAAGTCGTCTGCCAGAGATGCCAGAAGGTCGTGTCGAAGAACGCCGGCTCGAACCAGTCAGAGATACGGCGGCTACCCACTTCTTCTTCGCTTGCCTCAACTAGTTTCAGAAGCGCGATTCGGTCCTTCATCTTGAAGCCCATGCTGATCGCATCGACAATCGCACGGTGCCGGTTGACAAGGCGCGCCTTGGCGTGCGACCGGACTCGCTGATTGAACGCGATGGTCTCATCGTAAACTGTCACTTTGGGCTCGATGAGCGAAGGAATGGACTTGAACAAGTCCCAGGTGCATTCGAAATTGTCCGTCGTCAGCATGCGGCCGCCCCGCAACGAATAACCGTCCTCGGGATTTCCGGCGCCATCGAGACTGCCGCCTAAAAAAGACTCTGCCTCGAAAATTGTAATGTTTTCAGCGGGCAAGTCACTGTCGCGCACGATAAATGCGGCGGCGGCGAGCGAACCGATACCACCGCCGATAAGATAGACCTTCCTGTTCTGCGGTGAACTGGCCATCGTCGTCCTGTTTTCCCCGGTTAGCCGCCGTCTTAGATAAACATGTTACCGCTTTCACCCTGCCCCTGCGGCAAACCGGTCCGTCCGGTATTCCCGCACGGAGACCGGAGGGTATTTGACCGTTTCGCCCTCCCGCCCGATGCATTCAACGGTAGCGTCGTAATTGGGGATGACGAAAAAGCCGATCGACAGACGGCGGCTGCATGCCCGGGCTTCGGCCGGCGGAATGGCGACGCGATGCGGCGTGGAGCGCCAGCGGTCGTTGGTCCAGCGCATCATCAGATCGCCGATATTGACGACGAAGGTATTGGGGATCGCCGGCGCCGTGATCCAGTCGCCCTGCGGCGTCTGTACCTCAAGCCCACCCGGCGCGGCCTCGTTGCGCAGGATCGTCGCCAGCCCCAAATCGGTGTGCACGCCGCAGCGGAGTTGATCCGGCAGAAAGTCAGCCTCCGGCGCGGGATAGTGCAGCAGGCGCAACTGACAGGAATGCCGTGCGAGCCGCTCGACGAAGAAATCTTCCGGCATGCCAAGTGCGATGGCAAAGGCGTGACCGAGGTGCCGGGCGAGCCGCAGCACGCCCGTGTAGTAGGTCAGCATCGCTGTCCGCAACGCTTTCGATCCCGTGGGCCACAGGTTTGGCGCGAAATCGGGATAGGCCAGATCGCAGGTGTAATAGGGCTCGGCCGGCACGTCGTCAGGACCGATGGCAAAGACTTCCTTGTAATCCGCCGGCGTCACCTGCCCGTGCATCTTGGCCAGGGTCTCTTCGCCATAGGGAATATAGCCTCGGTTCTGGTCATTGCGCGGCCGCCGGACGGCCAATTTATCGTCCAAGGGCAGATCGAAAAGTTCGAGGGCGGCCTGGTGTAGTCTGTCGCCATCCGCCTCAGGAACGCCATGGCCGGACACGACCAGGAACCCCAGTGTCTCGCACGCCGCCGCGATATCGAGAGCAATACGGGCCCTGTCGGCGGCCCCGCCGTCGCGGAAGGCCGTAAGATCGATGACGGGGATACCTTGCGTCATGGTTTCCTCCTACAGCAAACATCCGCCGGGAATGAAGACCGGGTCGCTGCGCAGGCCGGTGTTGACCGGTGCCACATGATGCACGCCGGAGAGGAGGTCCTCCGCTTTGCCCCGGGCTTCGTCGCTGCCGGGCTTGTCGCCAAGGCCATCGAGGGCGCGGCCCATCAGTTTCCAGGTCATGGGGCTGGTTTCCTTGACCGCGGCGCGTTCCGCCAGCAGGGCGTGCGCAAGCTTGAAACGCCCGGCGCGCAGGGCGGACTCGATCAATGTGAGCGCGATGACGTCGCGCTGTGCGTAGCTGCCGCCGAACATGTTGCTTTTGTATCGGATCGGCAGCAGCAAATCGACGGCCGTGCCGTAATCCTCACGGCTGAAGGCGAGCAAGGCGCGGCAGATCGGGATGCCGACATCCTTGGTCATTTGCGCATTGGTGCCGCCACGTTCCGTCACATAGCTGGCGGTCGCCGCGAGCAGTTTTGCCGCCGCCATATCGCGGCCCGCGCCGGCGAAGGCCATCATCGCGTGCATGTCGTTGAAGGCATAATAAGTATCCTCCGCGCTGGGCTCCCACTTGTCGGCAAGCTCGCCCCAGCGGTCGCTGACATCGACGCCGAGCAGGTTGAGCCGCCACAGCATGGCCGCGGCGTCGAGTTCTTCCAGCGAGATGCCGTCGGCGCTTTTGCGGATGCCGTTTTCGTAGATCTCAAAGACCCGGTCGTATTCGCCGAGGTCGAGATGGTACATGGCGGTGTGCCACCAGAGATGGATCGAAAAGCCGCAATCGACGGCCCAATTCTCCTGGCGTTCCGTCATCCAGGCGATACCGTCGGATTGGCGGCCCTGCATCTCCATGACATGGGCGACGGCGTGGATCGCGTAGACGTCCTTTGGGTTCAGTTCCACGGCCATGCGGCCATATTCCTCGCCCCGGATAAAATCGCCGGCTTCTTCCAGCGAGAATCCATACATGCCAAGCACGTAGCCATAGCCTGGCGTGTCGGCATTCCAGGCCCGCAACGCACGCGACAGGCGGTCCCGCATCTGTGCGGCGTCGCCGAGAAAAAAATCCGTGTTGTGGACGGCAAATATCGCCATAAGGTCGCGGGGATATTCCAGTAGTACTGTTTCCCAGCAACTGACGGCTTTTTCCAGATCGCCTTCGAGCCAGGCGCGAATTGCGGCGATATGGCCGCGCTCCCGGTCATTGGCGGCCCCCGTCAGGGCTTCGGCCATTTCCACGTCCCGCGCCGCCAGCGATACACCGGAGCGCTCGGTCGTCAATAGACGGAACTCCGCTCGGATGCAGTAACCCAGAACGAAGTCCGGCGTGGCGTCCAGTGCCTCGTCGATCAGTGCAACGGGGTCGCCGCGGATGGCGAGGGCCAGGTCGAGCGCCTCTTCGAGAAGATCGAGTGCGTTTTGGCTGTCGGTAGACGTCGGAACACCCCGAATATCGGACAGGCCCATTGCGAATTCTCCCGGTACGGTCAGCAACTTTTATAGACGCCAGTGTGCCACGATATGGGTCAGAGGGAAACCGTTGGACCCGGACCGGTCCGCCGGTCCACAATTCAGCTAAGTGCGATGATTCTGAAATTTTCTGCATGAAATATACATCAAATTTAGGATCTAAATCACATGTGAATCGACCAGGACACCAAGGGGCAAACCGAGAAACCAAATCGAAGGCTCAACGAATGCCAAAAACACCGGATTATTTCCAGAACAAGACCATTGTAATCACCGGCGCCGGCAGCGGGATCGGCCGCGCGACCGCGCTGATCTTTGCGCGCGAGGGGGCGAATGTGTTGTGCGCGGATATCAAGGGCGATGCAGCACAGGAGACCGTGAAGCAGGTCAATGCGACGGGCGCGCAGGCAATCGCGACGACAACCGATGTTTGCGACCGGACAGCGGTTGGAAACATGATATCGGCCGCACTTAGCGCCTATGGCAGCGTCGATTTCCTCTTCAACTCCGCCGGAGCCGCCTTCAAGCGTGCAAAGTTTCTGGATATTGACGACGATCTTTGGAAGAAAACCTACGACCTCAATGTAAACGGCGTTTTGTATGGTATGCAGGCGGCGTTGCCGCATATGCTCGATGCCGGGCAGGGCGTGATCGTCAATATGGCCAGCATGTCGCACAAGCGCGGCGGGCCGGGTGCGTCGATCCATTACGCTTCGGCGAAGGGAGCGGTACTCACCATGACTCTGGGCGTCGCGCGAGAGTTCGCCGACAAGGGAATTCGTTGCCTGTCGATTTCTCCAGGGCCGGTCGACACCGCCTTTCAGGGAACAGCCAGCACATCGGCGGAAATGATGCAGCAATTCCGCAACGACGTGCCGATGAAGCGGTTTGGCGAACCGGAGGAAATCGGAGAACTCGTCCTGTTCATGTGTTCCGATGCCTGCGAATTTATGACGGCCGATACCGTTTATGTAAATGGCGGCGGTGGCTGGCGATAACGCACAACGAAGGAGTATGACCACATGCAGAAGAAACGCATCACCCATCCCCAAGTGGGCGAACCGCCGGAGGATACCTGGTCGAACTGCCTGGTGATCGACCGGCATGTCTATATCGCCGGCATGACCGCGCGCGGCAAGGAGTTTGACGGCGCTATCGGATCCTCCGATGCTTATGGGCAGGCCGTGGAGATCTTCACCAAGATCAAGAACCTGATGCAGGCCGCGGGCGGCACCATGGACGATGTGGTCAAGGTGCTGATCTATCTGACCGACATCAACGACCGGGATGCCGTGTGGAAGGCGCGCCGGGAGTTCTTTAGCGGGAACTACCCCGTCTCGACGCTGATCGAAGTCAGCAAGCTAGTTCGCCCCGAACTCTGTGTCGAGATCGAGGCGGTTGGCATGTTGGGCGCGGCGCCGGGTTCAAACTATGGACACGATGACTCGCCATAAATAACGAGTCTATTCAGCGTAGTAGCAGAATTCGATCGCCAGATAGTCTTCATCGGCGCGGAACGGGCCGTGCGGCACGCCGGCGGGGCGGCAGACATAGCTGTTCGCCTCGACCGCCGTGGCGCTACCTGCCCCGTCGAGCCATTGCAGCGCGCCGGCGATCACATAGACTTCTTCTATATAGTCGTGCGTGATCGCTTCGCTTACTTCCGTGCCGGCGCGCCACCGCGTCAAGGTCGTGCATTTGCCACGTTTTACCGCGTGATCGAGCGCGCCGGCCAGCACCTTGACCGAAACGCCCTCGGGTGCGCCGTCGGGACGCGTCCAACCGTCGTCGAAGTCGATCTTTGTGAAATCGACGACGGGCCGGGTTGCCATTACTTGAAGGATTCCCAGTCGTAGAGCGGGGTTTCCTTGTCGGCAAAGCGGCGCACGGCTTCCTTGTGGAATTCGGTATCGCGGCAGATCGACTGCGCGGACGCTTCCATTTCCAGCAAGGTTCGGTGATCCTGATTGTAGGATTGGTTGAGCACGTTCTTGGCGACGCCGATGGCGGTCGTCGAGGCATTGCGGAACCGTCCGGCGAAGGCGCGCGATTCGGCCAAGGCGTTGTCCTGACTGACCAGGTCGTAAATCATACCCATTTCCTTGGCTTCTTCCGCATAGACACGGCGGCCGGAAAAGACGAGCTCCTTGGCCCGCATCTGGCCGACGAGGCGCGGCAGAATGTAGAAACCGCTCCAATCCGGTACGAGGCCGATGCGCGCGAAGGCCTGCATGAAGAAGGCGCGCGGCGTCGCCAGTACGAAATCACCGGCCAGCGCGAGATTGCATCCCGCCCCCGCCGCCGCGCCATCGACCAAGGTGACGACTGGCAACTCGATATGGAATAGGTTGTAGATCGTGCTGTGGCTGCTGCGCATGCGGCTGCGCGACGCGTTCGCTTCGACGCCGCCGGACTGCTGACTGTTGTTCATGCCCTTCACGTCGCCGCCGGCGCAGAACGCGCCGCCCGCGCCAGTGATCAGCACGACCTTGACGTCGTCCCCCGCCCTGTCGCGTGCATCGTTCAGCGCCTCGTCGAGCTGCTCGCGCATTTCCGTGCTGAGCGCATTTCGCGCTTCCGGCCGGTTCAAGGTAATCGTCGCGATTTCATCGCTGACGTCGTAAAGAACGTGCTGTTTTCCCATCGGGGTTTCCTTCCCTCTGCATTTTTCAATCGCGCCCGCGCGCGGCTCCCGCGCATTTTGTCATGTTGGAGGCGGCGTAGGAAGTGGGCGTGCTTTGTTGTTTCTATCCTGCCAGCAACCCATGCACCGCGTCGCGCAGGAACGTCCGGTCTTCGTCGCACTCTATCGGGTTCCCTGCCCTATGCCCCCAGATGGATTCGATGGGGCGGAAGTCGGCGCTTGGGATGCGGGCGGCTTCGGCTTCGCTATCTTCGGGGGTGAAGTATAGGTCTGTGCGTCCGGGCATGATCAGGGTTTTGGCCGTGATGGCGCCAAGGGCCGCGTCGAAATCGCCGTTGTAGATGTCGTTGTCGCTGATGTCAGAGCGGGTCCAGACGTCGAGCATGGCGAGCAGATTGTCCGCGTCACGGCGCAGATAATTGGCCTCCCAGGCGCGAACCAGGTAGTCCTCCAGTGAGGTGAAACCGTGCTGTAGATAGAGATGCTCACGGTAGAAGGACTGCGACATGGCCCAGCCCGCATAGACGCGGCCCATGGCGCGCAAGCCACGCACGGGGCGGTCAGCGAAATGGCCGTCGCGCCAGTTCGGGTCGGCCTGCAGGGTTGAGCGAACACCGTCGAGGAATACCTTGTTGTGCGGCGAGGTGCGCGCGGAGCCGCAGACGGCGCAGAGGCGTTCGACCCGGTCAGGAAAAATCGCGCCCCAATGCAGCGCCTGCTGCGCACCCATCGACCAGCCGTAAACCAGGGCCAGCTTTTCGACGCCGAACACCTCTTCGAGGAGACGCTTTTGGGCGTGGATATTGTCCCAATGGGTGAATTCGGGCCAACGGCCCTTCTCGAAAGGTTCGCCGATATTGCTGGGCGAGGTCGACAGGCCGTTGCCGAACATGTTCGGGATCACGACGAAATAGCGGTCGGTGTCGAGGATATGGCCGGGGCCAATGACCCATTCGATGTCGGTGTGGTGTGCGCCAAACGAGGTCGGGTAGAGCACCGCATTCGAGCGATCGTCCGCCAAGGTGCCATAGGTCTTGTAGGCTAGTTTTGCGCCCGGGACCGTGATACCGCGCTGCAGCTCGAATGCGCCGAGGTCAAAGAATTCATAGTCAGGCATTAATTGGCCCCTTTCCTATTGCGGCGTAGACGCCATGAACTTTTTGTAACCTGACGCGCGCAACTCGCAGGCGGGACAGGTGCCACAGCCGTAACCCCAATCGTGACGTGTTTCGCGAATACCGAGATAACAGGTGTGCGTTTCTTCGAGGATAAGATCGATCAAAGCCGCGCCGCCAAGCTGTTCGGCCATTGCCCAACTTTCCGCCTTGTCGATCCACATCAGAGGCATGTGCAGCACAAAGCGGCGGTCCATGCCGAGATTAAGCGCTAACTGCATTGCCTTGATCGCGTCGTCACGGCAGTCGGGATAACCGGAGTAATCCGTTTCGCACATCCCGCCGACAATATACCGCGCCTCGCGCCGGTAGGCGACCGCCGCCGCCACAGTCAGAAACAGCAGGTTCCGGCCCGGCACGAAGGTATTCGGCAGACCGTCCGCGCCCATCTTGATTTCAGCTTCCTGTGTCAGGGCAGTGTCGCTGACCTTGTTCAAGACATCGAGATCGATCACATGGTCTTCGCCTAGGTTTGCTGACCAATCCGGAAAGGCATCGCGTATAGCCCGGAAGACATGTTGCCGGCTTTCCAGCTCGACGGCGTGCCGTTGCCCGTAATCGAATCCAATCGTTTCGACGGCGGCAAAATTTTCTAGCGCCCAAGCAAGGCAGGTCGTTGAGTCCTGACCGCCGGAAAACAGGACCAGCGCGCAATCGTTTGGGTTCGACATGATTCGGGCTCCACATTGTGTGCTACCGCCGTCCCGTCCAATCAAGGATCGACGCCGGAATAATGGCGAAGAGGAAGACGAAGGCAAGTGCCATGAAGCCGTCCTGAAAGCCGAGCGTGTTTGCCTGTGCATGCACGACCTTACCGAGATAGTCGAGCGCAACCGGACTGTGTAGCGATATGGGGATGCCCCCCTCGCCCAGCAGCCCGTGTACGCCCACCAGCATTTCGCGGGTCACTGCGTTCCCCGCGGTCTGTGTCGCGACAAGCAGGTCGCTATGGTGCTGGGTGCGCTGCTCCATGATGACAACGAGCGTGTTGATGCCGCAGGAACCCCCTAGCAGCAGCAGAAAATTCACCGCCCCCGCCCCCCGGCTAATCTTTTCGATCGGCAACGTAGCCAGTGCTGCGACGTTCATGGACGGCACGACGAAAGCGATGCCGAGCCTGCCAATAAAGACGAAGAGGCCGACACTCCAGACAACCGTATTGGTATCCGCACCGGCCATAAACAGCATGCTGACCGAGAAGATAAACAGGCCAAAAATTATTGGGATTTGCGGCGAGACCATATCCGATAACCGGCCGGTCAGTGGCAACACAAGCATCGCCAGCAGACTCCCCGGCATGATCAGGAAGCCTGCCAGGGTCGCTGAATATTCCTGCACCAGCTGGCTGAAAACAGGAAAAATATACATCGTGGAAAAGTTTCCGCAGCCGAAGAGAAGCGCGATTACGGCAGTGACCGCGAACTGGCGGTTGCGAAATAAAGACATATCCAACAAGCCGGCACCGGTTCGAAATTGCGAGAGTACAAATCCGGTGCCGGCCACAATCGAAATGACGAAAAGCGAAACGATTTCGTTCGAGGCCCAACCTTCGCGTTGTCCGTTTGCGATCCCGGTCATCAAGCAAAATAGGGCAGTACACAGAAAAACATACCCGATCCAATCGAACTGAGTCGTTTGGCCTGGCGGTCTGGTGGATGGGATGAAGAAGAACCCCATGACGAAGGCCAGAACGACGGAAGGCATAGGCGCCAGGAAGATGTAGCGCCAACTCAGCTGGTCAATTGTGATGCCGCCAAAATACGGTCCGACCCCGATGGCGGCGACAATGCCCATACTGAACAGTCCCATCGCCAAACCCCGGCGCTCCGGCGGGAAAACCTGCAGCAGCATCAGCATGACGAGGGGCTGTAGAATGCCGGCGGCGAAGCCCTGCATCACGCGTCCGGTTATAACGAATTCGAAAGTGAGGCCAATGCCGCTGACCGCACTGCCGAAACTGAACAGGAGCAACGCGCCGGCGAAGGTGACCCGCTGTCCGTACCGCTGGCTGACCCAATTGGACACAAGCTGGCTGGCGGTCATGGTTGCAAAGAAGGAGGTCGCTAGGAATTGCGCCTTGTCCTGCCCGACACCGTAGGCGCCCATAACATCGGGCACGGCCACATTCACAATGGTGCTGGACAAGGCCATGGTAAAAAAGGCGAGCAGGCCCGTTGCCGTTGCGAGCCAACGGTATGCCGGCCCATAACGCGTGAACAAATCTTCAATGGTGTCGGAATACGCCACCGTCGATTGCCTAGAAATTTCTGTTCGTGCAGACCAGCATATTGGTTTTGAGGAGTCTCAGCACGCACGGCGGAACTTTGCGCTTACACGAAGTTCACGGCGTCCACGATTGCGGCGCGTTGTGAAAGCTTGTTTCTTGTTTGAATGTTCGTTTCAAAGCGATCAAGGCCGGAGATTGCCTAACGTGAGTGGGATGGCTTCTTAGTTTTCTTCTGTGGATGGGATGCGATACCAAAGGCGCTCTTGCCATTACGCTCGGCATCCAGTTTTTCCGCTTCGATCTGATCGATCTTCGCCAGGATCTTTTCCTTCTTTTGTGCCGCCTCGATTAAAAGTTTCTTGTTGCCGGTGTCCGCGGCGGCTTGACGGAGCAATGCTTCCGTCCCCAAGGCCTTCGCCAACAGCCCGATTTGCTGTTTGTTATAAGCGTCCTCAAGAGCGACTTTTAAATGTTCCGTACCGATATTCAGGAAAAGCAGATCGTCGGTCATCGCCTTATCGAGCGAATGATTGAAGGCGTAGAGCTGCTCCGCGGATAATTCCGACACGAGCACCTTTACCTCTTCCTGCTCTTTATCAAACGCAAGGTGCGCGACCTCTATTTGCACCGCAAGTGCGGCGATTTTTTGCTTGGCTTCATCGACCGCATTCTGGGCAACGCCAATACGATGTTCCGAAAGAGCGGCATTCGAACGGGCAAGGCGCAGGTTCGATTTTGCCGTGACGCGATCCGCCCTTGCCGCAAGGAAGTTATCTCTTAGCCGAACGATTTCGCGTTTCAGTTCGTTGATTTCGACGTTGTTCTCCTGGCTGACGGGCAAGGATTGCAGCGTTTTCAGTTCGCGCTTTGCCTCTGCGTGTTCCTCTTTGGCAATGTTGAATACGGTTTTGCTGTGCTCAAAGCTTTGTTCCGCGTCGACAACGGAGATCAGCGCGCCCGCTGCATCAATACTCGTTTGGTGCAACGTCAAATCTGCATCGTCCAATTCATTCTCGGCCTCACCAAGTGTGCCTTCCAGCGTCATGACCTTCTCGACAAGCCCAACTTGGTTTTCCGCCATGAACATCTCGATCAATCGGTCGGGAACCTCTTTATCAAGCGGCGCGCTAAATGCATTTGGGCTATTTACTTGCGTCGAATTCCGAGTGAAAGGATCTGCTTGGGCAGTTGCCCCAGTCAGTAAGAGAACAACGCCGCCTGTAACGAGCGAAAAGAGTTTTAACTTGTTCATAGCCTGTATCCCCTATGCCTGACCTGTGGAATGGCTGGGCCATTTTAAGGACGAGTTTGTAATTCCCATGTCCTTGTACGAGCTGGTGCTAGACTGGATCACCGCCTGTAAAACGATCGTGCGTGTACTTGGGGACCGTTGGTCGCGGCGCTGTATGGATGTGATTTTGTTTTGCATTTTAAGTATATTTATTTAATTAATACTGTATTTCTCGAAGTAAGATGGCATAAAATAATGAAATTCGAAAGAAATATCGAATACAAACTATATAAAATGAATATATATAATCTAATTATTGAATAATTAATTGAGTGCTTGCCCGATCTAGGTTTGGGATATTCGGCGAAAACAGCGATTTTCAGACGAACGACAGCCGCACAGTGCGATGCCTTTATGTTATCAACCTAGCGTAAACCCATGCGCCGCCGATCAAAGCGCCCACTGTCGCAATGGAAAAGGCATAAAATAGCCGAGCGGGTGCCAAAGACCAGGACAGGCCATCCAGGAGGATTCCAAGCCAAGCACCTTCGACGGGTTTGCGAAAAAACACGAATGCCGCGATCAGCGATGGTACTGCGGCGAAGAAGAATCCCAACCCGTAGGAACCCGTAAAAGCGAGCATTCCGCCGTAAATTGCGGGGTAAATCATCATCGCAATACTGGTGAAGGACAGCACGCCGCCTGTGACGCCGCCAACTTTGTCCGGTGGTGCAAGCCGCGCGGTTTCCGCCAACAAGACACCATGCCAGCTCAGTCCCGTGACATTGTACAGAACCGCGACCGCGATAATCGCTCCTTGGCTCCAGCCAAAATCGTAGTATCCGGTGAGAACCGCCGCGACGAACCCAAATAGGCCAATCAGTCCCATTACGATGCGGGGCGAGACGAGCGTACTCCCAAGCCAGCCCCACAAAATGCGCGCGGCAACGGCAGCCGTGCTCGCGACGGCGAAGGCAAATCCGGCGTCCACTTCGCTGTATTCCAGGCCATCGATGAGATAGAGAATAAAGAATCCGGAATAGATGGATTGTAATCCACCGAAGGCAAATCCGGCGAAGGCGAGGTCCCGCAAATTAGGTGTCGAAAGGACGATTTTCATCGTTTCCGATACGCCAGAAAAAGACGGCCGGACGGAGGGGTCCCTGTCGGAATCGAAAAACGTCCGAAACGGCTGCAACATAATCGCGACGGAATAGACAATCAGGGCTGCCACAAATGCGGCGCCATACGCGTCCAGGTATACCGACTCTCGAATTGTTGCGAGGTAGAACCCTAGACCCAGCAGAAAGGGAATCAACAAGCCGCCGATGAGGCTGCCGACCGGTACACCGGTCTGTTTGACTGAAAAAATCACGGGCGCGAGATGACGTGGACAGTGCCGGGCGAGTATGTGGGAGCTAGCCGGTGTCGAGACAGCACCGGCGCCCAAAAGGATGGCGCCCAGCGGGTAGAGCCACAATACACCGCCTGCAATGACAATTAGGCTGGTCCCCATCAGGATGAGACAGATCTGGCTCACACGCCAAGCGCCGAGCCGGATAATGAAACCGCCGCACCCCATGGCGGCAACAATGGCGGTGACGTTCTGGATGAAAAGATACAGGCCCAGCCAGGCACGGGAAATCCCGAAATCTTCGGCAATCCGGTCGGCCAGGATCGGCAGGGCGATTTGGCAGACATAAGAAAACGCCTGTTGCAGCAGCATCGAGACGGTCGCGATGGTCAGAATGATGCGCCAATCGAGTTTTGCCAGCGGCATGGCGGCCTAGAAGCCGAGTTGGTCGTAGATTTGAATATTGACCTCGACCAGCATGCCAGGCGTGATCCGTTCCGGCGGGTCGAGCAGCTTGATGTAGACTGGGACACGCTGCGTTGCCTTGCTGGCGCGGGCGTCGTTGCCTTCCCCATCGGCGAGTTGCGTTGTCGTCACACTGCCGATCCGGGTCACCGTGCCCAGGAAACTGTCGAAGGGATAGGCGTCGATATCGATGACGACTTTTTGTGACACCTTCAAATAGCGCAGTTGGGATTCCTCGATATTCGCTTCGACCCAAAAAGAATTCTTGTCATGCAGGAGGATCAGTTTTTCGCCTTCTTCGGCGTGCTCACCCTCGTATTTGAAGATGTTGTCAATAATCCCGTCGATTGGACTAACGACGAAGCGATGCTTCCGCTTCTCCTCCGACTCTTTGATGAGGATCTTGATCTTTTCGATATTGATCCCGGAAATCCCGAGTTCGGATACGATAACTTCAATGTTCGAACGCGATGCTTCGATCTCGTCGCGCTCGCGTTCCGCCACTCTCACCTTGGCTGCGGCAAAGCTGACCTTGCCGCCGAGATCGAGGGCCTTTGCTTGCTCCTCTTCCAACCGCTTGGATGACAGTAATTGTTTTTGATGGAGTATTTTTGAACGGTTCAGGTTTTTCTTTGCGAGCGTGACGCGATCCTTGATGGATTGCAGTTCGATCCGCAGTGCTCGGATTTCCTCATTCTTGGTCGCAACCCGCGATTTTAGGTTCAGTTCCAGCGCATCCTTTTCCGCCAGAAGCTTTGTGATCCGTGCACGCTCGCGGGCTAAATCCGCCTTGAACGCTTCGATGCGCAGTCGTTCGACTTCGGAATCCAGAGCGATTAGCAGACTGCCTCTGCGGACAACATCCCCTTCCTTGACGTAAATTTTTTCAATCGTGGCATCGACACGGCTCGACAGCGTCGTCAGTTCCGTTTTGATGCGGGCGTCGAATTCATAGACATGGGTTAGCCAGTAAAACAGTTCGTAAGAAAGAACCGAGATCAGGCCGACGCCAAGGACGACAAGAGCGAAGCGTAATTTTCTTTTATTTTTCATAAACTTCCAAACTGCCGACATTTAGCCTTGCATGTTTTTTTAGCGCGTGGTTGCTGGGGACTCAACGCCACCTGAAAATTTTCGTACCAACAGCAGGCCGCTGCTGGCACAATTGTCCAGACTAATACTGTACGACTTAGCGGCAGAGGGGAAAATAGGATGGCTTATGATCTCGTAATCAAGAACGGCATGATTGTCGATGGTTCGGGCAGCGCGCGTTACCGTGGCGATGTTGGCATCAAGGACGGCAAGATCACCACGATTAGCGGCCGCATCGCGGCGCCGGCGGATGACGTGATCGATGCCGAAGGCTTGATTGTGTCGCCGGGTTTTGTAGACGGCCATACGCACATGGACGCCCAACTCTTCTGGGATCAGCTTGGCAGTTGCTCTTGCTATCACGGCGTCACGACGGCAGTCATGGGTAATTGCGGCTTCACGTTGGCGCCTTGCCGCGAGTCGGAAGCCGATTTTGTTTTCCGGAACTTGGAGCGCGCTGAGGACATCTCACGGAGCGCCATGCTTGAAGGCATCAACTGGGATTGGGAGACGTATCCTGAGTATATGGATGCCGTCGACAAGATGCCCAAGGGCATTAACTATGCCGGGTATATCGGTCACTCCGCGCTTCGAACCTATGTGATGGGTGAGCGGGCGTTTGAGGAAGAGGCCAGCGACGATGATATGGAGAAGATGAAAGCCTCGGTACAGGAAGCCGTGCGCGCGGGCGCCATCGGCTTCTCCACCTCACGCAGCCCAAGCCACCTCACATCCGACGACCGGTTTGTCGCCAGCCGTATCGGCGCCGATGAGGAAATTCGCGACATTGTGATGGCAATGGGCGAAACCGGTGCCGGCATCTTCCAACTCGCCATGGAACGCGGCGAAATGCAGAAGATGATGGGCGTCTACCGTAGCCTTGGGGAGCTTTCGAAGAAGAGCGGCCGGCCGATTACCTTTGGCAGCCTCAGCCGTAAGAAGTTTCCTGGGCAGTGGAAAGCGCTCTATGAAATCATCGAAGAAGAAAATCTACACGGCGCGCGGATTTGGACCCAGGTCCATAGCCGCGAAATCAACTCGATCCTTTCCTTCGAGACGACGACGCCATTCGATACCTGGGATATCTGGCGTGATTTCCGCAAACTGCCGCTCGACGAACAGTTGGCGAAATTGAAGAACGACCCCGAGCTCAAGCGCAAGCTCATCGAAGTTGCCGACAGGCCCTATGACGGTCCGGAAGTCGTCGGCGCCGAGGCACGGCCGCCGGAATGGGACATGTTCTATCACGTGGACAAAATTCGATTGCCGCACCCGAGCATGGAACAGATTGCCAAGGAGCGCGGGATCACACCGGCAGCGGCGATGGTCGAGGTTGCGATCGAAGAAGACCTGAAAGCATTCTTCCGGCAGCCGCTCGCAAACGAAAACCAGGACGATGCACTGGCGCTCATGAAGCATCCACGGTCCACGGTGACCTTCTCGGATTCCGGCGCCCATGTCTCGCAGATCATGGACAGTTCGCTACAGACCCACCTATTGAGTCACTGGGTGCGTGAAAGGGAAGCCTTCACCCTCGAAGAGGCGGTGCGGATGATCACCTATGATACTGCAACAAACTGGGGCTTTCATGACCGCGGACTGCTGCGTGAAGGCATGACGGCGGACGTCACTGTCTTCGATGCAGCGAAGGTCGAGCCTCGGATGCCGGAAGTGGTAAATGATCTGCCGTCTGGCTCCAAACGCTTGAAACAATATGCGGACGGGATGCACGCAACAGTCGTCGCCGGTCAGGTCGTGCTGCGGAATAACGAACATACCGGTGCCCTGCCCGGCCAGCTTTTGCGGGGACCGCTCGCACGCGCCTGAAGTAAGATTAGCGTTTTCGATAGGATATGCCGGCAGAGCAGGCTTTCCGCCATGTCTGTCTTAGAGGCTGCGCCCGCCGCACCTTTAGACCGGCTATTTGGCTGCCGCCGGCTCTTCTAAAAAAGCCTTAAGCTGCCGATCGTGGCGGCTCATGGCGGAGCGCTTGGCGTTTTCCGTAAAGGGCCGCCAGCGCGGTGCGGCGCCTTGAATGCTGTCACCCATGACAGTGACACGCTCCATTAGCCGCTCGCCGACAAAGTCGTTCACGACACAGTGCTGGGTGAAGCGATTGTCCCACATGCCAATTGTGCCGGCCTGCCAACGATAACGCACCGTAAATGGCGGCTGCTTTACCCAGTTTGTGAGATAGCTGAGCAGGATTGCGCTCTCCTGCGCATTCGTTTCCACGATGCGGCGCGTGAAATGCTCATTCACATAGATCGCTTTGCGCCCACTCTCAGGATCAACACGGATCAGCGGGTGGATTGCCATACGGTCTGGGCGCTCATGAGGAAGAGCATCATGCAGGGCGGAGAGACCGTCGCACAGCTCCTGTATTGGTGGCGACAGTGCGTTATAGGCTGCGCACAAGTTGGCCCACATGGTATCGCCGCCGACATCCGGACATTCCTTTACGTTGAGAATCGACATCAGGGACGGCCGCTCCAGGAAGGTCAGGTCGGTGTGCCACTCATCCGCAATGCCGCCTTCGCTGGCCGCGAGACGGAACAGCTCCGGATAATCTTCGGGCGTGCGTTCCTTCAGGTTCGGATGACCTTCCAATCGGCCAAACCTGCGACCGTAGGCGATGTGGTCATCTGTGCTCATGTGCTGATCGGGAAAGAACAAAACCATGTGTTCGTTCAGGAGCCGCTTGATTTCCGCGATATCCGAATCGTCAGCCTCTGCCAATTTGACGTCCGCCACCTCTGCACCAAGTGCCGCCGAAAGGCGGGTAGTTTTCCAGCTATTCGACATCACCTATTCTTCCCACAGTTATCCGTCGATTTAGTTTTATCCGCCTTTGTCGTCGGCGCCAATCAATTGCACATAAACCTTCCCGTGTTCGACCTTGGTTGGGAAGGTCGAGATTGGCTCGCTCACCGGCGCACTGAGCGCGCGGCCGTCGCGGACGCAGAAGCGGCCTTGATGCAAGGGACATTCGATAACGTCATCGATGACAATGCCTTCTGAAAGGTTCGCGGCGCCGTGTGTGCATCGGTCGACCGAGGCGTAGAATTGACCTTCGACACGATAAATTGCGATCTCCTGGCCCTCGATTTCGGCGGGCATGACGTCTTCTTCCTCGACGTCATCCGCATCGATGGCATAGATCCAGGCATCGGACATTCGGTTTCCTTTACTCGGCCGGCGCCAAATCGCGTTTTTTACGAAAGATGCCGGACAAATGTTGCGTCAACACTTCCCATTGAACTGCGATGTAGCCCTTATCGACCGGGTTCAACTCGTGCCCGATTTTTTCATGCAAGGCCTGCAATTGATGAAACGGGACCGACGTCGCGAGATGATGTTCGCAGTGATACGACATATCCCAGCAGAAGAACCGCGTGATGGGGTCCGTCTTTACGGTTCGGGCGTAAGTCCGAAGATCGGAATCTTCGGTGCACCCGGTATGATCAGCGACCCGTATCATACGTGCCACGGGAACACCGACGATTGTCGGGATGAACCAATACATCGCGACAATCCAGGAACCGCTCGCCACCGAAAAGAAAAGCAAGCATGCA
>JAJFJB010000372.1 GCA_021774435.1 Alphaproteobacteria bacterium
GCGTCCGTTTGAAACCGCAATGTAGGTTGCGGTGCACGTCGCTTGATGAAAAAAAGCACGGATTTCGAGTGACATTGTTATGCCTCATCCTTGTTGGACGTATCCCCCCAGACATCGTCACGCGTGACTATAATAGGGCGCGGTAGAAGGCGCCATCGCCGTCCTTCAAATCGGACAGATTATGTGTTGGAGGTGGCCAAGGATTGTGCGGTAAGCCGCATGAATGTGGTCGGCGTGTCGAAGCCTTTTAGGATTCGGTTCTCAGGTGCCAACTCGAAATTCTTGAGAATTGCAGAAACAATGGGGTCCTTGGCAAGCTCGTCCGACAGTATGATGTCACCACCATCGCTCTCGCCTTGCAGACGCGCCGCCATATTGATGGTCGAGCCGAAATAGTCGAGTTTTTCGTTTAATGTAACTGCAATACAGGGACCGTAGTGCAATCCTAGCTTGATAACGAGATTTTCTCCGTCCAAAGATTCATTGAATGCGGTAATGCTTCTTTGCACCTCCAACGCCGCGCGAATTGCATCTGCGGGGTCGTTGAACGCCGCCATAACGGCGTCACCGATGGTCTTGACGACGGTGCCGTTCCGTTCGCGGATCACCCCTGCCAGGAAAGCAAAATGCTCGCGCACCAGCCTGTATGCGCCAGCATCTCCGACCCGCTCATAAAGCGCGGTTGACCCCCTTAGGTCGGTAAACATCAAAGTGACCTGTGAAATTCCAACTTCGTCGCCAGGCCGAAGTATTTGATCGGAGAAAAGATCGCGGAACGTTTGCAATGTTGTCACCCGCTCGGCGGTAAGGGCTTCCCGAACCCAATTTCGTGATTCAATAATCAGGGTGCGGCGGCGGTTGGTGCAGTTGGTTGCGCGAACGGTTCCCGCGTCGGAATGGACACCAGTATTGACTTCCGACTCTTTGATCAACGCTTCGGGAAATGCGCCCCCCGTGTGTGTGATGTCGACTTCACCGCCGATTTCCAAAGTGCGCAATCGATAATCGCCGGGCGGCAATATTGCTGGGACGGCGCGGGAGTCGCTTGGTTCCAACGCAATCTGGACTTTTACATGCGGTGTGGACATTGGTCCGAAAAGGCAGAATTCGCCGCTCAGTATTTTACGGATTGCGGGGGAGGGCTGAAAGGTCAACTCCACGTTTCGCGAGAAGTCACGGTCATATTCGATGTTACAAGATCCGCAATGGGCTCCGCTTGGCAATCGGTCGAGGGATGGCGCTGTTAGCTTCGCGCCACGGCACCGCGGGCACAATAAATCCCAACGCAATTGCATGAGGCCTGCCTTAACCGCCTGAAGGCACATCTCAATGGTCTTGCGCTCGTCTGTTCCCCAGCGTTTCGACAATTCCAATGGCCGAATGCGTTCTAGGTCGACTTCTTGCGCCGTCAGCATCCAGTCGGCCAACCGCTGGGATAGACCGTGATCGTTCCCAGACTTGGTGATGCGAGCCAAAATGTTGCTCAGCCTTTCGCGTGCTTCCGGCTCGAGGGCTGGCGGAGACGTATCGAATGGCATTTCCCGAGACTGGGCGGCCCAGGCTGACGCGCTGTTTGCCAGCGCGGTGAATGTCTGCTCTACGCTGCTAAAGAAAGCGGTTTTCAGAAGAAATGTCCCCAGAAAGTTTGCAGGACTGGCCTTCAGCGTATAACGACCCAATGTGCCGCCTGAACCATCGGGTTCGAGCTGCAGCGACGCTGAAAGGTAGGCAATTGGCCCGGCGCTAAAGATTCTGTCATGTCGAAACCATTGCCCGTCAACCCATTCGACCGGAACTTCTTCCCACGCGAGGTTGAAGGGACCTTTACGTGCTTTGGCAAAAAAACGGACCGAACCGTCAGGTTGAGTAACTTCATCAATGCGGTGTTTCGGCAGACCAGCGGCTTCATTGAAGCGCGCGGTATCCGCCAAAGCCGGCCACAAGGCTTCAGGTGCCTGATCGAAGCGCCATTCGAACGTTCTATCATACGTTGAGTTCATTAGTGCCCGTTTATCATGCAAACGCAGATACTGATTCGTCTAAATCAAACCTGGCCTTAATATTTTCATAAGTTCTGCTCATTACAATGATAAATCGAGTGCAACCTAAAGGATCGTCAAATTGTTCGAGTCTCTTCAAGGACAAGAACTCATCGCCCGAACGGTGGAAAAGACGCTTGCCGAGCAGCTGCAAGTCACTGAGCGGGAGATTTCCACCCGAAAAGCGATGCTGGGCTTCACGCGTGAAGACGAGGAATGCCTGATGAGGTTGCAAGGCATTGTCGCGGCCAATGTCGACGAAATCGTCATACGCTTTTATCAAACACAGCTCAATTACCCTGAAATCAGCCTCCTGATAGGAGATTCCGACACACTTCAACGCCTGAAATCGGCGATGAGAAGCTACGTGATCGAGCTTTTTGAAGGCTCATATGGCACTGAGTATGTGAATAAGCGGCTCCGGATCGGGAAGGTTCACAAACGAATTGGCTTGGAGCCGAAGTTATATGTTTCGGCAATACATTTGCTGCAATCGAACCTCGAAACTGTCTTGATGCCGCAGATTCTGAAAAACGATACGCTGGGAGAATGGGAACTCCTTTATCACGCTGTGCGTAAACTACTGATGTTCGATATGCAATTGGTCTTCGATACCTACATTATGAGCTTGGTCGCTGAAGTGGAGGTCGCCAAGAGCGAATTGGAGGACTATGCCAGCGGTTTGGAAAAAGTCGTCTCTGACAGAACCAAGCAATTGCAGGAGCTCTCGCTACGGGACTCCCTCACAGGGCTCTACAACCATCGGGCATTTGTTGAAGAACTGGATCGTGAGCTTGCGGTGGCAAAACGGACGGGCACGCCGCTGTGCCTCGCTTATCTCGATCTCAATGGCTTCAAAAAACTCAACGACAAAAAAGGACATCAACAGGGTGATAAATTGCTCGAGATGGTCGGTTCCGCGATTAAAGCCGCCGTGCGTGAGGTTGATATTGGCTGCCGCTGCGGCGGCGATGAATTCTGCATTATCATGCCGCGGACCGAGCTCGTGCATGCTTACATGGTTTGTGAAAGGCTCATCTCTACTTTCGAATCGAGTGCGGGCAGCGACGTAACATTTTCGATTGGTGTTATGCAGACAGGGCCTGAAGAGTTCCTGGATTCAGAAACGTTTATCAGCGCCGCCGACGCCTTGATGTATCAAGCGAAATCCAAATCCAAGCAACAGGACGGGCACTATATTGAACCGGTTCAAAAGGCTGCCTGAAGTCTGAGGTTGAACTGCTCCTTCCGCGCCGCCGGTTTCGTCTTCCCGACTCTTCAAAATACTGTCCGGCACTGGCATTTGCGCAGGTTCGCAATCGGCTATAGTCGAGACCTTCACGTCGAGAGGACTCAACAAGTATGCCGCCGGAAATTTCAAAATTTGCACAATCTTTAGGGGGCTCAACGGTCGTTGCGATGCGCCGCAAGGCGGACGCGCTGGAAGCCGACGGCAAAAGAATTGTCGATTTTGGTATCGGTGAACCGGATTTCAATGTGCCGCCCTCCGTGCAGGAAGCTGCAATCGCTGCGATTCAATCAGGGCAGGGGAAATATGTCGATCCGGCGGGATTGCCTGAACTGCGTGCATTGATCTCCCGCTTTGAGGCACAGCACCACGGGACCGAGGCCGCGATGGAGAATATCGTGGTCACGAATGGTTCTTACGGCGCGCTATCGATGATCATGCGGGCAATCCTCAATCCTGGCGATGAAGTCGTTATGATTGAGCCATGCTGGGGACCTTATCGGCAAATGATCCGTCTTTGCGGCGCCGCGCCCGTCGGTGCTGCCATGCCCGTCATCGACGGGCGATTTGTCGTCGACGCCAATTGCATCGCGTCTGCCGTCACCGCGCGTACCCGTGCCATTGTTGTGAATACACCCTGGAATCCCACGGGGCGGGTTCTGTCGCGGGGTGAGCTTTCGTCTATCGCCGGTATTGCGGCGCAATCTGACCTTTGGATCGTGGCGGACGAGGTATACAGCGAGCTTGTTTACGAAGGTGCCCAGCATCTATCGGTCGCTTCCATAAGCCAGGACGCGGCGGATCGCTCGATTATTGCGACCAGCCTTTCAAAATCATTTGCGATGACGGGATGGCGCCTTGGTTATTGCATCGCACCGCCGGTTTTGGCGCCCGTCCTGACGAAAATCAATCACACGACCACCCGTTGCGCGACAAGTATCGTGCAGCACGCTGCCCTAGCTGCTTTTGAGGGAAGCCTGTCGGACGTTGCATACATGCGCGCCGAATACGCACGGCGTGGCGCTGCTGTAGCCCGGGGTTTGAATCAGATCGAAGGCGTCTTGTGTCCTGTTCCGGAGGGCACTTTTTACGCTTTGGCGCAAATTCCCGAAAGCTGGGCCGGTAGTGAGGCCATCGCTGAATATCTTTTAACGGAAGCTGGTGTCATCATTACGCCGGGCAGCGCATATGGCCCATCCTGTGAAAACTATATACGGCTCTCGTTCGCGACATCGATAGACCTCATCGAAGAAGGGCTCGCGCTGTTGCGGCGCGCCTTGCCGCCAAGTTAATCGATTGAGCGCGGATCGAATGCATCCTGTAACCCGTCACCCAAAAAATTGAAGGCAATAACGGTGACGAATATCAGCAGGCCAGGCCATACCGCCAATTGCGGAGCCGACCAGATCAGTTCCTGGGCATTGGTCAACATATTTCCCCAACTGGCGACGGGCGGTTGAATGCCAAGTCCCAAAAAACTCAAGACCGACTCGAACAGGATGATGTTCCCGACTGACAGTGTCGTCGCGACGATGATGGGCGAAACCGCATTGGGCAAAATATGGACGCGCATAATCCTTCCACCCGTGGCGCCTTGAGCCACAGCGGCACGGACGAACTCTCTCTGCTTGAGCGTCAACGTTTCGGCCCGAACGAGGCGCGCGACCGTTGTCCATCCGACCATCGAGATAATGAAGATGATCCGGTAAAGACTGACATCCTCTGATTGGGTAACAGAGTCTGGTAGTCCCAGTTTGGACAGATCGATTGCCGCCAATACGATCAGTAAGGGCAGCAAGGGCAGGGAAATGACACCATCGGTGAAGCGCATCAATACAGCGTCGAACCGGCCACCATAATATCCGGCAAACAATCCGATCGTTGTACCGATCACCGCGGAAACCAGAGCCGCGGCGATCGCCACGGCCAAGGATACGCGGCCGCCTTGAAGCAGCCTTGCCAGAAGGTCGCGGCCAATTTCGTCGGTTCCTAGCGGATGCGCGACGGAAGGCGGCTGGTTCCGGCTGAGAAGATTTATCGCCTGGCCATCGAGCGCCAAAAGCTGCTCCGCGAGAGGCGCTGCGATCGAGAGGAGAGCAAGTAGCAGCAGGGTAATAAGACTGGCAACCGCGAGCCGGTGCTGCAGAAACCGCCTACCCATGCGGTATGTGGCACTCTGCGGGCGGCTCATCGATTTTGATCCTGGCTGTCGAGGCTTACTCTTGGATCTAGCCAGACATAGCCAATGTCAGCGAGAAAATTGCCCAGCAATGTAAGGGCTGTTGCCAGCATTAGACCGACCAGCGCCAAATTGTAATCGTTGCCGAGAATGGCGTCGTAGATCATTTTCCCCATACCGTGCCACGAAAACATCGTCTCGGTGATCAGGGCGCCGGAAAAAAGCCGGCCTATGCTCAACGCGACTATTGTGACGAGCGGCAACATGGCATTGCGCAGGGCGTGCCCCGTCACGACCCGCACAGTCGACAAGCCCTTGGCGCGCGCGGTGCGAATGAAATCTTGCCGCAGTGTCTGCAGCATGCTGGCCCGCATGAAGCGCGTAAAATCGCCGACCGAAGCAAGGGTCAAGGTGATGACCGGCAGTACGAGATGATGTGCCCGATCGAGAAGGCTTCCGTCACCAACGGTCTGCATGCCACCTGCCGGGAGCCAGCCTAGTGTGACCGCGAACAGGATGATCAACAGCAAAGCGAGCCAAAATGGCGGCACAGAAATGCCGGCGAAGCAGGCCAGATTGATGGCGTAATCGCTTTTTGAATAGGGCCGCAAGGCGGCATAAATGCCGATGGGAATAGCCAGGGCGAGGGAAAAGAAGAGGCTTAATCCGAGCAGCAGCGAAGTGCTTGCGATCCGGCTTCGGAGGACATCGATGGCGGCCTGGCTATGGTTGCGTGAATAGCCGAAATCGCCTTGGACCGCGTTTCCAAGCCAGGCGGCATAGCGTTCAACGAGCGGTCTATCGAGGCCATGTATCGCTTTAAGGCGCTTTGCATCTGCCGTCGTTAAATTGGGATCGCTTTGGATCATCAAATCGATCGGGTCGCCGGGCATGAGACCGATCAAGCCATAGACGGCAAAGGATAATACCAGCAAGACCATCAGGCTCTGAAGGATTCGTGCTGCGGTGTAGCGGAACATAGTTAATGTACTTTTCCGGTTCCGGTTATGCGTCGCCTATTTCGCGACGTGCCAATTTTCGACCCAAAGCGTTGTTGGAAATTGATGGCCCGTCGGCGTAATCCCCTTTAGCCACTTGGGCATAATGAAGGGATTGGCGCGGAAGAAAAGCGGGAGCGCCGGCAGTTCTTCCGCATAGATGCGCTGAATATCCTTCCAGACCGCACGGTTCGGTTTTTCGTCGCAAACGGTTTCCGCATCGTCCAACGCCTTGTCCATCGCGGGGTTTGCAAAGCCAGGATAATTTTGACCGGACCAACCATTGTCTGGCGATGGGACCATCGTCGAATGCAATGTTGTACGGGGTACGCTCTGGGGCGCCGATATCCACGCGTACATCGTCATATGGCGGAATTTTCGCCGGCTGATTGTTTCGCCGAACAGGACCCGCGCCGGCTCATTGCGTATGCGAATATCGACACCGACGGACCGCCACTGACTTTGCAGAACCTGCTGGATCAGCTCGCGCGATTTATTTCCGGCCGTCGTCATGAGATCGAGTTGCAGGCGTTCGCCTTTGGCATTGTAGCGAATGCCTTTCCGCACCGTCGACCAGCCCGCTTCCTTAAGAAGCTGGCGGGCTTTGTTCGGGTTGTAGAAATATTTCGGTACATTCTTGTCGTAGACGGTGTCCAGCGGATTGGTTTGCCCATGAGCGAGGGGTTGATGGCCTCGGAAGAGTTGTGTGCTGAGCCCCGCTCTGTCGACCGAATGCAATAACGCGCGGCGAACCTTTCGGTTTTTGAGGATTGGGTTGTCCAGATTCAGGTCGATATGTTCGTAGATCAGGCCGGATTTATAGGTGGTGACGAATTGCTCGCGGTCGCGCAGATTGAATGCGAGTGCGTCATCGACCGTCAGGCCCGCTTCGCCGGCAATATAGTCGATATCGCCCGCGAGCAGATTAGCGGTCAATGCGCTGGTTTTCTCTATGGCCTTGACGATAATCCGCTTGAAGGCGGGTTTCTTGCCCCACCAGGTCGAATTCGGCTCCAGCACGACATGGGAGCCGCTGGCCACTTCGGTGATGCGGTATGGTCCGTACCACAAGCCAGGATTTGTCGTGTCGGTATCGTACGCGCTTTTGATACGATACTGCGCCGGGTCGGCGAAGCTCTTTGCTTCGATATGCGCCGGCAGTACGCCAATACTGTATTGGGTGTTGTAGTCACAGACGAATTTGCTCGCGTGTATCGTAAATTTTTTGTCGTCATGCACATCTATGTTGGTGATGCGCGTGAAGGGCTCGATATTGCTGAAGCCGCTTCGTTTGTCCCGGCCGACCTTCCACGTGAAAACGACGTCCTTGGTTGTGATGGGCACGCCGTCGCCCCATACCGCGTCAGGCCGAATGGTATAGGTAACGGCAATCCCGGTTCTACCATCTTTCGTTTGTTCGATTTTGGCGCCGCCGTTCTCGATCGTGGGCAGTTTGACACATAGCATGCATTGCAGTTTCCAGTCGGCGTCGTAAACCACGAATGGCCGCTGCGTCATCGACAGGATGTAGGTTTTGACCAGCATCGCCTCGATATTCGGGTTGAAATTGCGTGGGAACTGGCTGATGCCGATCGTTAACGTATCCTTTGCGCTCGCCGCCGATAGAAGGCTTAGGGACAGGAGAATGGTGAGGGCTTGCAGTAAAGCCATGACCGTACGCAGCATGCTGTAATCCTTATCCGGCGGCGGCAAATTCAGGTCGGGTCCGCACCATCGCGTCCCGTTCCTTCATACTGTCCCACCAACGACGTAGTTTCGGGGTCGATTGAGTGATGTTTTCGCCCTCGGGCGTCATCAGAAAGTAGCTGTAGTTCGGTGCGAGGTGCAGGTCGGCGAGGCTGAGTGACATCCCTACGAGAAAGGGCCGATCACCCAGAAACTCTTCCAGGACGCGGTAGGCTTTTTCCGCCGCCGGGATTGCAGCGGCAATAATGCCTTCGTCGGGTTCACGGCCGAGCATCGGCGACACCAATCGTTCGATCACGATCTTGCCGATTGCGGGGCTATAAGCGTAACTATCCAGCAAGCTGCAGATTTGCGTCATCCGTGCGCGCTCGCGAGTCTCGGTGGGTTGAAGCGAAGGCCCATCGAATGCTTCATCGACATAGCGGCAAATAGCGACGGTTTCGTAGAGCGCAAAATCGCCATGTGTGAACGCTGGCACGCGAGCGAAAGGATGGCGTGCAAGTTGCGCTTCCGGAAACCCTTCCATGAAGTCAAAATGGTCGAGATCGTAATCGATGCCTTTTTCTTCCAGGGCAAGCCGCGCCGTTCGCACATAGGTGCTGTAGGCCGGCCCATGCAGAATTGGCGTTACCATATTGCGCTAAATATCCGTGCGTTCGTCTTCAACGGCTTTGCGCTCTTCCATGTTGAACCGGCCATCATAAATCGGCCGGCCCCCGGTTGTTGGGCCCTGATATTGCACGAACAGCATCAC
>JAJFJB010000373.1 GCA_021774435.1 Alphaproteobacteria bacterium
ACGCAACGTATTGAAGCTTGCCTTATTGGCGTAGTTGATCTCCAACGTATTCTGATCGCACATCACGACGTTCATCGGCATCTCGTCGACCATCTGCAGCAAGCGCGCCGCTTCCGCGTCCGCCTTCACCTGCTCCGTCACGATGGCCCAGGTCAGCATCGGACCTACATACTCGCCCTTCTCGTCGCGGACCGCAGAGACCTGAAGGTCAAGCACTTCTTCGCCCAGTTCGATCTTGGCGTTGTATGGCAGGTTGTTCGGGTCCGACAGAATACGCCGCTGGTGCGACGGATCCTTGTGGAAGATATCGATGCATTGACCGACCAGATCGCCCGCCTTGATCGGCAACAGATCTTGCAAGCGGGTCAGTGTTTCAACACTCGCCTTATTCGCATAATTGACTTCGAAGTTTACCGGGTCGCACATAACGACGTTCATCGGCATCTCGTCGACCATCTGCACCAGACGCGCCGCTTCCGCATTCTTCTTCGCATCCGCAATCTGTTGCGTGATATCGGTCGCGAATTTGACCACCTTGTAAGGCGTGCCATTGGTGTCGAGGATGGGATTGTAAGACGCCTGGATCCAGATTTCCTTGCCGCCCTTACCCAGGCGCTTATACTCCGCCGCTTGATACTCGCCGCGCCCTAGAGCTGCCCAGAAATCCTTGTACTCCGCACTCGCCGCGAAGTCCGGTTCAGCGAACATACTGTGATGCTTGCCTTTGATCTCATCGAGGCTGTAGCCCATCACCGACAGGAAGTTCTCGTTGGCCGCGATGATCGTACCGTCCATCTGGAACTCAATCACCGCTTGCGACTTGCCAATCGCCTCAACCATCTGTTTATAGCCTTCAAGCGCCTCGATGTCACTTACCTGCGCCTCTGTACTCCGAATGTCGTCCGGCATCCCTTGTTTCCCTCTAAGTCACATTGCCTGGTTTAAAATTCTCGCGAAACGCCAAGGGTGCTCCTGCCGGAACGCCACCCAAACAATTTCGTGATCTCTGTTTGGTATAATGAGTAGGAATTTATTTAAATAACGGTTAAATAAAGTTAGGAAGGAATCCATTTATTGCTAATTATTTGTGATTACAAATATTATTAATTATTTAACTATATATTTTAAGAACAGAAATATATTGCCATCTGCTCACTGGCTAACTAATTCAATTCTAAGTCTTAATAGTTAAACAAGTTGACAGCTTCAGAAAAATCCGAGCTTGTTTGCACCGCTATCGGCACTGAAGTCTCCATTGGAGCAACGTTTTGAAAGCTTTGATAATCGATGATCATCCGATGTTTCAGGATGGTCTTGAATTACTGCTTAAACGCTTGGACCCTGAAACCGATATCACCAAGGTCAGCTGCCTCAGCAAGTCCGAAAGTGAGATCCAGGGAAGGCTCGACCTAATCCTTTTTGATATAATGCTTCCGAACCGAACGGTGGAAGAAGGATTCAGCGCGCTTCGAGTACTGCATCAAAAGATGCTAAAAACACCAATTATCGTGGTTACGGCGCTCTGCGAACGGGGATGTGTTTCGCGCGCGCTGGAGGCGGGTGCACGCGCCTATATCCCAAAAAGCTTTACAAGCGAAATAATCCTGAGCGCAATCCGGTTGGTCTTGTCTGGCGGTGTTTACGTACCACCCGAGCTATTTGATCCAATCACAAATGTCCCAATTCAAAGGATCCCATCAGCGGAGGCCGATACCAAGGATAAGAGGCTAAGCTTGACCCGTCGCCAACGTGACGTCCTAAGCTTGCTGTCACAGGGATATTCGAACAAAGAAATCGGACTTGCACTTGGAGTCGCGGAGGGAACAATTAAAATTCATGTAGCCGCAATCTTCAAAGTACTCAGCGTCACAAATCGGACCCAAGCCGTCATTGCCGCCAACCGCCTGGGTATTATAACAGATGAAAGACCCGCTGCTGAGTTGAACACTTAAACCCATTCTTTAGACTAATTTGCACTGAGCCACGCGGCGGTCAACACCAAACACCTCGGTCCCATCTGGCAAAATGGCGCGTTGGCTAATCGCGTCAATAGCCCGATGCGTAGCGGCTCTTTAGGTGATAAATTCTGACACTACTCGTATCCGGAGCCTGAATAAATTCCCGTGATCTCGGAGATCAAACGTTCTTCGCCATCCTCGTCAAGGTCGAATTCCATGGCGAATCCGTCATCCAACGTACGGACCACATTACCGGGCAGCGTCCCGAAATCATCAAGCTCCAGTTCCAACGACTGTTCGTCGTCAAAAAGGGCATCAATTTCTTCCGCGTTCACCGCGGCGCCACCGGACGATATGTCTGTCAGCCGGCCGTTATGCTTTTCATCTCCGTCACGGATCGTGACAGGTTTATCGACTTTATACCGCGTACGCTTGCGCCGTTCCTGGTCGGGCATACCAACACTCCTATCGAATACGCCTCACTGTAATCAGTGAATTATAAGCGACAGAGAAACTCAATTTTCTATTAAAAAACCTGAATCTTCGAAGAGACAATCACATATAGTTACTTTAGGTTAAAAACAACGAGAAAGAGTAAGCAATACGTGTGCTAATAAAAAGACCGACCCCCAAAATTACCCAGGCAACGATCATCTTCATCAGCGACGGTGCAAGCGCGTGTGCCGCCTTGGCGCCAACTGCCACGCCAACGACCAACCCCGTGGCGATAGCAACGCCAACTGCGAAATCAACTGAGCCGTAAACGACGTTTGCCGAGGTCGCCAGTGCGGCAAGTGGAAACTGTGTCGCCTGACTGAGCCCGACCGCGGTCAAAACCGGGATACGCAGCCAGACGAGTAACGGCACCAGGATCAACGGCCCGCCGGTCCCGGTCATCGCCGATCCATATCCCGTGACCACCCCGATTGCGACCAGGGCGATCGGTCGCAAGGTGCGGCCGCTGTCATTACCTTGAAGCGACGGCCGCAGCGCGTTCACGCCGGCGAAGACCAGCAGCATGGCGATCGCAATTTCGAGAATGCGGCTCGATGTCGCCGATGCCGTCACGGCGCCCAGAAAGGACGCCGGCATCGCGCCCAGAATCAGCCACGCCGCCAGATTCCATCGGATAGAACCGTGCCGCGCGTAAAGCAGCGCTCCGACCAATCCGGCAAAGATATAACCGAACATCGCCCCGGTGATGGCCGTGTGAATGTCTAACCCCAGCCCGTAGACCATAAACGGCACAAGGAGTACGCCGCCAATCCCTGCCGCACCAATTAGCGCACCGACGAACACACTGAACCCACCCAGGAGCCACAGCCCGCTCATACTGTTCCTTTCTAAGGGAGATAGGTCTGCGAAAATATAGTCGGAGAGTAACGGAAGGCATGTATCGGCGCCATCTCCGTTCGGTTCACCAGGCCTTATCGGCGCTGCCGGGAAATACGCGATGTCTCGATTGTTACTTCGTTCTGATGCCTCGCCAAGCGTAAAATCGGCACGCTTTTCCCTGTCCTGGTTATTAAGAGTTCTTCTGCGCCAAAGGTGAATAAATGAAGGTTTACGTTTTCGTTTTTACCACACTAATGTGGCTCACGGCGCAGGCTGCCGAAATTACTGGCAAACCCGACATCATAGACGGCGATACGATCGAAATTGCCGGTCAACGGATCGTGCTGCACGGCATTGACGCGCCTGAACCAAAACAAATCTGCAAAGCCGACGGTCACGCCTGGCAGTGTGGCGAACATGCAACATTCGCCCTTGCCAATGTGATCGGCCGAACCTGGGTAGAATGCGACATAAAAGGCACGGACAATCGGGATCGCATAGTCGCCGTCTGCCGGGTCGGCGGCCCCAAGGGCAAAGATCTGAGCGCCCATATGGTCGCCGAAGGGATGGCACTCGCGGACCGAAAAACTTCTGGCGAATATGTCAAACAGGAGGAAGCCGCAAAGGCCGCGGGCAAAGGTCTGTGGCGCGGTGAATTCACGAAACCCTGGGACTGGCGACGCGGTGTTAGGCTCTCATCAAATATGCCGACGGACATGCCCTGCCAGATCAAAGGCGAGATCAACGAAAACGGCGCACGGATCTACCACATGCCGACCGATCGCACTTATCGCCGCACCAAGATCGACCGCGGTCGGGGAGAACGCTGGTTTTGCTCCGAAGACCAAGCGCAGGCCGCTGGCTGGCAGCGTTCCGAGCGATAGAGCATTAGGCAAGGAAGCTCATGCCAGATTGTTCGTAATAGTATGGCACTATAGTTTTCAATAATCGCGTCGGTTGCGTGGATGCGGTAGACGCCCATAGAGTGCGGACCAACTGTTGATTGGTAAGGGAGGCGTTTCGTTTGCACGGAATTTTTGCGGCTTTCGGCGCGACACTGCTGCGTAGTTTCGCCGTCACAGCCGCGGCGGATGAAAATCAAGACGTTAAAATGTGCCGGTTTAAGATGGACCGCAACCTCAGCATCATCGTTGCGGCGTGCAGCAGACTTATTTCATCCGGAAAATTAGACGCATTGGGCCTTTCCGCCGCCATCTCAATCGAGCTAGCGCATACGTGCACCTTGGTAATAACAAACTGGCCAAGCAAGATTTTGCGGCCTCCCTCAGGTCCGAACCAGAACGCGATCACGCATACTTCAATCGTGGTGGCAAGCATTTGCGCAAGGGCGCACAATTGCCACCGTTTATTGATTATCATAATTATTTGGTAAGGCAGAAACCTAAGTCCGCCCAAGCCCACCTCAATCGGGGCCGCTTATACGGTCAGTACGACCGGCACGATAAAGCCATCTCGGATATCAATAGAGCTATAGAATTGGACCCGAAACGGCCTCTTGCATTTTACGACCGAGGCAATTCCTATGCGGGGAAAGGCCAACATGACAAAGCTATTGAGGATTACAACGAAGCCATTCGGTTGCTTCCCGAATATACTCATGCCGATGTCAGCAGAGGATTTTGTTATGAGACTCTTGGGAAAATGGCCATCGCACTGACGAATTATAAAAAGGCATATTCTCTGGGCATGAGGGACAGCGTCTTGCGCGCAAAGCTCAAAAATTTGGCGTCCTGCCAAATTGACGAATTATGAGCACGGTTGGTTCAGGGGCTAATTTTCGTTCAGCACCGGTTTCAGCTGTTTCAGTGCCAGCGTTGGATTTCATAAGCCCGGAATGACGAAAGTCTGCAATAATCTCAAAGTGGAATACCAATCTTTTCCAGTCCTTTTTCGCGGTACCGATCACAGGCGTTCCTCTGGCAATGAATTTTGATTCATTTGCAAGAAATTGCGCGCAACCTCCGAACCCGCACCTGCGGCTTGACCGAAACCCTGGGAAACGGCGAAAGTTCATCTGCCACCGCGATGTGCCCCACGCGCTGGCGATCATGACCCTCAACCGCAAGGTGCCGCCATGCCGCCAAACAGCCAATTGCCCCTGAACGACGCCGAAGTCGCGCAGTATCATGAGGATGGCTATGTCATTCCCGATTTTCGCTTACCCGAAGAAACACTGGCGGCAATCCGGGACGATCATGACCGGCTGTTGGCGCGCCATCCCGAATATGTGGATTATTGCCCGGCGTTATTGGCGCACGATCTGTCCTTCCTGAATTATGCCCGCCTTCCGGACATCCTGGACCGGGTTGAACAGCTCATCGGGCCCGACGTCGCGTTGTGGAATTCCAGCCTCTTCGCCAAGCCGGCAAGAAAGGGCCGAGCCACGCCGTGGCACCAGGACGGGGAATATTGGCCGATCCGCCCGCTGGCAACATGCACCGCCTGGATTGCAATCGACGATTCGACGCCTGAGAATGGTTGCCTGCGGATCATTAAGGGATCGCACAAGGCCAAATACTTGCGCCCGCACGACACGAATACCGATCCGAACCTGACCCTAAACCAAGAAATGCCGCTGACGGCCGACGACGAAAGCCGGATTGCCGACATCGTCCTAGAAGCCGGACAGATATCATTGCACGACGTCTATCTCGTACACGGTTCGGCTGCCAACACATCGGGCAAGCCGCGCCGCGGCATGACCTTGCGCTTCATGCCCACAACATCCGTCTTCGACCGCGCACTCGCCGCCGAACAGCATGAAAAGATTGGCATCGTAGACCATTCTGTGCGCACGCTGTTCCTGATGCGGGGTGGCGATGCCTCGGGCCAGAATGATTTCCAACTGCGGCATTAGGGCATAACGTCCCAGGGAAACCACTGTGCGGAATTAACAGTTATGCAGCCATTTCAGGACATCCGCGTTCTCGACATGACGCATATCTTTGCCGGCCCCTTCAGTACCTATCAGTTGGCCGTCCTGGGTGCCGATGTCATCAAGATCGAAGCACCGAACGATCCCGACAAGACGCGCAAGGCAGGCGTCGCACCGGCGCTGAATGAAGCGTATTACGGTACGTCTTTCCTGGCACAGAATGGCGGGAAACGGGCACTATCCATCGACATTAAGACGGCGGCCGGTCAAGACATCCTGAAACGGCTCGCGAAAACGGCTGATGTCCTGGTGGAGAACTATCGTGGCGGCGCGCTGGACCGCGTCGGGCTCGGCTATGACGACCTGGCCGCCGTCAATCCGAAACTCATATACTGTTCCGTAACCGGCTTCGGCCGCACCGGCCCTAAGCAGTCGGACCCGGCTTATGATGTCGTCATTCAGGCATTTTCCGGAATCATGGCGATGAATGGCGAGGCGGACTCACCGCCTGTGCGGGTCGGTCCTCCGATGGTCGATTACGGCACCGGATCACAAGCGGCCCTGGCCATCTCGTCAGCTTTGTTCCAGCGCGAACGAACCGGTAAAGGACAGCGAATCGATGTGTCGATGCTCGATGCTGCTCTGATGCTGATGTCCGCGAATATCGCCGCCATGCAATCGAATGGGGAACCCATAGTCGCACATGGCAATGCCGATCCCAGCTTCGCCGGCTACGCGGCTTACGAAACCCGGGATGGCCAGTTAATGGTCGGAGTGTGGACGAACAAACAGATGGGGAAGCTTTTCCGCGCCCTGGGCGACCCAAACCGGGCGGCGGCGGTCGAAGCGACGCGGCGGAGCGAGATCGCGTCGCGCCGCGACGACGACGCCGCCTTCATGGCGAGCGCCTTGATGGCCAAAACCGCCGACGAATGGGAAGCGATCCTCAATCAGGCCGGTGTCCCTGCCGCCAGGGTGCGGTGCCTCGAAGAAACCATGATGCATGCACAGCTGGCGTCCCGCCCGGTATTGCAGCGCTATCCTGGTGCCGAGCGGGAAGATATGCCGGCCGCCCTGCCCGTTGCCGGCTATACCTACGCCCATGGCGGTCCCGCTCTGATGGGCGCACCGCCAAAGGTCGGCGAGCATACAATCAAAATTTTGACAGAATTGGGTTTCAAAAAACCTGAAATCGAGGCCCTCGAATCGGATGGCATCGTCGCGACAAAGCCGCCCACGCGCAATTAAACTGAGACGGTTCGAGCGGTAAAGATTTTCAATTGGTACACCAGACCGGAGGATTTCATGACCGCCCCTAATGAACAGACAGACGACGCCCTCTATCAACCTCCGCAAACCTTCATGGGGCTGCCGTTTCGTACTGAAGCGGCGGGCGCGAAGGCGGCAATCCTGGGGTGCCCGTTCGATTGCGGCACGCATCCGTTCCGAGTCGGCGCACGACAAGGTCCGCAGGCAATCCGCGAGCAATCAGGACTGATCCGCCGCTATCAATCGGAACTCGCCGACGTGGATGCGTTAACCGAGCTGGGTACAATCGATGCGGGTGACGTCCGTCTGGTGCCGTCTCGCGCCGAGGAGTCGTTCGAAGCCATTGAGGAAGCCGCCTTCCGGTTAGTGTCGGGCGGTGCGGTGCCGGTCGGATTCGGCGGTGACGGCAGCGTCTCACTGCCGCTCGTACGGGCCGCATCACGGATATACCCCGACCTGGCGCTCCTGCACTTCGACAGTCACACCGATTCCTACGAGGTCGATCCGGAATATCAATATGACGCCGCCACGCAATTCGCCCATGCCGCGCTAGAACAACGGGTAAGGCCGAGCGGCTCTTATCATATCGGCTTGCGCGGCTCGACCACACGGCAAGGCGTTTATGCGCGCACCCGCGAACTCGGCTATTCCCTCATCACGATGCGGGAGTTCATGGACCGCGGTCATAGCGATGTCCTGGCCGAACTCCGCGCCACCCTCGCCGGCCGGCCGGTCTACCTCTCCTGGGATATGGATGTGTTTGACCCGTCCTGTGCGCCCGGTGTCTGCACGCCGGCCTGGGGCGGTTTCCTGGCCCGCGAGGGACTGGAAATTCTGCGCGACCTTGCCGGTCTCAACATCGTCGCCGCAGACGTCAATACCGTCAGCCCGCCGCACGATGTGAATGGAATGACGGCGTTCCTGGCCGCCGCCATGACCTACGAAATTTTGCTATTGATCTGGCGGGCGCACTTATAGAACGCTCCTGCAACGGTCGCGAGTTAGGTGTGTTGTTTATTTTCCCGTGAAATCATATAAATACCCTATCAGTTAGATTTTTGCCCGCCCGGCTCTCACCGCGGCGGGCTTTATTATTGCCTCTCCCAGTCCATCAAAATTATACGCGCCACCGACGTGCATTCCGGTGCCGCCTTCCCCGTGCAATTCGGCCTTTTCAAGGAGTCACCGTTATGCCGCGACTGCCCAGCGTCAAAGACGTCACACGCGTTTCTAACGAAGGCTTGCGCTTGCCTGCCCTCGAAGCCCCGAAGACAGATCCAACCGGTGCGGCCCTGCAAGAATTAGGCAGATCTCTCGGAGAATTCAGCACGTCGCTAGAAGAATTCGACACGAAACAAAAAGCCTTGAAAGCCGCAGAAAACAAAGAAAAGCTCCGTCGCCTCGACAACGAACTCGCGATTGGGCGCAC
This sequence comes from Alphaproteobacteria bacterium, assembly GCA_021774435.1. Taxonomy (GTDB): domain Bacteria; phylum Pseudomonadota; class Alphaproteobacteria; order UBA8366. Next base: position 8,888 of record JAJFJB010000373.1, read on the forward strand.
GACCCTCGCCACAAATCCGTCCGAAGATCAAAGCGAATTCAACAATGATAAAGAGCCAGACCTCGTAAAACGCGGCGAAAGTTTGTTTGATCTTCTTGCCAAAGAAAAACTGAAACCGTTTCTCGGCACACCTCTCGAAGCCGATGCCAAGCGGATTACGGAAACTAACCGCAAGCCTTTCGTAAATCGCCTAAATGTCGACGCACATAATACGAAAGTCGTTTCCATCACAACAGGCCTGCGGAGTTCGGCAAATAGCCTAGCAGACGCGGTCATTGCCGCCCCCTCGATGTTGATACCATTCCTAACTAAGGGCGAGACGACGCTGGATGACCTGGGAGAAATTGAGGCTTGGACTCCTGAGACGCTCCGAAGCGAGAAATCTGCGTATCGCAAGGATTTCGTGACCAGGGTTCTGACCGGCCTAATTGGCAACGGCGAAGCCCTATTCGTGCGCGACCAACTTCGGCAGGGGCAGTTCGGTGCGTTCCTGGATAGAGACGCGATAAGTAGTCTATTAACGCTGGCCGAAGACCAATTCTCGCAGGAAATGACTGCGTTTGAGGTCGAAGCGGGTGCTCATTTCAAACTAATCGAGGCGACTGGGGTGGGTGACTTGCGAGTAATGAGCGAGGCAGCGTCCAATTTGCCCGACGGCGAGTTCGACGATTTCCGGAGAGGCGAACAAAGAGCACGGACAGTGCACGACTTCATACTACGGCATCGGAATTTGCCGGACACAGAAATTCAAGATTCCGTAACATCATTGCGCCCCGCCGACTCCAGTAACGAAGAAACCCAGAAGACATTCAATCTAGTTCAAGGAGCCGCACAGCGTTTGATCGACGAACGGCGCAAGGACGGTGCCGCCGCCGCGGACATTCATCCGGCGGTTATCGCCGCACAGGCGCGCGGCGAGGAGGAACGCGCCGTGTCCCTTCGAAAGGCGGTGCAAAAGAGCTGGGGCTTCCCACCAGAAACAATCCGCGCGCTATCGCGATCGGAAGCACGGAAAAAAGCAGCCGAACTCGACGAATTACCGCCCGCCGCCCGAGCCGCAAATGTTCAAAGCATGAAGGGTACGTTTGGTGCAAACTTCGAATCCGCGTTCAGTGAAATTTCAGCGGAAGGACTTGATCCGGAAACAGTGGCGATAGCGACAATCATCGATAACCCAAAAGCAATTCAGACGTTCCTGCAAACCGCCGGGGTACCGTTTGAAAAACTGGCCGAAGGTATAAGTCCTGAGGTACTTAACGGCTTAAGTTCAAATGTTATATCCGAGAGAGAGGAAGCGTCGCAGCGTGGCCAAATCGATTCAAACATCAGCAGCTATATACTTGAAAAATCAGCGCTTAAGATATTCAAGGAAACCGGTGACACAACGCTAGCTGCTAAACGCGCTGTCGGAATTTTTGCCACACGGGACGTCGCTGAAACCGATATAGGCGCACAAGATGTTGATCTGTCACCACCAGAAATTCCGGCCAATGCGAAACCAGGCGGCACGAACTCGGACCTTAGTCCACCCTCGGAAACAGAGGAACAAGAAATACTAAAAACCAAAGACCGGATTGAGAAACGAGTCGAATTCTTTTCGGCTATGCCTGCGGAAGACCGCGCCAGGAGAAAAAGGAAAATACAACGAAATCTGCGGGCCCTTCAGTTTGAATTCACTAAAATCGAAAAAACCCTTGAGGAAGACCGCAACTTGAACGTCGCGACAAAACAAGGTGAAATTGACAAGAAGACCGAACGCCAGGTTTTAGCAATTGCAAAAGAAGCCTTTTCTGGCCTTTCGTTCGCTACTGGTGTGGCAAATACCGCACTGAATAAGGATCAGGCGTCTAAATCAAACGATATTGCACGTATCGCTGCGCAATTCGCACTGCCATTCATTATAATTGGAAGTGGAATCGAAGAGCTTAGAAGAGGAACAAACCCAAGCCGGATAGAAAGCGCGAAAAACCTGAAACAGTTTCAGGTAAATACCCTACTGGAAATAGCTCAAGAATTCGGGCTTCTAAATTTAGATATGCATGCAATTAGGATATTCGAACAGGGCGACAGAAAAGGCTTTTAGTTATCAGTCCAGTAAATTCATTAGTAAGTAGCTTAGGAAGGAAACTGTTCCAATTTCCTTCCTATTCTTCCATTACATCAGATTCAATCTTACCAATTTCCAGATAGCATTCTTTTTTTTATTCTAGTTACTAAAAATAGAAAAATGGCGCCCAAAATAACAATGTTTTGTAGTTCTTTAGCAACATCTGAAATATCAGTTGTCCATTCGGTCCAATAAGATAAAAAATGCCAAGCGAGTAACGTTGCACTAATTCCAATTATGGCCCGGACAGTTCTAGATATTTGTTTCAATATTCTCCAAATTTCATGGTCTGAATTTTTAAAATCTTCCATCTCCATTCCTTTGGACAGTACAAAAATTCGTGCTTTATCGTAATAAGGGACGATTTACGTACCGCCGCTCCCATGAAACAGGCGGCCCGCTTTCGAAATAATTCAATGCACCCATTAAACCACTTTTAAG
>JAJFJB010000374.1 GCA_021774435.1 Alphaproteobacteria bacterium
GCATCGTAACCACTCGCCCTAGGCTGGCGCTTATCAAAGGCAATCCATAGAAGCCAAAGTCCGAGAACAATACCGAACAAGGCGATACCGAAAAGAAGCGCCTTCAGGCCGCCACCCAAATAATTATTGAAATCGTCCAGCCAACTGGTTTCCACCGGTTCCTTCTTGGGTTCTTGAGAAAGCTTATCGCTTTCTTCTGGGGGGACTTCTGTTGACCCGCCCAGTTTTTCAGCCGTGGAATGCTGAGGTTTTTGAGATGTATTAGTTTCCTGAGATTCACTGCTCTTCTCGGATGTGCTAGATTCTAGTTGTGCCGGTTGCTCTTGTTGCAGCTTCTGTTGCACGCTCTCTGTCACTTGAGATACGGCGCCGGAAATTTTCTCTTTGGTGCGAGATTGTGATTCTACCGGCTGGGTCGTCATTTGCTGCGAATTGCCATAGCCTTGTTCCAGCCAAATCTTGGTAACGGCATTTAACACGGATTCCGTATTGCTCCCGGTTTCAGGCAATTTGTTTTCAATTTGGAATTTCCGGATTGCCTCAGCTGTCTTCGGGCCAAATTGAGCGTCCTTTGGTCCTGGATCATAGCCAAGATCGATTAACTTGAGCTGCAGAAATCTTGTCTCACCAGCGCTGAGCAAAGGGTCAGTATCATCCTTCGGTGCTGTAGTAGCCGGTCGGTTGGTATTGTTCGGGGACGACTTATTGACCTCTTGCTGTTTCGCCTGCGCTACTTGATCAGCCTTGCCGCGCGGACAGGGTTCGTTGGTTGTTATGATCTGAAACTGTTCTGATCCCATACGCTTCAAGAGTTCATCGGATCTGACGGCGATGTATTCGCCGGATCGCGTAAAATTAGCACTCAGTTCGCTGGACAGTTCTTGCATCGTCAAATTGTAGCCCAGCAATTGGCCGCATGTGTTAATAAGCGCTCCGACTCCCGGAACGGAGTATGTGTCAGTCAAAGCGCCCCGATATCCGTCTGGAACCGGCGCACTGTGCCGGATTGTCTTTACAGTATTGGTTGTTGTTTTGCGGTTGTCCTGTTCATCTCCCCCGGGATGTTTTGCGCTCAATTTGTCGATTATTAGAAAGTCAATTTTGTGATCCGGATCAAGAATCTGCCCTTCCAAATATTTTGGTCCTTTGAAATTTTCTTTCTCATAGAATGCACGATAAACTTGTTGATCACGATGAACATCTGCCAAGCTAAACTCAATCGGCTTGATGTTGAATCTGGAGGCATTGTTGACCCGAACGACAGTGAGGCCTAATCCGGTAAAACTGTCCGCAGGTTCGAAGTTCACGCCGTCTAAACTTTTTGTTTTTTTGTTTATTAAAATTACCAAGGGATTTACGAATGTGTTCAATACTTCTTTTCGGGTTAGGATAAAAATATGTTTGTTGTCGGCAGCAATCACCAATCCATTGTTTAGGTCTGACCCCTTTTGGCTTCCTGGGTCTCTTTTTTCACCTGTTATTGGCACAACACTTAGATTAGGCCTTGGCTCTGGCGCGGCCGCGGCTGAACCTGTGATTAAAATAAGTAAGATAGCCGTTAAAACCGAACGCTGAGACGCGGGGAAGTCTAATAATTTCATCCAAACTAATTTATAACTAGATGAACGTATCTGTTTTGTTGCCATTTATAATACCTCACGGCCCTTTGGCATCATGCTCTTGCAAGAGTACTTTTGATTTGAAGCAAGCGCTTCAATACAATGTTGCTTTCGACGCGCGACAATAGGGGCAAGAGAGCCTCGACCCGACGGGCTATGCATTTCATATTTATTACTCAGCTGTTGACCCTATTAAGACTGGCGCGCCAGGCAACTCTCTCAAATCATTAGTAGTGCAATCAGACACAATGAGCTTGCTATAACGAGCAAACCGACCGACCCGAATAAAAAGGCGTTCCAATTTTCGCCGGGTTCAGCCTGTGGCAAAGCTTGAGCAACCACCACGGTCGTATTATCCTGGCCCCGCGCGTGTTTTCGTAACACAGCCGCCGTCAGCGCAGAAGCCGCAGCCGCTGGACCCTGTGCACTGAATTGCTCCGCTTCTCGCGCCATTTCTTCTAGTGTCAATGTGAACACACCATCGGAAGCGACAACGGCGCAATCACCCGCTATCGCTGTTGTTGGTTCTTTCGGACAATCAATTTGTTGCAACTTCATTCCCATGATCGCGGATGTCAGCGCGTTTTTATCTGGATGATGCAACATTTCTTCTTCGGAGATTTTGCCTTGACGATATTGCTCCTCGAGGAGCGCGCCATAGGAGTGATCCTCATTCAATCGTTTGAGGCGTCCGCCCCTGAGTAGCCATAAGGGGGAATCGCCGATACTAACCCAGTAGATTAGGTTGTCCACCAGGGCCACCGCGACCAGAGTGCATCCCATACCCTTAAGTTCAGGAGACGCTTTTGTAGCCTCACAGATCTGATCGTTTGCGTACTTGATGGACTCTAAGAGACGCTTGCGTACCGGTCCTTGGTTACGCTGAAAAGACTTGATGAAATTCATGACCGTGAGCCGGCTGGCTGTCTCACCGGCATCATGTCCACCCATTCCATCCGACAATACCAATAGGATGACGTCGGGGCGGTTATCGTCGTTCGAGTCCGTTGGCGCGGGCCAAAGGCTGAAACTATCCTCCTGGCTGTCGCGATCACCGACGATGGCGTGCCCGTTATACCGCCAGTCAAGACGCATCACACGTTCCAGTCAAAATCCTCGCAACACAAAGGTACAAATCGGAGCGTGCTGTCGCCGATAACAATATTGTCGCCGCTGGAGAGTTTAATCGGTGACAATGCCGGTTCACCATTGATCCGCGTTAAATTTCTGCCATCCCTGTGTTGGAGATAGAATATTCGAGATTGGTCGTCGTAGGTGATCCGAGCATGTTCTTTGCGTGATATGGTCTCGTCACCAAAGTCCAAAGCAACTTCGTTTTCAGCGTCACGGCCGATTTTGTTCGGTCCCGTGATCAATTGGCACCCGGTGCCTCTGCCCGGACCATCGATAACGACCAACCAACCCGTCACCGGCATGATATCTGATTGACCATGCGCCGTTATAATCCGGGTCGTATTATTCCGAGGTTTCCCCGTGCTTCTTCCTGGTTTAATCATGCCTGGCCGAGTATCTTCCGGGCTGGAATTTTGGTCCTCAGTTTCAGTTAAGTGATGTGTAAATTCCGTCGGAATAGCCCCCGAAGCTTCCGTCTTTTCGGGACCCCTTTTCTCCTTGAAGTGTTCGGTTGGTATATTGGAGTTATCTTCCGTTGCAGCACTATTTTTTTCAATGCTTGGTTCTCGTCGGAGGGTTTTTGTCTTTCCCGCCTTGCCTTGTCGCGGTGGATTTTGTGTTGCCATTGTGTGTTCTCCGCAATTTTCCAAGTAGTTCATACATATCCAATGTAAGCCTGCAAAATATATATTTAGAGCAATACAATACCGCGTGGTTTTAAGGCCAATTTCTCTAAAGTGCGCTCAGTATTGGTCCAAACGAGCAATAACGTTGACATTTTCAGCGCAGGGAACAACACACCAATTGTGAAACAAAGGTATGTGGCCGCTTCGATTAGCTATAAGGCATCTGAGAAAAATGTGACGATTAATAGGATTATTCACATGTCTGCCTTACATTTCCTGTAATCAAGGCTGAAAATCCGCGACGTACAAATATCTTAAGTGCGCGCACCGATAATCAATTTACGCAGTTTGCTGATTGCTTTCTAATGTTTGTGTAAGATATCCTCCCGAAACTTTAGTTTCCTTTTTTGATTGGTACCATTCGCCAAGCACTTTTATAAATTTCATCTTCGCCTCGGCCCGGCGGCGTTGCCTTAGGAGCACTGTTGAGCGGAGACGGCGAGACCCGCGACGGATTTAAAACGCCTGCCCGAGGCGGAGGATCGACCGGATTTGGTTGAAAATAATCATTCCGGGCCATATCGATAAGTTCTGCAACGAATAACTCGTAACCTCCCATCGATATTTTATTTCGCGCCCCAACATGTGCGCGCGCAATCCGGCGCTTTTTGTGCCCTTCGACGAGGAATGAGCCGTTCGTACTGTCACAATCGATATAGAAATATCGGCCGTCACGTCCTTTGCAGAGTTCGCCGTGAATTTTGCTTACCCTCGTATAGGTGGATGGAATGACAATGTCACAAACACTTGACCTGCCAATCTTCAGCTTCCATTCATATTCCATCGTCTTTCCATTATCTGCCGTCTCGATTTGGTTCCTTTGATACTGATCGTAACAGCCTTACAATTTAATGGCTGCTCTGGTTCGAATTCGCAACACCGGCAGGCAAACGCGCATTATAACGGTCTGAAGAATCAACGACTAAAGACCAGCTCTGGGGCCCACCACCAAAAACGGTTATTTAGCAGCTGCATATAGTTGTTTAACGATGCGTCTCCCCACCACCCTAATCTTTGCGATGCGACTAAAGTTCAGATCCGAACCATAGAGAAAAATCATCGCATTTTGATTGTATAATTAATTATTTAACCCTTTAAAGGTTAAGCCTGTCAATAGGTCTGGACAATCGGGTCGCTTGGTGGGTGAGGGGGCACAGGCCGGCATCGACGCCGGAACCGGTCACTCAATGAAATATTTCATTTTGATCGTCGCACGGGTCTCCCCGGCATCTATCTGCAGCGCCGCATCGGCGAAGTCGGGCTTGCCGAGCAGGACAGAAGGATCGCGTGTGAAGCCAAATCCTTCCAACGGCATGGGAATGAGAAACATCAACTTCCCCATATCGAAATCACCGTTATCGTTTTCGTCATGATAGACAGCAACGGCATATTTGCCGGGCTTCAAATCCTTAAACAGAAATTCGACCCCTGTTTGCTTGGCCGGTAATTTGCCACCGACCAATGTTCCTTTTTTTTCGCCAAATGTTTTCGGGTCATTGAACAAGCCGAAACGAACCACGCCGTTGCTGGATCTCATTTCGACAACGTTCACCAGTAAGTCGCCGGCCATGGCAGGGGCGCTGAGCTGTCCCAAGGTAGCTAGGGAAAGCATGAATGTGGCCATCCAAATTCGAATGTTCATATCTTTTCCCGTGTAATTGACTTCGAGCGAAAATTTTTTAACGAACCGATTGGGAGCGGTCGAGGCATTAATGTCGCTACCAGTCAGATGGTACTTTTCGAAACCTGTATTATCGAGAATAAAAAGCCGATAATCGTTTCACGGGTTAGTTACCGGAACTTTTATCGGAAATGACGACATCAAAGCGGGAAGAAAGACGACCGTACATGACAGCGTAATGCAAATCGCGATCGTTAGTAATACCCCCATGCTCGCGGTCCCGGGATGGCCAGAAAGTGCGATACTTCCAAAAGAGCCGATTGTCGTCAGTGCGCTCATCAAAACAGCAAGTGGGGTCGTTGTCGATAATACGGCTTCAACCGACATTTCCGCTTTCTCGCGTTCAATAAAATGTATTCCGAAATCCACACTGAGACCGAACAAAAGGGGAAGCACGATCACATTTGCGAAGTTAAACGGCAAATTGAACCAAACCGATGCGGCGACTGTTAACAACGCGGCCAAGGCAACGGGGACAAAGACCAAAATCGTCGCGCGTAAATTTCTGAAAACAAACAGAAGAAACAAAAATATAGCCGACACGGACGTTATCATTGCCTGGACGAAGGACTGGACTACCGTGGTACCCGCCTCTAACACGACCACCGGAGTATCGGTCGCGTTGGGAGCAACTTCTCGCACCGCATGGACAAATCGACGAAGGTTTTCGCGCTGGCGAACGTCTTCACTAGCCGTTACGACAATACGTGCCTGGCCGTCTGCGGAGACGAACCGATTCCGAACATCATCAGGTAAATCGGACAAACCGAATGTACCTGCCCTTAACGACTCTTTCAAAAGTTCCAACCGTCCGGGTAGTTCGGACAATAAGCGATGCTCCAGGTCACGCAATGACGCGCCGTCTGGTACCGAAGCATCTCCGGACAATAGCTTGAACTCGTTCAGCAACGATTTGGCGGCGGAAATCGTTGCCGGATTCGCATTTGAACGCGTGAACTGTTCCACCGACTCAATCAATTTTTTTAAGGCTGCCTGCCGAGTGTCATCGCTTATCGGCTCAGCGGTTTTGTCCACAGCAAAGGATGTTATTAACATCAACTCCAAATCACCGATGGTATCCAGTTTTTCCTGCTGATCTTTAGGTACAAAATCGAAAAGCGTGAAAGTATCCTTTACTTCTTTCAATGCCGCTACGCTGTTGGCAACGGTCTTTGCCTTTTCCAGGTTTTCCGCCAATATGACGATGTCATATCGGCTTGTCCCTTTTGCCTTAGTCAAATCTAACAAGGTGCTGACAGATTCGGTCTCGGGGTCTTTCAGGTTTAGGGGATCAAAATCAAAATAAATTCTCGGCAGTGTTACGAGGCCAACAATGCCGAGTACAACGCCTGCAATGATTGTTTTGCGGCGATGCCTGATGATCAAGCCGCTGATGGCGCGCGATTTACCCCCGCCAATCATTGACAGGTGTGACCATGATTGTTGGGGGAATAGGCTCAGTAGCGCGGGTAAAAGGGTGATGTTTGCGGCGAAAGCGATGAACATGCCTGTTCCTGCGATTAATCCGAGTTGCGCCAAACCCAGATAGTCCGTTGGCAGAAAGGAATAAAACGCAATAGCGCTGGAGGTCGCGCAGACAAATAGTGTCCCGCCGAGCTTATCAATGGCTTCGCATAATGATTGCTCATGGGCGGTACCGTTTCGCATGGCCTCCGCGTAGCGCAATATAAAGTGAACTCCGAAATCGACACTGAGCCCAACAAACAGAACCGCAAACGCGACCGATATCAAATTCAGCGTCCCAACCCAAGCGATCGCAAATCCGGCTGTCCACAGCAAGCCCATGATCAATGTTAGGATGATGGCGAAAACAGGCACGGCAGAACGGAAACCCGAAACTAAAATTACCAGGACCGCCGTCAATGAGATAAGGCCGGCGAACCCCATGCCTTTTTCGACGCTCTTTAATTCCTGTTGCGCTAACGCCGCTGTCCCTGTCAGGCGGACACGCACGCCGCCGCGGTGATCTAGTTTCAGTTCCGAAACCAAGGAACGAATCCGGTCAATTGCGTCGGACGCTGGCTGCAGTGACCCGAAATCCAAGGCGGGCTTAATGAGCAATGTCCGCCAGCCCGACGTTGGTCCTTCGTCTTCGTCGAAGCCCATGAATTTTTGCCACGACAGATGATGGAAGCGCTTCTCTCGTTGGGCTTTTACGACATTGCTGATGTCGGTGAAAACTTTCTCGAATTCAAAAACCTCACTGCCCTCTTCTTCGGAAAAATGCTTAAGGGCGAGAGACAACATGTCGAACATGCTGCTTAGCGAAGGATCGGCCCACAGGGTCGCTAGGAATGGCTGTGCCTGCGCGAGTTCGGTATGCAACTCATCAAGTTCATCAATATCGAGAAATAACAGTCCGTTTTGACGAAAAAACGGAGACCCCTTTGGGTCGAATACACTGCCGAACAATTCCGGCTCGGCGCGCATCCGGGCCGCGAGGGCTTGTGCCGCATCATCCGCGATATCGGGAGTTTGCGCATCGATGACGACGAGAATATTATTCGAAAATTGCGGAAACGCTTCGGACAACCGGTTGTTGTCTTGCTGAAAAGGGAGATCCGGGGATAGCATTCCCGAGGTGCTGGTGCTGATAGCCAAATTGTTCAGAAGGTAAAGGAATGTCACCCCGCACAAACCGACGGCGACCATTAACGTAATAATCGCGTGCCGGCTAACCCATCGGGTCCAAACCCGTAAAGCCTCGCGAACGAATTCATTCTTGTGCAAGGTTAAGCTCTCCATCCTAAACAAAGGCCTCAGAAAATTTCTATCCTAACGGGAAATTCTCTTTGGTCCGATTAGCTCATCAATTGAATGGCGTCAAACTAAAAGAAACCAAATCAAACTCGTGATCTCAATCAAACCTGGCGACTCTGTTGCCGAGCTAATGCCATAGTATTCAGAGAAAAACTTACCCATGCTGCTGAAAGAATTTTGACTTACTCCGCGAAAATGAGGTGGTGACGAAGGAGGGTTTGTAAAGGATGAAAATGAAGAGTTCGACAAATTCTATATTTTTAGCGAAGAAGAGATCTGCAGAATACTTTAGTACCTAGTAGTAGAGTAATTAGTCAGATAACTAATTTGGTGGTAATGAGAAATGGTAGGAATAGCTTTCCATACGCTAATATATTCACTGCAAAACTTCGAAACCCGATATGATAACAGTCCAAATTAGTGAACTTGGGAAAATTTTTCTAAACTCATGTGAAGATACAGAGATAAAAATTCTCTACTTCGCGATTTATTGCATCGAATCCTTCCTATGTTCGAGACCTATCCCGGCGGTTAGTACTGGGTTTTAGTTTGGGTCATACTCGAATGTCTGGTCGGCGTGCTGCGGCAGGATTGACTGAGGCGCAGGTGACCTATACCGATTGCCGTTGACATTAATGCCGAGCTACGAGGTCCTTCGCAGCAAGCTTGTCACCCTTAAGGCCCTGCGTTCCTGTCTGGAAGACAACTCTCTTACTCCGAAGGCTGGCGATGCGTTACTCCAGCTGCCTGGGCCAAATAAACTGTGTAGTAGATTTTTCTACAGGTGATTTCGGCATGCCTATCGCACTACAAGATCCGCCATGTGCCCGGGCTTGCAGCCTGTTGATGGACTTTATAGGCTTAATGGTTGCAGGAGAAAGGTTTGTACGTAAGCGG
>JAJFJB010000375.1 GCA_021774435.1 Alphaproteobacteria bacterium
AAAGGTCGGCTACGGCCTTACATAGGCCCAGCCCTGACCTTGCAATTCGATCAGTTCAACGACACCGGACGGAACCATTTTCGCTTCCGTCATGATGGGAACCGCTTTTCCCGCTTTCTTCTCCATTTTGCCCTTTGTGACACCGCAAGCCGCGAATGCAATGTTGTCGAGTTCGAGAGCCATTTTCTCGATCCGCGCCTTAACCGGCGACGTATCCGAGCGCATCATGTGTAGGCCTGGTCCATATGCGACGATGCGAATTTGAACTTCCTTGCCTTGAGATTTGTAATATTTGGTCACGTTTTCCGCATTGTTGAGCGCCAAATTCATCTTGAATTTGTCGTTTTCGTCGACATGGATCGCGACCTTCCTAACATCTGAGTCGGCGGCGGCCGGCAATGCCGGAACCACCAGCGTGATCGCCAAGAACGCCGCGCCAAACGCGGCTGTAAGCTTATTCAGCATGACTTCGCCTCCCATTACCATTGAACGTTGGTGTTAAAATTTCTTTTTTTTGCGGACGAAGCCTGCACCGTTAAGACTCAAAGGAAAATACGGAGTTACCCCTCCTTATCTGCGGGTAATCCCTGATACCCATTCAAAAGAATGGTAAGTTTTATAAGTTCGGCCAAAGACTTGACCTCCATTTTTTCCATTACTTTGGCGCGATGGGATTCCACGGTTTTCTCGCTAATTCCAAGTTTTGCGGCGATGGTTCTGTTGATTGCGCCTTCGGCAACCATCGCCATCACCTCTCGTTCTCGCGGCGTCAAAAGCTCTAATCGTGCACGAACCGTTGCCTGCTGCAGACGCGCGTCCGCTGATTTTACGCCTTCCCCAATCGCCTGCTGAACCAAATCAAGGAAGACTTGATCGTTGAAGGGCTTTTGGATGAAATCAAACGCCCCCTCTTTCATGGCGCGAACCGCCATTTCTATATCTCCATGGGCCGTCATTATGATAACCGGCAATGCAATTCCCTTGTCCCGCATTATTTTCTGAAGCTCGAGCCCGCTGATCCCCGGCATACGAACATCGGCGACAAGGCATCCGCTCCGATCTGGTTCTATGCTATCCAAAAACGAATCCGCAGATTCGTACAGCTCAACTGCGAGACCGACAGATGCGGTAAGCCAGCGCACCGACTCGCGGAAAGCCGCATTATCGTCAACAACGAAAACGGTCGGAACAGCGCTACCGATTGCGCTACCCGGGGCCGCCGTCATGCCGCAACCGGAAGCGTGAAGTGAAATTCGGCACCGGCAGCCCCGATTGGCGACACCCAAAGACTTCCCCCGTGCGACTCCACGATCGACCGGCTTATCGAAAGCCCCATACCCAGCCCACTGGATTTCGTCGAAACAAACGGATCGAATATTTTATTCGAGAGATCTTCGGGCACGCCCGGACCGGAGTCACTTACTGTAATCTCCACCACCCCATCGACATGCGGTGCTGTACCGATCCGCAGTTCCCGGTCACAACCTTTGGTCTCTCCCATCGCTTCTATTGCGTTGCGCGCTAAATTGAGGATCACCTGCTCGACCTGAACGTTATCGGCGGAAATTGGCGTTACCTCGTTATTCAATTCCAAGCGTAGGGAAATCCGTTTGGATTGGATTTCAAAATCGAGCAGTCCGGCAACGTCTCGGACGATATTGTTGATGTCTACGTTTTCGCGGCGGGTTCCCTCCTTCCGAATGAATTCACGCATGCTTCGAATAACAGCCGCCGCCCGCTCGGCCTCATCAGACGCGTTTTCCAATGCATCAAGCATAGCACCGGGATTGTACGTGCCTTGCTTGATCCGGCGGATGCAGCCTTGAATGTAATTGTTGATTGTGGCGAGCGGATGATTGAGTTCATGAGCCAACCCCGACGCCATTTCCCCCATCGTGTTGAGGCGTGCGATATGCGTCAACTCCGATTGGCGCTGACGCGCCGTATCCTCGGCCCGTCGCCGTTCCGCGACTTGACGCTCCAGTTCCGCGTTCGCGCTGGACAGTTCTTTGGTCCGCCGTGCGACCAAATACTCGATCCATGACGCCCAGCCGGCAACCAGCACCAGCGATGCGGTCACGAGAAAAATCCACGGACCGTACTGCTCAAACAGGTCCGACAGGGTGATGTCGCCCAGATACTCATAGGGACCAATTCGTAGAACGCGAAACAGCTCGTGCACACGTTGATAGTCGAGCGGCACCGTCCAACCACCATACTTTCCCAAGGTCGCCGCGGCGCCATCTGAGGGCATCCGGAGCAATGCCACCGCGACATCCTGGGACAGCTGTTGAGCGGTCGATCGGAGGCGCGCGAATGGCCACTCTGGGTAAAGCCGGGTGCTGACTCGATAAGGGAACCCAGGATGGGACTTGGCGTTTAGAATGCGAAAGTCCGAGAGTGCGATCTTGCCCTCAGCAGCGAGCAATTCGAGCGAGCCGGTACGGAAGGTTCCAGCGTCGACCAATCCGTCCCGTACCGCATAAGCGACAGTATCCTGCGGAAAACCGCTGAATTTCAGGCTGGAAAGGTCGTCAAACGGATCAACACCTGCTTCCTTGATTTCGCGCCAGGCCATCTGAAAGCCGCCAAAACCCATACGCTTTACGGCCATCAAAGATTTGTCTCTCAGATCCTCGATCGCCGTCAAATCGGCGCGGTCGGCTTTCGCAAATATCACGGCACCGAAAACGTTGCCCGCTGCCACGGCATTCGGGGCGCGAAGGGTCGCTATACGCGAAATGCCGTATTTGGACTCCAGCACGACATAATTGCCCGAGTTTGTCATGACGAAATCTATACCGCCACGTTGCGTGGACTCGGCGATTTCGGGGAGTGTGAGCGGGACAATCTTGAACCGGTATCCTGGAACGGTCCGGGTCAGATACGCCGCTGTGGGCGACCAGCGTTTCAGGCAGTTTTCCGGCCCCCGGAACGCGAGCACGCCGATCGTGGCGACCTTCTCGGCCGCCACCGTCGCCGCCGCTGAAGCAGATAGCGCAAATAGCGCCGCCGCCAGACATGCGAAGCGCATGGACATCGTCAGTACCAAGCGTCATGATGACACATTCACAAAAACGTATCTTATCTTCGGTGCGTTGTTAAGCGTTCAGCGTGCGCTTGGCCGCAGCAACCACTTCACACAATCATTCAGCAGGTACGCGTCGCGCCCATAAGCTTGGGCGACGCTTTATAAGATTCCGTCTACTCAGCGGCGAGTGCTTCGCGCGACAATGTGATCGTCGCCCCACTGTCCTTCTCACAAAACAGTTTGTACAAGAGCTGTATGATCAGGACGACTTCCTCACTGGCCAAGGAATAATAAATCGTTTTCGCTTCGCGGCGGGTTTTAACGAAGTTTTCGGTCCGTAACCGAGCAAGCTGCTGCGAAAGCGTCGGTTGCCGGATCCCGAGCAGCGCTTCGAGTGCGCCTACGGACTTTTCGCCATCGGCGAGGTGGCACAAAATCAAAAGTCGATTTTCATTGGCAAGCGCCTTGAGGAAACCAGTGGCCTCCCGCGCGCTCTCGATCATTTGTTGGTCCGCCGCAGCTTCAGGCATTGCAGATAACCCACTTTCTGAATTTTCTACCGGCTAAACGTCTGTGCAGCCTCAAATTCCACACAGCGAAGCCGTTATTATAGTCTGAACACACATTTTGCTGAATAAAAATGATGTCATAACCGTTTGTAACGGTCTTTTCTACCCCATCGTCATGACCGTCAACCAACTTTGCCTAGCGATGGAAACGCTTCCAGCAACCAATAGGCCATCGTCGACATCATGCCTGTCAGAAACAGAACGCCCGTGGCGACCAGCAATCCACCCAAAATCATTTCGACTTTCCGGACCCCGCCACCGAACCGACGCATGAAGCGGACAAAGGGTCCCGCGGCGAAGGCGGCGAAGATAAACGGAATGCCAATGCCAAGGCTGTACATGCCTAGCAGGGACGCACCGTATAAAATCGAGTCGCCACCACCGGCGATCATCAAAATCACCGCGAGAACAGGCCCGACGCATGGCGTCCAACCGAAGGCGAATGCAAGCCCCACGACATAGGCGCCAATCAGGCCGGCCGGACGGCTCTCGACATGGAACCGCGCTTCGCGCATCAGAAAGGCGAAACGAAAGACGCCCAAGAAATGGAGTCCAAACCCAATGATGATGACGCCGGCGATCTGGGAAAAGATATCCAAATATTCGATCACGAATTGGCCCAGAAACGAAGAGCTGGCGCCTAGCGCGACGAAAACCGTTGAGAAGCCAAGCACGAATAACACGGCGGAACCAAGCACGTGGCGGGTAACGCTCCCGCTTCGCGACGCGGTTTCTCCCGTCAGTTGATCCAGACTGACACCACCGAGAAAACATAAATATGGCGGCACCAGGGGCAGGACGCAGGGCGACAAGAAACTCAACAACCCCGCTCCGGCGGCGCCCAGCAAGGATACGTCCAATTCACCCATGATTGCTTTCCCTTGGAAGGCGCAGATCAGACGCCGCTTACCTTGATGTTTCGGTTCTCCTCGATCCGGATCGATTTATGCCGCTCGATATAACGGCTCACGACATCGTAAATCGGCGGTCCTTCGGTCCCTTCGTTGACCGACGCCCATCCGGAAACGATGTATTTTTTGGCCGCGTCAATTTTCTCGCCGCTGGCGACAAGATGCATATCGGAAATACGCGAACCGATCGGCTTTGAGATATCAATTGCATAGCCCAGGTTTCCGGTTCGCACCATATCGCCACCCTGTTGGTAATAAGGATCCGGATTGAATAAATTATCGGCGACATCTTCCAAAACGACCTTAAGAAACTCGCCGGTAAATTCGCTGCGATAAGCGTTCGCATAGGTGATCGCGGTCTGGCTATAGAGATCTTCCGCACGAATTTCCTGGCCTGGCAGCAGGCTCACGCCCCAACGGAAGCCCGGTGACAGCGCGATTTGCGCATCGCGTTCTTCGATCAGCGCCTGGCAGATCAAATCATCGAAGGTCCCGTTAAAGTTCCCGCGCCGGTAAAGCAGTGATTCAGTCTGACCGAGGACACGTTTCAGCGCTGCTTCGTGCGGCGCTCGCAGTTTTTTGATCACACCAGCCATCTCCGGATCGGGTGTAATCGCATCGGCGAAAACCGGAATTAGGCGATACCGGAAATCGGCTATGCGGCGATCTTTGACCTCGATATCCAGCCGCGACAAAAATTTGCCGTGCGATCCCGAAGCGATCAGCAGAGTCTTGCCCACCAGGACTGGACGCGGCAGCGCATCATGGGTATGCCCGGTCAAGATGACATCGATGCCTTCGACGCGGGACGCGAGTTTACGGTCGACGTCGAATCCATTGTGGCTTAGCAGCACGATGAGGTCGGCTCCCTTCGCGCGCGCGGTTTCGACGCGTTCTCGAATGAGCGATTCCTGGATGCCGAACGTCCAATCCGGCATCAAATAGCGGGGATTAGCAATCGGAGTATAGGGAAAAGCCTGACCAATGACCGCGATTTTCACGCCGGCACGCTCGAAGACAGTCGTCGCGTCGAAGACCGGCTCTTCCCACGCCGTATCGCGCACATTCCCCGCGAGGAACGGGAAATCCAGCCTGTCGATCAATTCGCGAACACGGTCGGCACCGTAGGTAAACTCCCAATGCCCGGTCATCGCCTCGACGCCGAGCGCGTTCATCGCCGTCACCATGTCGGCGCCCGCCGTCTTGAGCGATGTATAGGAGCCCTGCCAGGTATCGCCGCCGTCGAGCAAAATTGTATTGGTAGGCCGCTCGGCTCTGATCGCCTTAACCAAGGTGGCCATCCGATCGAGACCGCCGATACGTCCATAGTCGCGGCTAAGCGCAGTAAAATCCTTGCTGGACAGCGCATGGGCATCGGGCGACCCGGATT
>JAJFJB010000376.1 GCA_021774435.1 Alphaproteobacteria bacterium
GGCCAGCGCCGCTTTCGAAAGCCCGTTCGTTGAAACCCATACACCTGATTTTCCCGGCTGCATTATCTTGTCCTTCAAAACATATGGCTGATTTGATTTAAGGCTACACAGCGTCGGCGGTTACGGCCAGTATCTGGCGTGGCAAAATTAGTTCAGGCGATATCATGATCGAATTCAGCGAAGACCAGGTCGCGATCCGCGACATGACCCGCGACTTCATTCAAAAGGAAGTCGTGCCCTTCGCGGCGGAATGGGATCGCGCGGCGACGGTGCCGAAAGCGGTCGTGGCCAAGGCTGGCGCGCTCGGCCTGTTCGGCGTGACGATGCCGGCGGCGTATGCTGGCGCAGGCGCGGATTTCCTGTCCTATGTGCTGGTCACGGAGGAAATTGCCGCCGGCGACGCCGGATTCGCCAACATGATCAATGGCACCAATTCCTATGGCTTCAAGGTCCGGGATTACGGAACGCATGAGCAGAAGGAGAAGTTTCTGGCGCCGGTTGCCAAGGGGGACGCCCTGGCGTGCATGATGCTGACCGAGCCGCATGCGGGATCCGATGCCGCCAATATCAAGACCCGCGCGGTACGGCATGGCGACCGCTATGTCATCAACGGGACGAAGTCCTTCATCACCAATGGCGAGTCGTCCGGCTATGCCTGCATTATCGCCGTGACCGATCCCGATGCCGGGAAGAAAGGCATTTCGGCGTTCCTCATCGAAACCGATCAAGCCGGCTATCAGGTGCTGCGGCATGAAGAAAAGCTCGGCCACCGCACCAACGAGACCTGTCAGGTTCTCCTGGAGGATATCGAAGTTCCCTCAGAGGAGATGTTGGGGGAACCAGGCCAAGGCTTGAAAATCGCACTGTCGGGTTTGGATAGTGGCCGGGTCGCCGTGGCGGCGCAAGCAATCGGTGTCGCGCGGGCCGCGTTCGAGGCGGCGCTCGCCTATTCGCAGGAGCGGGAGACCTTCGGCAAGAAGATCTTCGATCATCAGGCCGTGGCCTTTCATCTGGCCGAGATGGCGACCGATATCGAGGTGGCGCGCGCCATGTGCCATCGCGCGGCCTTGCTGAAAGACAGCGGCGTGCGGTGCATCAAGGACTCCTCGATCGCTAAGCTGTTCGCCTCCACCATGGCGGAAAAGGTGTGCTCGATCGCCATTCAGGTGCATGGCGGCTACGGCTTCCTAAACGATTACCTGGTCGAGAAATATTACCGGGACGCGCGCGTCTTCCAGATCTATGACGGCACCAACGAAGTGCAGAAAATTTTGATATCCCGTGAGCTTGCCGCTGGTTATTGATCCGTTTTTGCCCGTTCGATCGATTGCTCAATCAGGGTCGCGGCATCGTTGGGCCCGCCCCATTTGTCGAGCTTGACCCACTTATTGGGCTCGAGATCCTTGTAATGCAGAAAGAAGTGAGAAATCTGTTCGCGCAGGATCTTGGGCAGGTCTTCGTAACTGCTGACGCCGGTGTAGTAAGGATGCAAAGCGTCGACGGGAACCGCCAAAATTTTCTCGTCGGGGCCAGCCTCATCGGTCATGAACAGGACGCCGACGGGGCGCACGCGCACTACGCAACCGGGGAACATGGAGACGTCGCTGGCGACCAGCACATCGATCGGATCGCCATCTTCCGAGAGCGTGTGCGGGACGAAGCCGTAATTGCAGGGGTACCGCATGGCGGTATGCATGATCCGGTCGACGTAAAGGGCGCCGGACTTCTTGTCCAACTCGTACTTTACCGGTTCGCCGCCTTTCGGCACTTCGACAATAACGTTGATGTCCCAGGGCGGCTGGAGCCCTGAGGGAATGGCATCGATATTCATGTCGCGGGTGCTTTCTTCGTAGAGAGAAAGAGGACGCTATGCGTTCCCTTCCGAAACATAATCGATGAGCTGACTCAAGGGTTTTGTCAAAGCCTTGTTGCGTTGCCAGACAAGGAACGTGCGGCTGTCGCCGAACGGCGCGGGAAGGTCTTCGATCTCGAAGCCGTCGCGGTGCGCGCTGTTTTCCGCTGAAATGCGCGGCACGACGGCCATGCCGACACCGGCGGTCACGCAGCCCAGCATGCCGTCCAAGGTGCCCATTTCGATAATCGGGACCGGTACCTCGCCGACACTGCGCAGCCATTGCTCGGCCAACGCCCGGTAGGAACAGCCCTGGCGAAAGGCGATGAGTGGAGCGGGCAAATTCTGGCCCTTGGGTCTGACCCGCACCATCGTTTCGCGGAAGGCTTCGACGCTGTCCAAAGCATTATGATCGACGTGCCCCGCGACGAAGGCGGCGTCGACCTGACGGTCCAGCACGGCTGTGATCAGCTCATCGGTCGTGCCGGTCATCAGGGAAAGCGGTGCGTCCGGAAACCGTTCGTGAAGACGCTTGATGAGGGCTGGCAGGCGGGTCGCCGTCGCATTTTCCAACCCGCCCAACCGCAGGCCGACGCGTTCACCGTCGGCGTCGGCGACGACAGTTTCCGCTTCTTCGATCAGGGAAACGATCTGATCGGCATAGCTTTCTAGCCGATTGCCCGCGGTCGTCAGTTTGGTGCTGCGGCCGTCGCGCTCGAACAGCGTAACGCCCAACCGCTCTTCCAGTTTTCGAATGCGGGCGGTGACGTTGGATTGCACACAGCCCAGCTCGTCGGCCGCTTGGGTGAAGCTGCCGCTCTTGGCGATAGCGCGAAATGTGAGGAGGTGGCGTGTATCGATCATAATTAATCATTATAAATGATGAAGTTTCAAAATAAATTCATTTTATTAGATTAGTTTTCCATAATATGCTCCATCAATGTGCTAATTTGGAGGAAATCGATATGCCTAGGCTAGAAACGGCACTCACCAAAAAACTGGGTATCGAGCACCCTGTTCTTCTTGCGCCCATGGGCGGCAATTCCGGTGGGGCAATGGCATCCGCTGTCACGGAAGCGGGCGGTCTTGGTATAATCGGTGGCGGTCCTGGCGATCGCACGTTTCTGGAAAGAGAGATCGGTCGCGCGGGCAACAGCCGGGTCGGGATCGGCTTCATTACTTGGGCTATCGAAGACAAACCGGAAATTGTCTCCGTTGCGCTCGAACGCCAACCGGCGGCGCTGTTCTTGTCGTTTGGTGATCACACGCCCTATGTCGACGAGATCAAGCGGGCCGGCGTGCCGCTCATTTGCCAGATCCAGACTCTCGAACAGGCGATTGCCGCCATCGACTCGGGCGCGGATGTGATCGTCGCACAAGGCCAGGAAGCCGGCGGCCATGGAATGACGGTGCGCGGCACCATCTCACTCGTTCCGGCCATCGTCGACCGCGCCGGCGATATTCCCGTCGTTGCGGCCGGCGGCCTTGCCGATGGCCGTGGGCTTGCTGCAGCCTTGATGTTGGGAGCCAGCGGTATCTTGATGGGAACGCGCTTCTGCGCGGCGGAAGAATCGCTCTGGCAGCCGGATATGAAAGCAAGTGTCGTTGCGGCGCGCGGGGACGACACCATTCGAACGTCCGTGTTCGATATGCTGCGCGGACCTGATTGGCCGGCGCCCTTTGATGGGCGCGCCGTCCGCATTGAAGCGGCGGAACGCTGGCAAGGTCGTGAGGCCGATTTGCGCGAAAATTTGGACAAGGAGCGTGCCGCTTTTACCGAAGCAGGCAAGCGTGGCGATTCGGGTACGAAAGTGGTGTGGGCCGGTGAGGGAGTCGATTTGATCCAGGACGTTCAACCCGCCGGCGATATCGTGCAGCAGACGGTCGATCAAGCGGTTGCCATGCTGACCGACAAGAAGACTTATTCACTGGTCTAAACGAGTTCGGTTTGGCGTGGCGAATTTGGCTGGGATTGCAGGGTTGCGCACCGCATCCTAACCTAAGAGCCAAATCCGTTTGATCGAAAGGTTGGGCCGATGGTGACCATAACGCAGTTGCACCCGCATTTCATGGCTGAGATTGGCGACGTGGATCTCATGACTCCGCTCTCGGGTGTGGATGTCAGTGACATCGAAACGGCATTCCATCAACATTCGGTGCTGCTGTTCCGGGATCAACCGGTCACACAGGAACAGCAGGTTGAGTTCAGCAAACATTTCGGCCCGCTGATTCCGACGACGAATTATCATCGTGAGGGCGAAAAGAACCGTCTGCGCCGGGAACTGGCCGACGTATCCAATATCGATAGCGAGGGCCGCCTGCTGGCGGAGGACGATAACCGCCGCCTGCACAGTCAGGCCAATCAGCTTTGGCACACGGATGCGTCGTTCAAGCATGTTCCAGCGCGCTGCTCTCTGCTGTCGGCGTACGAGGTGCCGCCGTCAGGCGGCGAAACGGAATTTGCCGATATGCGGGCCGCCTACGATGCGTTGCCGGACGCCCGTAAACAGGAAATCGAAGGGCTTGTTGCCGAACACAGCATCTATCGGTCGCGGGAACAGATGGGTTTTACGGGATACAACGAAGTGGCGCGGGCCGAATTGCCGCCAGTCCAGCAGGTACTGACGCGGGTCCACCCGGGGTCGGGACGGAAAACGCTCTATCTAGCCGCGCATGCCTCGCACATCATCGGCTGGCCTGTCGAGAAAGGCCGCCGCCTGATTGAAGAATTGATCGCGCATGCGACGCAGCCGGAATTCACCTATCGCCATGAATGGCGCACCGGCGATCTAATTATTTGGGACAACCGCTGCACGATGCATCGCGCGCGGCCCTACGAAGATTTGGCGCATCGCCGCGATATGCGGCGCAGTACGGTATCGGATGAAGTGAATACGGTCGAGGCGGCGCGCGGCGCCTATGCCAAAGCCGTTTGACAATAGAGGGAGAAGGTAAATGGATATCAAACGTGCAAACGACCGGCCGACCAAAATGGCGCCGGAGGATAATTTTACGGGGCAGGTCTGGCAGGACCCGGTCATTGTTGGCGAAGCGCCGTCGCGCATGCGGGCGACGAACGTCTCCTTCACGCCCGGCGCCCGCACGGCCTGGCATTCACACCCGGTCGGCCAGACGCTGTATTGCGTGACCGGTATCGGCCGGGTTCAGCTTGAGGGCGAGCAGGTCCAGGAACTGCACCCCGGTGACACGGCGGTCATACCGCCGAACACACGGCATTGGCACGGTGCGGCGTCGGACCGCCTCTTCATCCATCTCGCGATGTCGGAAACCTCCGACAGCGGCGCCGGGACCGAATGGTTCGAGAAGGTCAGCGATGACGACTACAACAAACCGCCCGCACCGGTGGGTTGATAGCACAGTACAAATCGAATGATAGCGGTTTAGGCAGCGCCAGCATTCCACAATTTCTTGAACAGAGAGACGGGATATGGCGCTCTTGAGCGTTCGGCGACTGATCGGCCGGTGCCTTGAACCCGTTATTTTGACGTAAAGGTTATGCCTGCTTTGGCAAACGAGAAGTGACCTACCGCTTTCTCACTTTGCCCGCGTCTGGCTCAGTACCCAAGCCGGCATAACCGCGATTAGGTAAGCAATAGCCAATACCATAAAGCCGTCTTGGAAGGCCCGGGTAATGCCCTGGGCGTAGATTACCTGACTGAGATAGTGAAGGGCGCCGTGCTGCTGTATCGCTTCGGCGACACCGGCTTCGTTGAGAAGTCTTGTGACGGCAGATATCAACTCTCGGCTTGACGCGTTCGACGAGTCTTGTGTGAGCGCAAAACCCTCGCTGTGATAGAAAGTACGCTGGTCAACGAAAACGACCCAAGCATTGGTGCCAAGCGACCCGCCGGTTTGGCGAATAAAGTTAACGGTGCCGGCGCCGGCGTTCAGCTTCTCCCGCGGCAAGGAACGCAACGCCGTGTTCATGAGAAAGGGCTGAACGAATGTTGTTCCAAACCGTCCAATCGCGCCGTATATCATCACGATAAACAACGGTGTGTTCACGTCCGCCCAGGCCATTGGCATTGTTCCGATACCAAGGGTTAACAGCCCGAACATCATGGCCTTCCCGGGTTCCAATTTGTCGGCAAGGTGCCCGGTAAAGGGCACCAGGCAGACGGCCAGCATCATACCCGGCAGTAAACTAAACCCCGCATCCAAGGGAGACAGCCCTTGCACGAGTTGCGTGAAAACCGGGAAGGCGTAGGTCGTGGCGAAATTGCCGATGCCGGAAAAAAATGTGACGAAAAGAACGATGACAAAATGTTTGTTTTGAAACAATGATATGTCTATCAGCGTTTCTTTGTCGCGGCGCTGGCTTTTAACAAATCCTAATCCGCAAAAAATGCCCAACAGGCCCAGGATTAGGATGTAGTCGGATGTCCAGCCCTTTCGCGGTCCGTCGGTCAGCACCGTCATAATACAAAATAGCGTTACGGCGATGAGGATATAGCCGACCCAATCAAACGCCTGTCCGCCTTGCTTGCGCACGGAAGGCATAAAGACCATTCCGAAGGGCAAAGAGAATATTAGTAACGGAAGCGGCAGCCAGAAAATATAACGCCAGTTCAGAACCTCGAGTGCCAGGCCACCGACGGGAGGCCCTAGAGCAATGGCCAAGACCAGACCCATGGAATAGATACCCAAGGCGAAGCCACGCCGTTCCTCAGGAAATACCTGGAACACGGTCACCATGATCAACGGTTGAATGATGCCGGTCGCCATGCCTTGCATGACCCGTCCGGCGACCAGCATGCCAAAGCTATCCGCTAAACCGGCAACGATGCTGCCAGTTGTAAAAAGGATTAAAGTGGCGACGTATCCGTATCGTTGACCGAGTACGGCGACAACCCAAGCGTTTAGCAATTGGCAGGTTGTCATTGCGACATTGAAGGAAGTCGCAAGCAGCTGCGCCTGATACTGGCCGACCCCATAAGCACCCATAACGTCAGGGATTGCGACATTGACGATCGTGCCGGATAGGACCATGACGAACGAAGCCGTCATACCCGACACGGTTACCAGGACGCGGTAGTTATTACCGAAACGAGCAAACAATTCGTCTACTGTTTCAGTTTGAAATGCCATCACATTCTGCCGGTACTAATTTTTAGCTGCACAGTTCGACGGCCTTGTCGGTCAAAATAAATCATGAAGTAATTTGCTTACGGATAAGCGCGCCAAATAAACCAGGATTAAATTTGCCCTTATTTGGATATTTGCGCGATCTAAACTGAAGGTGATCTGGGAACGACTCCCCGAAATTCTGCAAACTGATCCTGGCGCCAAGTTAGCACGATACCGCTGGAGAGTCCGTTGTTGGCTAGATTTGGTTCTCGCGGGCCGTACCCGAAGCACTTCTGTCGTTCCCCCAACAGGCGGCATACTGGCCGACCTTGCCAAACGCAAGGGCGAGTCGGCAGAGGATACCGCTGGCGGGCTGAATTCGAGCTGATTGACTAAGCTAGGACACCGATACCAGACTGGTGGGCCGGCGCCGCACGGGACACCGGAAGGGTAACGCGGTGCCGAACTACAGGGGAGCGAGCGCGATGATAACCGCATCCAATTTGGAGAATGCCGTCTATGAGGCGCATCGGCTGGCGGCGACGGTCCTGCCGACCGATGTCCGCCAGGCCTTTGAGCGCATGCATCAGCGCGAAACGGAAGCCTTGCCGCAACGGGTGATGCACGAGATCCTCGACAATGTGGGTATCGCCGAAACAGACCAGCGGCCGATTTGTGCCGATGTCGGGGTGCCGCGCCTCTATGTCGTGGTCGGCGACAAATGCGCGTTGGCGGATGGCTTCGTCGAATTCGAACGGGCCGCGCGCATGGCAACGGCGCAGATTACGCAGGATCTTGCCATGCGCTCAAACCGTTGCCATCCGCTGACACGTGAGAACCCGGGCCACAATGTCGGAGTCTTCGCACCGAATATCGAGTATCGCTTTGAGCCCGACGTGGATTGGTTCGAAATCACCGCCGTGCACAAGGGCGGTGCCTTCGGCTCCGATTTCCGCATGCTGGTCGACGGCGACGGGATCGATGGTGTCCGCAAGGGGCTGCTCGACGCCGTTGCCGAATTCGGACGCCGCGGCCTGACCTGTCCCCCCGTGATGATCGGCGTCGGGCTCGGCGGCACCAAGGACCAGGCCTTCGCCATCGCCAAGCAGGCGGCGCAACTTCGCCCCGTCGGCGACCGCCATCCCGATCCCGCCGTCGCCGAATTGGAGGACGAACTGCATGAGCTCGTTGACAGCCTCGGCCTCGGGGCGATGGGCTATCCCGGGACCGGCGGCTATGCCACGGACGTCCATGTAGAGATCGCCTACACGCACAGTGCGCTGACCCCGCTGGGGATCCATCAACTCTGTCAGGCGGCCCGGCGTGCGGTCATCCGCGTCAATGACGACGGCAGCCTGGAGACCCGCGACGTACCGGCCTGGTTTTCCGGCTATTCGCGGCGGGAAGGTCTGCAATGAGCGATGATATCCGACTGAAGACTCCGCTGAGTGAGAGCGATGCCCGCAATCTGGCGATCGGGGATTTCGTCTACCTCGATGGTCAGATCCACACCGGCCGCGCGCTGGTCTATGAGCATACGCTGAATAACGGCGCCGTGCCGCCGATCGACATCGCCAACAGCTGCAATGTGCAGATGCATGGAGCCCCCGCCGGAGTCGAGGACGCACCGGGCGAATACCGCGTATCGTCGATCCAGGCGACCGCCAGCTTCCGCTACTGGCGCTATGTCGGCGACTACATGGAACGTTTCGGCATTCGCGCCATCATCGGCAAGGCCGGCATGGATCAGAGCCTCTATGAGGACGTCTTTGCCAAACACGGTGCTGTATTCCTGACCACCGTCGGCTACGGCATCGCGGCGAAATACGGCCGCGGCGTGACCGGCGTCGAGGCCGTCTACTGGCAGGAAGAGCTCGGCCTGCCGGAAGCGATGTGGGTTCTGAACGTTCGGAACTTCGGGCCTTTCATCGTCGATGGAGACTGTACCGGCGCGTCGCTGGCGGCGCGGGGCGTCGCCCAGGTCAACGAGAAATTCCGGGAGGCCTATGCAAAACTTCCACAGCATATCCTGAAGCGCTTTGGTGAAGTCGACGATACGCTGGCCGAGGAGGTAATCGCCGACAAGAAGGTCCCGTAAAGGAAGCTGGCCGGTGGTAGTACCTGTAGGCAAAAATGGCGGTAATCCGGTAAAAGCATCTAAACGAAGGAGCCGAAAATGCCAGATGACAAGAATGAGGAATTGCTACAGCGTGCCCACGAGACGCGCGGTTTTCATCTCGGCGTCCACGAGATCATGAACGCGGCCGACCCGGAATACATGGAGCACTACCAGCGATGGCTGGAATTCACCAACCTGAAGGATCGTCATCTCGACATGAAGACCAAGGAGATTGTGCACGTTGCGGTCCATGTCGCCCGCCAGACGGATCCAGACCACATCAAAGCCCACATGCTTGCGGCGGTGAAGGCCGGCGCGACGAAGGAGGAACTATTCGAAGTTTCCGAAATGGGCTTCCTGCTCGGCGGCACAACGTCACTGCTCCTCGGCATGGAAGCATGGCGACGAGCCTTCCGACCGGACCTGCGTCGCGCATACGATCTCGTCGAAAATCAGCCTCATCAAGAAGAATGAAGGGCGCGAGCTGACCACATAAAGATTCTCTCGGAAATTAAAGGGGACATGGTGTAATAGCGCTGAAATAAAAGGGGACAATACTCAATTGATTTTAGGTAAGTAACAGGGCCCCATAATGCGCGCTGCTAAAGCGATCGCGATCCCTTTGACCGAGCGGATCAGGCCAGCCCCAATTGTGCCAGGACGGCTTCTCCGAAACGGTGCTGTGGATTGCCGAAAGCCTCCAGAATCGAAAAGTGGTGATGACCCGCGATATCCAACGAAACTGGCGCACGTCCTGCATGGCGTAAAACGTCGGCGTACGCCGCCGTCTGCCGTCCGTACTCGTCGCTCTCAAGGCTGCCGAAAGCGAGGATGGCGGGGGGCGGCACGGTGGGCAGCGGCTGTTGCGCGGGGCTGTTCCGGAGGGCGTCTTCCGCCGATAGCTGAAGCGGCCCATTTACTTGGGACAGACGGATCGGTTCCAGGTCGTAGAGGCCACTGATGCCCGTCGCGCCCTTGATCGCGTTCGCCGGCAAACCGTAGGCGGTGGCCCAGTCCGTCGCCAACATCATCCCCGCGATATGGCCGCCCGCGGAATGTCCTGATACGAAAAGGCGGGCAGAGTCGCCGCCATGCGCGTCGGCATTGCGAAAGGTCCACGTCACGGCGCGGCGGCACTGATCGACCAATGCGTCCATCGTGAAGGCGGGGCATAGACCGTATTTCGGCACCACGACCGCCGCACCGCGTTCGACGAACGGCTTTGCCAGAAACCGGAACCACGACTTGTCGCCGGCACGCCAATAGCCGCCGTGAAAGAACATCAAGATCGGCGCCGGGCCGCCGCCAAGCGGATGGAAAATATCCAGTACTTCGACGGGGTCGTCACCGTATGGCACGTCGAGCGTACATGGCAGGTCCTGGACCGTTTGTTCGCTGGCCGATTGCCAACGCTTCACGAAAGCGTCGAAAGCCGGGACGGCGCTGCGCGCGTTGTATTGCGCATCCAGCGCCGCCTGTGTGTAGTCGCGGTAGACGAACTCATTCATGGTGCTTTTCCGCTTCGTTCGATTCGGGGCAGGGAGAAAACATAACGGCGCGGGTGGATATTGCACGAACGTTAAGTGCGGCGCAGCCGGCATGCCGAATGTTCCCTATTTTGCGGACGGAATACTTATCTCGCGCTAAATTAGGTATTGTGTCCGCGGAGTTTCTCTTGTGTGCTGAGAGTTCCTTTGCTCGACACAGGCATCACGTAACCCTGCCGTGATAGGATGACGTATGAAACAGTCCCTTCGCTTTTATGTTCTGGTTCTACCCAACCTGCCTTGGCCGCAACTGGTCGATCGCTTTAAACGTGTGGAAGAACTTGGGTTCGATCTTGCAGGATTTGCGGATCACTTTGTCGATTGGAGCAACCCACAAAATCATTGGTACGAGCTTTCGGCCTGGCTCGCGGGTATAGCGCAAGCGACAAGCCGGATCAGGCTGCTTACCACGGTTGCGCAAATCCCGCTTCGAGACCCCGCCACCCTTGCCAATCAGGCCAGGACCGTTGACCACATCTCCAACGGCCGACTGGAGATCGGTCTCGGCATCGGCGTCAAGGGTTTGGACCCCTCCTATAGAATGATGGGAATCCCTGACTGGAGCAACAAGGAGCGTGTCGCGCGGCTTGGGGAATATTTGGAGGTCCTGGACCTTCTTCTAAGGCAAGAGGAAACCAGCTACGAAGGTGCATACTATCGCATCGACGGCGCGGTGATGAGCCCGCTCCCAATACAGAAGCCGCGCCCGCCGATCATGGTCGCCGCGATGGGCCCCAAGATGCTCAGGACCACCGCACAACATGCCGATATTTGGAATAGCATGAGCTTCGCCGACAATTTCGAGACACAGCTTGAGGAAACGCGCCAGCGCGTTACGCGCATCGATCAGCTTTGTGCTGAATTTGAGAGAGAGCCCCAATCGCTGATCCGTTCGTATCACATGTACGATCCGACTTCGCGAAGAAGCGGCGGCGGGATTGCCTATTACGAGTCACAAGCCGCTTTTGAAGACATGGTGAGTCGCGTGCTCGAACTCGGGATGTCGGATATCGGTCTTTATTATCCGGCCCTTCCGGAACAAGAGGCAATATTTGAGCGTATTGCGACTGAAACAATACCGATGATGAAAGCTCGGTTTGGCTAGTTTTGCGCGTCTTACCGGTTCTTGTTTCATGTTCGGTTTACACGCGCGCTCGTATCCATTTCTCGCCTTTGATGATCCATGGACAGTGTAACTCAATTTGCTTTAGGAGCTTGTGTCGGCGTGGCGGTGCTGGGCCGCAAGATCGGGCCGAGGCGCGCGGCGCTCACCGGCGGCATTCTGGGCACGTTTCCCGATCTGGATGTGTTTCTGACGCCCGAAGACCCCATCGAAGCCTTCGTGCAGCATCGGGGCTGGACCCATTCGCTGTTCGTGCACGCCGCGTTGACACCGATTATTGGGGAGGTGGTCAGGCTCTTGTTCAACGCCCTGCGCCGGGAACGGGTTTTTGCATGGTCTGCGGTTTTCCTTTGTCTTGCGACCCATGCTGTCCTGGATGCCGTCACGATTTATGGGACACGTCTGTTTTGGCCGTTCTGGACAGACCCCGTATCGATGGGTTCCATATTCATTATCGATCCGCTCTATACCCTGCCGCTGCTCGTGGCGATGGTCTGGGCATTCTGCCTGAGAGGCTGGACACCGCGGTACTGCAAGGCGCTTACCGTTTGCCTTGGGCTTACCGTCGCTTATCTGGGCTGGACCTTGCTTGCGCAGCAGATGATCGGGAGCAGAGCGGTTGCGCTGTTGGCCGGAAAGAACATTACGCCGGACCGGCTGATCGCGACGCCCACGCCCTTCAATACCGCGCTCTGGCGTGTGATCGCCGTCGATGGCGACCGGAACTACAATCTTTATATCCCGGTGTTCGGCGGCACGGAGCGTGCGACCCTGTATGCCTACGACCGCGATCCGCAGCTCGAAGCATGTTCCGCCGAAGACACGCGCATAGCGAAGGTGGTCCGGTTTAGCCGCGGCTTCTACCGGCTCATGGTGCGGGATGGTGAGGTCATTCTTGCCGATCTGCGGATGGGTCTGACGCCGAATTATGCCTTCCGGTTTGTTCTCGGCCGCCTGGAAGCGGGCAGGCTGTTTCCCGCGCCCGCACGGCGCTTGAAGGGACGCGGCAATATCGCCGAGGACCTCGACTGGCTCCTGGCGAATTTACGCGGCATTCCCGCGACGCGGCTGGCAGAAGCCTCCGCGAAAGTCGGGCCGACACGGTTCGCAGCAGTAGCCTCGACCGACGATCGTCCCAAGCGCGCCTGCTAGGCCATGCAGGTGTCGTAACGCGCCGCGGCGATGCCGAGACATAGGTCGATATCTTCGGCCAGCACATAGCCTTGATCGACGAGGGCCTCCGCCGCCTGACGCACCTGGGCCAGGTAGTCGTCGCGATCGGCATAACGCTCGGCGATCGACGGCCGAGGATCGCCTGCCGCCTGGCGCGCTGCCGCATCTTTGGCAAGGGGCAGGGAAGAGCCGATATATTCCAGCAGCTGCCCGGCACCGCCGGTGTCCTCATGGCGGGGGTTGAAGCCGGTATGGCTGGCCACCGGCACTGAAATATCCGGCATGGCGACGCCGGCGGCTTCGTTGCCGTCGTCGTTAACCGCCGCAACCCAATCCGGATAGGGCTCCGCCCCGATCCCGGGCGGCATGGCACCGATGCCTCGTTCAGAATCGGGACCCAATTCCAACGGATAGACCCAGGTCATGACCTCGCCATCGGGCAATGCCAGGCCCGGTATCGCCGATAGCGCTTGCGCGACCTCCGCCCTGGTTTGCCGAGAACCGGCCGCAACTGTGGGATAGGCGTTTTCGGGCGGCTTCGCGTCGTCGCGCAGCCAGGCCAACAGATTGGTAAGGGCAGCGCGGTACAGCGGGCTATAGTCGATCATGTTGATGTTGTTCTGGCCGTGGCTGCCGAACAGGGTACGTTCTGCCAAAGCGGCTGCACCGACGCCGTGCTGTGTCGACGAAAACAGATAGCGCCGGACATTGTCGGGCAGCACGGCATCGCCGCCCGTGGCGAGATCGCCATGGCTCAACCCGGCGTCGCCGCGCCAATATTCCGATGACGTATCCGTATAGAAGATCTTCGGCATGCCGCCCTTGGCGTCCTGTCGGTCCAGCAAGCCGCTGCGCGCGCCGCTAACAGGGTCGGTCTGCGGCAAATCGGCAAAAGGAAATAGGTGCCCGAAAGAGGGTGTTGGCTGCACCGACGGTTGGCCATAGCGGTGATTGAACTCGCCGCGCCGGCCGCCGGCGATATGGGCCAGGATACCGTCGAATACCTGCCGGCCGGCCTGATCCTGGTTCAGACCGAGATGGAGATAAGTGCGCAGAAAACGGCCGCACTGTGACTGACCCTCGGCAATCGCCATGTCGATATCACCGGCGGTTGGCGCCGCGGCGTCGTAGCGCAGAAAACTGGCCAGGTCCCGCGTCGCCAGCAGACCGGCCCCCACGACCGGGCAATCGCGGGGCGTAAACAGCAGGTCATATATCTGCCCGGCCTCGAAACCGTTTTCCAGATGGACATGCCCCGCATCATCGAAACGCCAATGACCGCGCGGGATCTCTGTTGGCTCTTCATAGGGGCCTTCTCGGCGCAACAATCGCGCGCCTGGTTCGCTCGGATCGATCGGATGGATTGGCGCGTGACGGCCGAGGTCGCCGACATGCTGGTCGGTTACAGCCAGGCTGGCGCTGTCTTTGTTGATTTGCAGGCGCAACTGCATTTGGCTCGCCGGCGTTCGCGCGGCCACCGGTACCTGGGGTGCGTGCAGACCAACGCGCAGGCGCTCCGGCGTCCGCGGCACGTCCCATTGCCAGCCGGCCCAGGCTACCGTCCAGCCGTTCCGAAACAAGAACCCGTCACCGGCTGGCACGTCGATCGTATCCTCGGTCCCCATGGTCGTCAGGTTGAAGCGGGAGATATTGCGTTTGCCGCGGTTCGGCACCTGAGACAGCAGCGCCCGATTGCCGCCATCGGTTGGGCGTAGAATGGTGATATCGCCGCTGAAATTGACACGGCCGTCTCCATCCCGCTCCGCGAGAGATAGATCCACCACGCCCGCATTGGCGGTGTGCGCGGGATCGACCGCATAATGGGCGATGGCCTCGATCCGCTCGTAGGCGCCGATGTCACCGAAGGTACGGCCGTCTTCATAGGGTTCGCGAGTGATGATTTCTAAACGGCTCACTGGCATGCGATTAACTCCCGAATTCGTCCAAGGTCTTGGTCGCCGAAAAGGTGCCGCTGGTCTACGGTGGCAGACAGGTCATCTTCAGACCTGCCACAGGCAAGTCACGATTATATTAGGGGCTTGGTCGAATGGAGGCTAATCGGCAAAAATTTGCTTTCTAACCGATAACAAATTTCGGGAGCGCAATACTTATCTCAGTTTAGATTAACTATTGTGTCCATTGTGTCCCCGTTATTGGAGAAAGGGGGCAAGCGCAGATTCGCAGCGGCTGCCCCCTTCGATCAATTAATAGCCCCGCTTAAGGTGCGAGCTTATAGCTACCGGATACATGCACGCAGTTCTGGAATGTGCCGGGAAACATGGATTTGCTGCGCACGGGAACAGAATAGAAGCCACTACCCGAAATGCCTTGCCATTTTCCGGTTCCGGAAATGAACTGCCACGTACGATCTTTTCCCTTGAATTTCCATGACAAGACGGTTCCGTCGCCATCCTTGTCCGCGTACTTGCAGTAGCCATTGCCGATATTGGCGCCCTTTTCCAATTTTCGCCGTTCGACGAGGCCGACACACCGGGAGTTCATGGCGTGAAATGGCTCTTTCTCAATTTGTCCAATGGCGAGTCCGTTCTCAATGAACGCGTAGATGTGCAGTTCCTTCGAGTTCTCGACCTTTTCGACATGGCCCGAACGGCAAATATAGTGGCTAACGTCCGCAGCCATAACCGGCGACGCCAATAACCCTGTAAAACACGCTGCTGCTAATACACGAAGTTTCATGGAAGACACTCCCCTGTTTAGATAAATTTCGACCTCTTTACATCAGCAGTTCGGATGATTGATCGCCCAATCTGATATCCGAAATGCATTGATGAAACGGGAAGCATGATGGTGCGGCGCTCTCTCGCCACTCTGACTTTTGCCTTGTTTTAGGGTCTTTTATCGCCTGAATTGGGCCGATTTCAGAAATCTTGGCCGTTGCTTCCAAATTGACGGCGAAACGAATTCAACCGTATCGTAGAAAAAGCCATGGCAACTCGGTTCGGTTCGTTTTATGTCAGTTGTCCTAAAACTCAACCTTTTCGGCGAATTCTCGCTTACAAGCGGCGATGGCTCACCCGTCCATTTACCGGCTGGGAAAAGCCAGGCGTTGCTTGCCTATCTGGCGCTAAATCCTGATCAAACGCATCCACGCGGTAAGCTCGCCGCTCTACTGTGGGGCGATCAGGAGGAAAACCAAGCGCGCGGCAATCTAAGCCAGTGCCTGTTCCGCCTCCGAAAGGCATTGGGCGACGAAGCCGGTGATATACTCGATGCTGGCAAAGACAGCGTTCGTTTGAACGGCGAAATGATCGCTGTTGACGCGCTCAATCTGCGGCAATTGGCAGACAGCGATGCGGCGGAGGCGGCGAAGCTTTGCGCTGGGCCGCTGCTCGAAGCATTTTCAACCCGTCAGGAAGGGTTTGAAGAATGGCTGATGCAGGAGCGAGAGACCTATACCCGGTTAATGGAATCAGTACTGCAGTCGCATGCCGAAACGCAACTGGAGTTGAAAGATGCAGAGCGTGCGATAGAGGCAGCGCAACGCCTCTTGGCGATGAACGCCTTGAACGAGGAAGCGCACCGGTTGCTCATGCGCGCTTACACGGTAGCAGGCAAGCGACACGCAGCGCTGCAACAGTACCGTACCTGCGAGGAGGTTCTGCGCCGTGAACTCGATGTCGCACCGGACGCGGCGACAACGGCATTGCGTGAAGAAATTCAGCACCAAACGGAAGAGAGCAACAGCGAACGGAAAGCGTTTGCGCAGGCTACTACGGGACCCGGCGCTAGCATCGTTGCCGATGAAGCTGACGGTAACGCAAGCGACAGCAATTCGGCTCCAGGCGCGCCGTGGAGAAAAGTTGCCGCGGCCTTGCTTGCCATCGCAGCCGTGACCGTCGCTGGCACATGGTTATTGCAAAAACAGTTCCGTGACGGAGATACCAATGCGGCGAAGCCGTCTATCGCGGTGTTGCCGTTTGCCAATCTCTCGGACGACAAGAATCAGGAATATTTTGCGGACGGCATGACCGACGACTTGATTTCCGATCTCTCGAAGGTTTCCGGTCTTAGCGTCGTCGCGCGCACATCGTCCTTCGCGTACAAGGGCAAGAATGTGAATATGCCGAAAATTGCCAATGACCTTGACGTTAAATTTTTGCTGGAAGGCTCGGTCCGACGAGCCGGTGATCAAATTCGGATCAACGCCCAGCTAATCGATGGCGCGACCGGGACGCATCTCTGGGCCGAAACCTTTGATCGTTCTTACCGCAATGTTTTCAGGCTGCAAGATGATGTGACAAGCAAGATCATCAAGGCGCTCAAGGTAACGCTTACATCGCAAGAGATAGAAGTCCTTTCCCGCCCGCCAACAAATAATCTCCAAGCATACGACTACTTTCTCAAGGCGGAAAAGTTGCGCCATAGACCGCACTGGAAGACGCTTGGACCCGCATTCGGATACTACAACAAGGCGCTCGCGCTCGATTCGCAGTTCCTGGAGGCGCATGTTGGTCTCGCCTGGATAGCGTTCCGCGCCTGGCGGCTTTCATGGTTCGGCGCAATCGATCCGCTTGAAGCCAAACGGTATACGCTGAAAGCCGTCGACGACGCTCTCAATCTCGATCCGGCTAACACGGATGCGCTCGCGATCAAGATCGGTATTCAAACCTTTTTGCTTCAAAACGATCGGGCGCTAAAATTTTCGGAAAAAGCCGTCAGGCTCCATCCCACTAATCCTGACGTGCTGATCGCAAGGGCGAGTGTCTTGGCGACATTGGGCCGCGTTGGCGATGCCCGCGATGATATTGCGCGCGCTGAAACCCTAGCCGAAAAACCATCGCGCGAATTGCTTCGAAAATTTTACGGGCTTCGCACTTTACTGGGAGACTATCGAAAGGCTGTCGATTGGGCTTTGCGGTATCGGGGCGAGAATTCGAAGCCTGGCACCGAAACGATCTCGTTGGCTGCCTCCTATGCCGGGCTCGGCGAGATGGACAAGGCCAAGGCCGAAATGGCAAACACGAAGAAGCGCTGGTCGTGGATGAGTCTCGCTTGGATGAGAGTTTCAAGGCTCCATTACAGAGACGAGGCTATGTTGGATCGCTTCCTGGGGCTTTTAGAAAAAGCGGGAATGCCGAAGTTCCCTGACGGCTTTGAGGGGGACCCTGCGCAACGTTTGCGAAAAATTGAACTCGAAAAACTTTTTTTCAGCGAGCCGGTGATATGGAGGTCTACGAATTACTTGAAGTTCAAGAACACCATGCAAATCGATGGGAAAGGAAATTTTTCGACAACGACACAGACCCGCGCCGGCAAAGCAATCCCAATAATCGGAACCCATTCGATCAGAGACGATATGTTTTGTTTTCACAGCGAGTCGGTGCAGATGGGACGCGAGCATTGTTATGAAATCTATAGAAATCCTGATGGTTCTGTGGACAAAAGGAACCAATATTTTCGTATTGGCATATTCCGACAAAAGTATTTTTCGATTGAATCCCTAGGTTCTGATTAGAACCGCCAGCATAACTCTTACGAGGGCGATCAAGTGCCGAGATGCTTTCGGAAATGCGCGAGGGTGCGGTCGCGCGCGATGGCGGCCTGCGCTTCATTGTAGGGATCGTATCCATAGCGGTTGAAGCCGTGTTCGGTGCCGGGATAGATGTGGATCTCAACATTGTCGGAACTGCCCATCCGTGCCCGGATCGTCTCTACCGTATCGGCTGGGACATGCGGGTCGTTTTCGGCGAAGTTCATAATCAGCGGGCATTTTAGGTTGTCGGCTTCGTCGAGATGCTCGTGAATTTGCACGCCGTAATAGCTGACGGCCGCATTGATATTGTGACGGACGCTTGAGAGATAGGTGAATTTCCCGCCGAGGCAGAAACCCATGACGCCGACCTTGCCGGTGCAGGAGTCGTCCGCCTTCAGCGCGGCCACCGTATCGCCGAGGTCGCTCGCAAACTGATTGGTGTCCATTTGCGCGCGCAGCGCTTGTGCCTTGGCGCGCCCGTCATCGGTGTAGGGCATGTAGCAACCGGCTTCCTGGCGCCAATAGACATCGGGCGCGAGTGCGACGAAACCCTCTTCCGCATAGCCGTCGGCAACGGACCGGATATGATGGTTGGTATTGAAGACTTCCGGCAGGACGACGATGCCGGGCGCTGGCGATGCCTTCGGTAAGGCCAAATAGGCGGCAAAGGTTTCGCCGTCGCTGGCCGTGAGTGTGATTTCGCTTCCCATAATTTTAAACCTTTAATTCAATTCTTTACGGATGATGGCAGCCCCTTCGGCCATGGCCCTCAATTTTCCGAGGGCAACGTCGCGCGGCAGGTATTTCATGCCGCAGTCCGGTGCGGCGATAAGGCGGTCGGCAGGAATGTGCTTAAGCGCGCCGCGTAAACGCCCGGCGACCATTTCGGCAGTTTCCACTTCTTCCGTGCCAAGGTCGATAACGCCAAACAGGATTTTCTTGCTTGGTAGTTTTGCGAGAATTGCCGGATCAAGCTTGGGCTGTGCCGCTTCAATCGAGATTGCATCGGCGCAACAGGCATCGAGCTCCGGTAGGAAGGAATAGCCTTCCGGTTTCTCGCTGACGACATAGGCGTAGCCGAAGCAGAGATGAACCACCGTGGGACCCTCGATGCCATCGAGCGCGCGATCTATGGCCGCCACGCCGTACTGTTTCGCTTCGATCGGATTGGCCTGCATATAGGGCTCGTCGATCTGAATGACGTCTGCCCCGGCAGACTTCAATTCGCAAACTTCTTCGTTCAAGGCGTCCGCGTAGGCCGTGATGAGCGCTTCCTGGTCGCCATAATGCTCATCCAGGGCAAGTTTCGCCATCGTGAAGGCCCCGGGGATCGTGATTTTTATCGGCTTGTCGGTTTGACCGCGCAGGAATTCCACGTCACGGACCTGCACCGGCTTGGAACGGCGGATCGGGCCGACGACACGGGGCACCTGTGTCGGATTTCCACTGCGGCTTGGCACGATGCCCGGTGTGTCGAGATCGAGGCCGTCGAGGGCATTCGCAAATCGGTTGAAATAGCTTTCGCGGCGAATTTCACCGTCGCTGACGATATCGATGCCGGCACGCTCCTGATCATGCAGGGCTGTTAAGGTGGCGTCGTCCTGCGCTTCCTCGAGCAGTTCTTCCGACACGCGCCAGACATCGCGCATACGCACGCGTGGCGGGCCGCTACCGAGCAGTTTTTCCTTGTCGACCAGCCATGCCGGCTGCGGGTAACTGCCGACGAGCGTCGTGGGAATCAATGTATCGAACATGCTGGTTCTTTCATGATGAGGACGTTTGCGGCACAGCCTACACTAAGTGATTAGTGGCGTGTACAGCGTGCGGGTTTTCATAAGTGTGTTTGGCGTTCTAAGATTGGCCGTTGCCATTCGATGGAGATTGCTGAAATGCCAATCACAATTCGCCAAGTAGGCCCTTGCTTTGCAGGTGAAGTGCAAGATTTTGACATGGCTAAAGCGCTGTCCGTGGAAGACGCGGCTGCGATTCATGCCGGTATGGATCAATACGCCGTGCTGACATTTCGCGATCAAAACGTCACAGATGAACAGCAGCTCGCATTCACGCTCGGCCTCGGCCCGATCGAACCGCCCTCGAAAGCAAGCCTTCGCGCGAAGGACGATTACCGTCTGCCGGATACGTTTGCCGATGTGTCCAATCTCGACAAACACAACAAGCCCATGGCGCGGGACGACCGCCGGCGGCTGTTTGCGATCGGTAACCGGCTCTGGCACTCCGATAGCTCGTTCAAGAAGATACCGGCGAAGTATTCCTTACTGCACGCACTCGCCGTGCCGTCGAAGGGCGGCAACACGGAATTCGCGGACATGCGGGCGGCCTATGATGCGCTGGACGAGGACACAAAGGCGGAAGTCGAGGGTCTGGTCTGTGAGCACTCGCAAATTTTTTCGCGCCAGCAAAGCGGCTTTTTCGATCTCTCGGACGAGGAACGCAGGCGCTTCGCGCCGGTCCGGCAGACCTTGGTGCGGACCCATCCGGTTACGGGACGGAAATCACTCTATCTTGCCTCGCATGCGGGCAGTATCGTCGGATGGCCCGATCCGGAAGCGCGCCTGTTCCTGCGCGACCTGATCGAGCATGCGACGCAGCGGCAATTCGTCTATGCCCATGAATGGCGGGTCGGCGATCTGGTCATGTGGGATAATCGCCAGACGATGCACCGGGCCCGCGCCTTTCCCGCCGATGAGCCGCGCGATATGCGGCGCACGACCCTGGCCGGCGATGCGCCGACAGCGGAGCAGGTCGACCAGGTGGCTTAGAGCACACCATCATTAGATGGATCCAATTTTGGTTCCATCTAATGATGGTGTGCTCTAATTCCAATAAGAAAGATAAGATTCACACGATTGTTGGATCGCGAAAGCGATTTCAACAGACCGTGATCTGATCTAGAGCTTCCGGGACAGCTTGCGGGCGGCGATAATCGAACAGAGTGCAAGCACCATGAAGGCTGCGGCGATGACGAACACCATCTCCGGCAAGCCTGAATCGAGCAGCCAACCGAAGAACAGCGGCGTCAGGCCGGAACCGACGGCAAAGCCGACGAAGACAAACCCGAAGACCTTGCCGGTCTGACCGGGCGGTGTCATTTCGCGCACCATCAAATCGCGCGGCGGCAGGACCACACCGAGCCCGATACCGACGACGACCATGATCGCAACGAGCGCGACGCCCGGCAGTCCGTTAATCAAGGGAATTAAGACGAACAGTGTGGCCAAAATCATCGCGCCGGCCGCCGTGATACCGTGGCGCGGAAAGCGGTCTACAATGAACCCGGCAACCATAATGCCGCCCACGACACCGAAGAGGTGGCCCGTGAGGGCGGTATTCGCCAGATCGACGCCGATGCCGTGCAAATTGATCAGGCTGCTGGCGGTAAAGGCGACGAGGCCGCCGCTTGCCATGCCGTAGAAGATGAAGAACCCGAGAAATAAGAGTACCGGCGCCGTCATCAGCAGGCTCAAGCCGCGCTTGTCCGTCGTTCCGTTCGGTGAGGATTTTTCCGTGCTGGCGGTTTCGCCCATAAACATGCTGCTGCGGAACAGCATGA
Organism: Alphaproteobacteria bacterium; assembly: GCA_021774435.1. Lineage (GTDB taxonomy): Bacteria > Pseudomonadota > Alphaproteobacteria > UBA8366. The sequence goes on from JAJFJB010000376.1 coordinate 21,968, forward strand.
CCGCCCAAACCGCGACGCCGACAAGGCCGGTTGCGATAAAGGCGGTCCGCCAATCACTAAGCTCCGCGATCGCGAGCATCGTCAGAGGCGCGCAGGCGCCGCCGAAAAAGCCGGAGAAAGTGTGTATCGAGAAGGCACGGCCGAGCATGCCTTCGCTGATCGAACCGGACAGGATCGAATAGTCCGCCGGGTGAAAGACGCTGTTGCCCAGTCCCGCGATAACAGCGAGGACGAGCAAGATCCAATAGGCGTCGGCGAAACCGATTAGCGTCACGGCGACGGCATTCACCCCAAGTCCGACCAGCAGAACCGAGCGCGGGCCAAAATGGTCGACCAGGAAGCCGACCGGTGCCTGCACCAGGCCGCCGAGCAGGCTGTAAGCGGTCATGGCGAGGCCGAGCTCGGCATAGCTGACGCCGAACTCATCCTTCAGAAAAAGGAACGTCGCCGGCAGTGCCAGATAATAGAAATGACTGAGAAAATGCCCCGTACTGATCAGCCCGATAATCCAGCTGTCGTGCCGTGGCCGTTCGATAACGGCCTCCATTGATTCCCCTATAGGTGATGCGCGCGCGGCGGCAACTGTGCGCCGTTGGAGCGGTTGTCGCAAGATAAAAGTTTGTTTTCAATCAACATGGTATGCTCCATTCAACATTCAGGGCATACCAATTGCCCTCACAATCCCAGTTGCGCTTTCGCGATGATATTGCGCTGAATTTCATTCGATCCGGAATAGATCGAGACCTTCCGGAAATGAAGATAGGACGGTGTGATGCCGTTGGCGTATTCGGCCCCGATGGGAGGCTCGTTCCAGCCATGGCTGAGGGCGGAAATCAAGTAGGGGTTGGCGTAATAGCCGATCGCCTTCATTTTGAGTTCGGTCAATCGCTGATGCAGGTCGGTGTTGCGGATCTTGAAGATATTCGCCTCGACGCCAAGCGCCTTGCCGCCCAACTCGCCATCTTTCGAAAGCTTGTCGAGGGCGCGGAGATTGAACGCCTCCAGGGTACGCATTTCGATATCGATTTTGGCGATTTCACGTGCGAAGTCCGGATCTTCCGCCAGGGGCCGGCCACCGCTGACTTCATCATTCTTTGCAATTTGCTTGAGTTGCCGCAGCAGGGTCTTTTGTGTCCCGAGCGACCCGCCCGACATGCGTTCATGGGCGAGCAGGTACTTGCCAATCGACCACCCCTTGTCGATTTCACCGATTGTATTTTCGACGGGTACGCGGACATCGGTGAAGAATACCATATTGGTCTCATGCAACCCGTCCATGAGGATGATCGGTCGGATTTCGATGCCGGGCGATTTGAGATCGACCAGGACAAACGTAATACCTTCCTGTTTCTTGCCCTCGCTCGATGTGCGCACCAGCATGAAGCACCAGTCGGCCCAATGCGCCTTGGTCGTCCAGGTCTTGGTCCCATTGATGACCCATTCGTCGCCTTCGCGCACCGCGCGCGTTTGCAGGGAGGCGAGGTCCGAACCCGATCCCGGTTCCGAATAGCCCTGACACCAGACATGTTCCGCCGACAGCATCGGCGGCAGAAACTTTTTCCGCTGTTCTTCGGATCCGAATCCAATCAGCACCGGCCCGCACATATTGAGGCCGAAGGTGACGAGGCGCGGCGCGCCCGCAAATCCCACTTCCTCATCGAAGATATATTTTTGTGTCAGGGTCCAGCCCGGCCCGCCATATTCCTTGGGCCAGTTCGGCGCCACCCAGCCCTTATTGTACAGGATCTTATGCCAGCCGATGACATCGTCGCGCTGCATTTCGATACCGTTCTCGACCTTGTATTTTAGATCGGCCGGCGTGGCGTCGCGCAAAAAGGTCCGAACTTCGTCGCGGAAGATTTCGTCTTCAGCGGTAAAGGCGGCATCCATTGTAGGTTCCCTTCATGGTTGATGCAGGCGGCTGTCCATCTTGCACCTAACGCGCCAAATGGACAAATCGGTTGCTGGAAATCGCAGTTTGGCGAAGCATGGAAAATGCTGATCTGCGTCAATGAAAAAGGCCAAGGAACCCAATACCATTTCAACGTAACGCTGTTTCGATGGGGCGGTGGATTGTATCCGCCCAGGTTCCAAGGGGTTTCGAACATGGCCCAGATTATGCCCAAGCTTTCAAGTTTCCTCGCGGCTGCCGTCCTCACGGCGCTCGTTGCGATGCCCAACGCGCAGGCAGTGACGATCGCGTCGCTGGCGCCGGGCTTGACGATATCCGCTGATATTAGCGTGTCCGATACTGCCGACGTTTTGGGCGTTTCAACGAGCGCGTTGGAAGTACTGGCCGGTAGTCTAGTAATCGGCGGAGCGCCCTCGCTACCGTTCGATATTGCGGGAACCAAGGATAGAGCGGCTTTCTTATCGGATCTTGACGACGGCCTTTCCGGTGGCGCTGGCCTTAGTGGCGCTGGTCCGACGGAAGCCATCGTAACGGCGGCGTTCGGGATGCTGATCGATAACAGTGCCGGCTCCGGTGCGGTTACGGTAACGTTAAATTTGGGAGGCTTCGCCGTGATCGGCACGGTGGGAACCGGCAGCGGAGCTTTGGCATCAATGGTTTTCGAAGGTTTTTCCCGCGATGCGGCTGCGGGTTCGGCTCTTCCCCTCAATTTTCTCATTGTCGATGAGGTCTTCGACATTTTTGTCGATATTGGCGACTCTGTCGGCGTTTCGGGTGAATTCACGATGTCCGCCGCGGCGCTTGAGCCCACGGACGGTTTTCTCAGCGAAGGCAGCTTCGGGCTCTTTGTTTCGGATGTAACGGCGGCGTCGGCGGTTCCCGAACCGGGCGCACTGGTGCTGTTCAGCGTTGGTCTGGTCGGGCTTGGCGCGCTACGCCGGAAGCGGCTCGGCGCCGGCCGTGCATAGGAATTCTGTCAACCTCTAGGGATCGATCAGGGAACGTTCGTGTTTCGCGGCACGTTTCTTTGTGCGACCATTCCCCTCAGTCTAATTCGCTGGGAGAATAGCCGTGACAACATTCGATCTCGCCATGACAGATGAACTGCTGTCGACGACGCGGGCGGTGCGCAAGCGTCTCGATCTGGACAGACCGGTCGAGCAATCGGTCATCCGCGACTGTATTGATCTCTCGCAGCAAGCGCCGACTGGATCCAACAAGCAGGGCTGGCGCTGGGTTGTTGTTACCGACGTCGCGAAACGGCAGGCGTTGGCCGACCTTTACCGCCAGGGCGCGGACTCCTACCTCGGCGAGGCCAAGCAGGCGGCGGAAAAAAGAGGGGCGGCGCAGGATGCGCGGGTTTTCGATTCGGCGATGTATTTGGCCGAACGGTTTCAGGACGCGCCGGTACACGTCATTCCCTGTATCGAGGCAGGACATATTCCGGCCGACGCGCCGCGCCGTGCGTGGATCGGCCTTGGCGGTTCCATCTTTCCCGCGATCTGGAGCTTCCAGTTGGCGCTGCGGTCTCGTGGACTGGGCTCATGCCTCACAACATTGCACCTGGCTCGTGAAGCGGAAGCCTCAGCCCTACTGGGAATACCGGAAAACATGGTGCAGATCGCACTGCTCCCGGTTGCCTACACGAAAGGCACGGATTTCAAACCGGCGAAGCGGCCCCCAATTGACGATATCATTCACTGGGATCATTGGGACGCATAAGCGGAGGAAATACAAAAATGTACCCGCCGGGATCGACAGCCCCCGGCTCGGAGGTTATTGAGACACCGCTATTTGCGGAAACGCACCGGTTACAGGGAGACGACAGATTATGGAAAATAGAAAATTGGGCCGAACGGGCATCGCGGTTTCAGCGCTTGGATTCGGCGGCGGGCCGGTCGGTTTCCTGGGAACCGAACAGGAAAAAGTAACCGAAATTCTGAATTTCCTGCTCGAAAACGGCGTAAATTTTATCGACACCGCAGCCGGTTATCCGGGTTCCGAGGAAGCGATTGGGAACGCGGTCAGTCACCGGCGTGACGAATACACCCTCGTATCGAAATGCGGGCAGGCGTTCGATGATCTGGAAGGCGAGGCTTGGTCGGCACAGGTGATCGGGCAAACGGTCGACAGGGCCTTGCGGCGCCTCAAAACCGACCATCTCGATGTCATGCTGCTTCACTCCTGCGATCAAGAAGTCTTGGAAAAGGGTGAAGCGGTCGACGCGCTGGTGAAGGCGCGCGACGCCGGGAAAATTCGCCATGTCGGTTATTCCGGCGACAACGAGGCCGCCGTCTACGCGGCCGGTCTGGATGTGGTGGACGTGATCGAAACGTCCGTGAATATCTGCGACCAATTGAACATCGAGATGCTTCTGCCAGAAGCGCGGTCACGCGATATCGGCATTATCGTGAAGCGGCCGGTCGCCAATGCAGCCTGGAAGGGGGTCGGTCAGCAACCGGGCTTCTACGCGAACTACACGACGACATATGCCGAACGCTTTGCCGCGATGGGCATCGCACCAGGTGACCTAGGCTTCGACAGCGACGCTGCATGGCCGGAAATTGCGCTCCGATACACCTTGTCCCAGCCGGGGGTGACGACGGCAATCGTCGGGACCACAAACCCGTCGAATGCGGCGAAGAACCTGGAAGCCGTGGCGAAGGGACCGTTGCCGGATGCGGCGATTGAAAAAATCGGTGCCGCATTCCACAGCGCCGAATCGGCATCGGGTGCGCAATGGACTGGTCAAAGATAGTTCGACGATTATTATTAAATGAGACACTTCGGTTCGTCGGCTTGCCGGTGTACCGCTATCAATAAAATTCAACCGTGGTTTGAGGGAGAATAAGCTTGCCAGGTCCGCTCGATGGAATTCGTATTATCGATATCACCACCGTACTGCTTGGTCCGTACGGAACGCAGGCGCTGGCCGATGCCGGCGCGGATGTGATCAAGGTCGAAGCGCCGCCGACAGGCGATATCGCTCGCAATATGGGGGCGGTGAAGAACGTCAATATGGGTGGTATCTTCCTCAACGCCAACCGCAACAAGCGGTCGCTGGCCTTGAACCTCAAGGAAGAATCCGCGAAGGAAGTATTGCGCAAGCTGATCCCGACGGCGGACGTCTTCATCCACAATATGCGGCCGCAGGCAATGGCCGGGTTGGGCTTCGATTACGACGCCGTCGCGGCGATCAAGCCGGATATCATCTATGTCGGCGCCTATGGGTTCGGTCAGGACGGGCCGTACAAATCGAAACCAGCCTATGACGATGCGATCCAGGCGTCTTCGGGGCTGGCCAGTATGTTCAAACGTCAGGATGGCGCCGCGCGATACGTGCCGGCCGCGATTGCCGACAAGGTCACGGGCCTGACGATGAGCCAGGCCGTTGCGTTTGCACTCCTGCACAAGGAGCGGACCGGCGAAGGCCAGTTCGTCGAAGTCCCGATGCTGGAGACAATGGTAAGCTTCAACCTGGTCGAACACATCAATGGCTGCGCCTACGAGCCGCCGATCAGTGAATTGGGCTATGCCCGCGTGATGACGAATGCCCGCCGGCCCTTTCCGACCAAGGACGGTTTTGTCTGTATGCTGCCCTATAGCGACAAGCATTGGCTCAATTTCTTCACGGCAGTCGGTCGCCCGGAACTGATGGAAGATCCGCGATTTTCCACCTATCGCGCCCGCATCGGCAGTGTCGATGATCTGTACGGGTTTGTCGGTGAATGCACGCCGGCGCGGACAACGGCGGAATGGGTTCAGGTATGTGAAGAGCAGCAGATCCCCTGCATGCCGATTGCCGATCTGGATGATTTGATCGAGGATGAGCATCTTAAAGCAGTGGGCATGTTCGAAAAGCATACCCATCCGACGGAAGGGGAAACCTTGCTGGTGCGAGCACCGGTGAATTACGCGAAGACGCCGAACAGCATTCGCCGGCACGCGCCACGGTTTGGTGAGCACGGGCCGGAACTGTTGCGCGAAATCGGCTATGATGAGGGCACGATTGAAGACCTTATGGGTTCCGGGTCCGTGTTACAGGATTCCGGAGAAGAGTAACGCCGTCACGAATTGGAAAGGAGGGCAGAACGGTGGAAGAGGTTCCCGTCGTTGACTTTACCTCCTTTCTCGTCGGCGGAGCGCAAGGAAAGCAAGCTGTCGCCAAAGCCATTGGTAAGGCTTGCACGGATATCGGTTTTTTCTATCTGACGAACCACGGCATGTCGGAGGATATCCGGCGTGGGATCTTTGATGCCGCGCGGCGATTCTTCGACCTGCCGCTTGACCAGCGTATGGATCCGGCGTTGCTTATTTCGCCGGAACAAAGCCGTGGGTACCAGCCCGTTGGCGCCCGCCATTACCCGGATACGACCGCGCCCGATGTCATGGAAGCGTTCAAGTATCAGCGTGAATTGCCGCCGGACGACCCCGACTTGCTGGCGGGCAACCGCATCCAGCAGGCCAACAAATGGCCGCAAGATTTACCGGGATGGCGCGAAACCCTGCTGCAATATTTCGAGGCGGTTGATGATATCGCTGCCAATTTGTTGCGTGCCTTCGCACTCGCCCTGGATCTCGAAGAATCTTACTTTTTGCGGTTTTACCGGAAGCCGCTGACGCAGGTTTCGTTATTGCACTATCCGCCGGCGCCGCCAACGGACGGGCTCTTCGGCAACCGTCCCCATGCCGATGCGACGGCGTTTACAATCGTGCAGCAAGGGGACGTACCGGGGCTGGAAGTGCAGACTAAATTCGGCCGTTGGACGACGGTGCCACCCATCGGCGGTAGCTTCGTCATCAATATCGGCGATTACATGGCGCGCTGGACCAACGATCGGTATTGCTCGACGATGCATCGCGTGGTCAATCGCACGGGGCAGGAGCGCTTCTCCGTGCCGTATTTTGCGATACCGGATTACGATGCGATTATCGAGTGTCTGCCGACCTGTCAGGACGCCGGTAACCCCGCCAAATACGAACCGCTGCATGTCGGCCGCGCCATACACAGCAAGTTTTCTGGCGACTACACCTAAGGGCAAGCATACATGGCCACGCTACGTGGTATTGGTGTGCTTTGTCCCCCAATCGCGCATAGCACCAACGATTTTACCCAAGCTTTTGCCCTTCTTGGTGAGGCTGTATTCCGGTCGCGGCGGGTGATCCGAGTAAAGCCGGCTTTCGATAATGCCGTTGGCCTGCAGGCTCTTTAACCGAGCAGACAAGGTGGTGGGCGCGATACCGGGCATGGATTTCTCAAAATCCTGAAATCGCCGGGTACCATCGACAAGCAGATCGCGAAGGATCAGGACAGTCCATTTTTCGCCGATGATGTCGAGCGTTCGGGCAACGGGACATAATTGATTATAGCCTTTTGTCATGCGTTAAAGATGCGTCGGGTCTAAAATAATTGCAAGTAACTATTTTTTATGTAATTACTATTTAAATAATAGTAATGACGGAAAGGACGAACGTCATGGCCTCGAACCATTTCTCGCGCATGGCGGGAGCTGCGCTCATCGCGACCGCTGTTACGGGGTGCGGCGTTGTGGATTATGGGGATGCGGTTGAGGATTATGACCGGAACTACACCGCACAGCACAGTTTCACCGCACATGAGGTGCCGCGCGGCGATTGGAAGCTGTACGCCCGCTCCTTCGGTGATTCTGATAGAACCCGCAAACCTCCTTTCCTGCTGCTGCACGGGTTCCCGGACAACCTGCACCTCTATGATCGGTTGTCGCCCCTGCTCGGCGCCGACCGGCAAACGATTGCCTTTGATTTTCTAGGCTGGGGTCGGTCCGATAAACCCGAAAATCACCGCTACGATCCGGCAAGCTTGCGTGCCGACTTGGAAGCGGTGATCGATCATTTTAATCTTGATCGTGTCATTCTCGTGGCGCATGACGCCTCCGGTTTTCCGGTGATCGATTGGGCTTTGGACAATCCGGACCGGACCGCTGGAATCGTACTTTTGAACACAATCTACAGCCCATCCAAATCTGGCCGCGCACCCGACGCCATAGAGTTGTTTTCGTCGAGTGGGGTCAAACGGGATGTTGCCGTGTTCGGTGCCAGTCTTTTCGATGGCATATGGCAATCGGGCCATACCGAGCAGTTAACCAAATTCTATTGCGATCCGGTGATCCGCGAGCAGCACCTCAAGATTCTTTCCCACTATTCTTTTGCGATGCGACCGGCCTTTTTTGGACTGAATGCAGTCCTGCGGCAGGAGATTGCAAGCCGCGCGGCAAATGTGCCGCGCATGAAGAGGTTTGCGCCGCCGGTGCTCGTTCTGTTCGGTGCTCAAGACCGTGATTTGAACAGTGGCGTTGCACGTGAGTTTCACGACATTTTTCCGAATTCGACGCTGCATTTGCTGGAAGAGGCGTGCCACTACGTCCAACTGGACGCGCCGGCCGAGGTCGCAAAACATATGCTTGCAGCGAATATGCGGTAACCTTGGCAGCGAGAACTTCGTTGTTCGGTTCTGTCGCGGGAAGGGAAACGAATGGACATCACCGTCACCGCCATCACGGCTGGAACGATCTCGCTGATTTTTCTTGTGCTAAGCTTTCGCGTTATTGGAATCCGCAAACAAACCAATGTCTCTCTTGGCGACGGCGGCAACGAGCCGCTTCAGCGTGCCATACGGGGCCAGGCCAATTTCGCGGAATATGCGCCGATTGGCGTTATACTGCTACTCGTTGCGGAGTTACAGTCGGTGAATACCTATCTGTTGATCGCCGTTGCCGGCACGTTGATCACGGGTCGAATGTGCCATGGCTACGCCTTCGCCTTCACGGCAGGCAGCGTTACCCTGCGGCGCGGCGGCACGTTTTTGACGTTTTCGGCGATCATTTCTCTTGCCGTGGTCAATCTTGTGATGCCGTTTGCCGGCTGGCTGACTTAAACCTTTGAATCCGATTTAGCTGGGCACCAACCCGCCGTCGACATTATAGGCTTGCCCGGTAATGTTTCGCGCGCCCGGCGAGGCCAGGAATACGGCCAAAGCGGCGATATCCTCCGGTTGATTGGCGCGCCCGATCGGGATGGGCTTCAAGTGGTTCGCCAATGCCTCTTCGAGACTCACCCCTTGCTCCTCAGCGCGAACAACGAGATTGCGGTCGCTGAGCGGGGTCCGTGTCACGCCGGGACAGATGGCGTTCACATTGATGTTGTGCGGCCCGAGTTGCTGCGACGCTGTCTTTGTGAGGGCAATCACCGCGCCCTTGCTGGCGGCATACGCGGCATTCGACGTGCCGGCATAACCCCGCCCGGCGATGGAGGCTGTATTGATAATGCAGCCGCCGCCTTGTTCGATCATCTGCTGGGCCGCACGTTGCAGGCAAAAGAACACGCCCTTGGCATTGACCCTGTGAATGCGGTCCCAGTCTTCTTCCGTCAAATCCATGATATAGGCGCGGCGGGTAACGCCGGCGTTGTTGACGATGGTATCCAGTCGCCCGAACTCGGCGACGGTTGCCTCGATCATACGATTGATGTCGTCGACGTCGCCGACGTCCGCCTGAATGGCGAGCGTTCTGACCTGATACGCGCCGGCTTTGTCGGCAACATTCTGTGCTGCATCGCCGTCGATATCGACCGAAACGACATGCGCGCCGGCTTCCGCCATCGCGACGGCAATCGCCTCGCCGATACCGGCACCGGATCCGGTCACAAGCGCAACCTTGTCTTTTAGTACCATTCCTAACTCCTAGATCGGGTCCAGCGGCGCCTGGAACTTGGTGCCCGGACAAATGATGCCGCCGCGATTGCCGATGTCGATATTGCCGTAGCGTTCGGCGTAGCTCGGTGGCAACGGTCTGCCATTTGGCGGGCAGATCCAGAGCCGCAGCAGATAACGGCGGCGGGCCGGGTCTTCCCAATCGCGGTAGTCGGCGCGGCCGTGCAGGATTTCGTGATTGTTCAACAACTGGATATCGCCTGCCTTGAAGTCGATCGCCAGATGGTTCTCAGGATTTTCCGCGATTTCCTCGAGCAGATCGAAGGTCTCGAGTTGCGCCGTGGTAAAGCGCGGCACGTCCGCGAAGCGTTCGGCGGATCTGATATAAAGGCCTGAAAAATGGCTGTTGAGGCGGCCTTGGTACCACTGGAAAATCGGCATGATCCACCAGGGATCTTTGCCCTCGGGCACTTCGCCGCGCCGGTCGCGGTGGATCGGGCGGTATAATTCCTGGACCAGGTCAGGACGCTGCTTGAGCATTTCGTTGTGAATGGTGGCGGCAGAGATAAGCGTGCTCTCGCCACCCTCCATCGCCGCGCGCAGACACAGCAGCCCGACGATATCGACGGAATCGGTATGGAACCGCAAAGGCCCACCGCCGCGATAACCCCGAAGATTGGCGTCGTTTACGAAATCATGCCCCAGATCGCAGACATGTCCCAGAACATGGCCTTCTCCATTCTGAGAGCGCGGCGTGCCCATATGGGCGCCAATGCCGAAATAAACCCGGGCGGACTCCTCCTTTGTGTAGTCCCAAACCGGCACCCCCCGGATTTGGGTAAACCCGCGGCCATCCATGATCTCGGTGCGCAATTGCCGTAGCCGGTCGCCAAATGTCGGTAGTGGGAAATTCGACCGGTTGATGTCGATGATCTCAATACCCTGGTCGACGGTCGAACGCATGGCCGCGTCGAGTTCTTCGATTTCCGTATCGGAGAGGATGTATTGCCAACTCAGATCTTTCGCCATGTTCGCCGCGCGCCACGCGGCAGGGCCTTCTATCTTGCCTTCTGGCATGGAGAGGATGTCGGGCAATGTTTCCGTTTCACTCATGATTCTAATCCTGGGCTGCCAACAATGTTTCGACCGCCATCACAGACGGACCATACGTCTTCTCGCAACCATACCGGCAACAGGGGCTGTTCGCTACTTTCCGACAGATATTCGTGGCGTTCGCGAAATCTCCAATTGTAATAATTCTGGACAGCGCACCGGTCCGGTCGCTAATCCTTAAGCGCAATAACGGTCCTGGGTCTCAATGAAAACCTACGTAATTTTTGCGCTTGCGAAGGCGCCGGTCTGATGTCGCGTCAAGCTTGGTTCATGGTATTGATCGGCGTTGTCATCGTCATGGTCGGTGGTGGCTTGCGGCAAGCCTTCGGCGTATTCCTGCGCCCGGTCGCGATCGATCTGGAAATTGGCCGCCAGCTATTTGGCCTTGTTATCGCCGTTCAGGCGCTCATCTACGGTGTTTCTCAGCCTGCCGCGGGACTGCTCGCGGATCGTTATGGATCCATCCGGGTCATTGTTGCGGGTGCCTTGCTGTATGCGCTGGGCCTCTGGTTGGCGGCGAGCGCCGTGTCGTCATTCGATCTATTCGTGTCCCTTGGCGTACTGGTCGGGCTGGGATTGAGCGGCCCGACCCAAGTCCTGGTCCTTGGCGCGGTCAGCAAGGTGGTACCGGAGAACCGTCGCAGCCTGGTCTTTGGAACGATTATCGCGGCGTCTTCGCTCGGTATGTTTTTCTTCGTGCCCGGCGTGCAGGCTTTGCTGGATATGATTGGCTGGCGGGAAACCTTCTATTTCCTGGCGATTGGGATTGCGCTGATTCCCCTGATTTCGATCGGCCTGCGCACAGCCCCAACGGTGGAAACTGCGGGTGCAAAACAGTCTTTGGGCGACGCCATTGGCGAGGCCCGGTCGCATTCCGGCTATGTCCTATTGACCGCCGGATTCTTCGTGTGCGGGTTTCATGTTACCTTTATCGGCACCCATCTTCCGGCCTTTTTGGTCGACAATGATGTTTCGTCGACGGCGGCGGCTTATTCCCTGGGCCTCATTGGACTGTGCAATGTTGCCGGTGCCTATATTTTCGGTGCTCTGGGTGACCGGTTCAGCAAGAAGAATCTCTTGTGCTGGATTTATACCGGCCGCGCAGTGCTGATGGGTCTGGTCTTGATCGTGCCGATCAACGATGTCACGGCGCTGATCTTCGGTGTCTTCATGGGGCTGTTGTGGCTGGCCACCGTGCCACTGACCAGCGGTATTGTCGCCCAGGTCTTCGGGACGCGCTACTTCTCGATGCTGTTCGGGGTCGTCATGATGAGCCACCAGTTCGGCAGTTTCGCCGGCGCCTGGCTCGGCGGTTATATTTACGATACGACGGGGACCTATGACTTGATGTGGGCCGCGTCCGTTGGTGTTGGCCTGCTGGCGACGGCGCTGCATTGGCCGATCCGGGAGCAACCGCTTGCGCGGCTGTCCCAGGAAACGGCGTAACGCGAATTCGAAACCTATTCTACCAGGCGCCTGTATTCTCCATCGAAGCCCAGGGCTCCTGATCCGGCAGTCTTTCGCCTTTCTGCAGCAACTCTATGGAGATGTTGTCAGGGGTCCGGATGAACGCCATGTAGCCGTCCCGCGGTGGCCGGTTGATCGTAATGCCAGCATTCATAAGGCTTTGGCAGGTCTCATAAATATTATCGACCTCATAGGCGAGATGGCCGAAGTTGCGGCCGCCGGCATAATCCTCGGGGTCCCAATTGTACGTCAGTTCGAGGACAGGGGCCTTATTGGCTTTGGCCGCGTCGACATCTTCGCTGGCTGACAGGAAGAGGTTGGTGTAGCGGCCCTTCTCGCTCTCGGTCCGACGGACTTCGGCCATGCCGAGATGATTGCAGAAAAAATCCAACGTTGCGTCCAAATCCGTGACCCGGACCATTGTGTGTAGATATCGCATGTGACCTCTCCCTTTGTTCGAATTGATTTGTCCAATTCGTAACATTTGTGGGGCGCGGCGCAAATGCTCCCTTTTGGTATCCCGATTTACGCCGCGCTTATCGGACGAGAAGAATGGTGCAGGTAACGGACTCGAGCAGGTCTACGACGTCACCGGACGAGAGCAGGGGGGCGTCGGTACCCATGACGACAAGCCCCGCCTTGCGACCGCCGACATGCGCGCAGAGTTCCGTCAATGTCTTCGCAGAATAGGTCTCGAAATTTGCCGTCTCAGCCCGTGGCCCGAGAAGTGACCGTGCTTCGGACTCCAGATTTTCGCGGTCGGCGTGATCCGGCATTGAAACTGTCAGCGGATTGCTGTTTTGGGCAAGCGCTGCCGCCATCCGCAGTGCTTTGCCGCTCTGTTCGGTACCGTCGAAGGTTACGAATATCGGTCCTTCAAACTGGCGGCCTGCCCGAAGGATTAGAACCGACCGATTAACCTGCTTCACCGTGGCGCTCGCCGGCAAACCATAACGCGCATGGGCGGGACCGCCATGATGGCCGCCTTCAACGATAA
>JAJFJB010000377.1 GCA_021774435.1 Alphaproteobacteria bacterium
CGGCCTCGCCCATCGGCTCGGCCGCGACATTGTCGAATGTGATTTCCGCATGAGAACGTGTTGGATCGACGGTCTCGACCGACTTGCGGCTCACCCTGTCTGCGTTCAAGTCAACGATGAAGAGAGACAGATCGTTACCGCTGCCGGTCCGTGCCAGAACGACGGCAAAGTCGGCGATATCACCATCGGCGACCGGTACCTTCGTGCCATCGACGGTGCCATCGCCACCGCTCATCTTTATCGACGCTGCGTTCGCAACTCCGACGCCTTCCGACACCGCAAAGCAGCCGATCCGGTCGCCCGCCGCGAGCGCCGGCAGATATTCCTGCTTCTGCGCCTCGCTGCCAGCGATCAAAAGCGCCTCTGTCGCCAGATATACCGACGATGAAAACGGCGTCGGCGCCAGGCTGCGGCCTAACTCCTCGGCAATGACACAGAGGTCTTCGCGGCTCAAACCGGCACCGCCATATTCCTCGGGGATTGTCGTGCCGACCCAGCCCAGTTCGGCCATTTCCTGCCAGAGCCCTTGATCATATGAAGTCTCGTCATCTTCGAGCACCGCCCGGACCACGCTTGGTGCCGAGCGGTCACCCAAAAACTTCTTGGCCTGATCGCGCAGCAAATATTGTTCTTCTGAAAAGTCGAAATTCATTCTGTCTTTGTCCTCGCCTGTACCGTCCGGCGGCCGCTGTTCTCGCAGCCTCGACACTCGTTCTTTCTACTATTGGACGTAAGCCCGGAGCAGTCAAACATGAGGGTATCATTTATTCAGCGCGCTACCCGCGAAACTAACAAGGTTCAGTCGCCGGGTTTCAGGAGTCCCTATTTACGCTGTAAAGAACAAGAAGCCCGTCAAACAGTTCGCTGAACTGTTCCTGACGCAGTTCGGCGCCATACAGCGCCATATGATTTTTCCAAAAATTTACGCTGTGTGTGGCGATGGAAACGTGGTTCGCCAGAAGCAAATAGGAGTCTTCTGCATTTTCCAGAAAATTCAAAAATAGTTGCGGTTTGCCTTCGTTCACGAACTGATTGTAGCTGTGCTCATACTCGCTCAGAATTTTGTGCGCGGAAACATAGCCGTCACGCACAGCTTCCCGCAGACCCTTGCGACGTTCGACAAGACGGTTCCGCTGTGTTTGAGCCAGTTTTTGAGAATCCGTGGGAAAACAAAGATCATCATGCCCAATCCAATGAAACATGGTCCGTAGCGATTCCGTCATTTGCGCAAACCGGAACTGGAAATAACAAACCGCTTTCCAAGCAAAGAATACGCTCGGCACATCATCGGCTTGTATTTTTAGCGCTTCGACAAACGGTTCTATTCCTTCGGTATCTTTGGCCTCCCATATTTTCTTCAGGAAAAGTTCAATATAATCCCGCTCCGCCTTTGTCTGGTCGTCAGCCATCTCAAATTCACCTTGGGTCAACTGATCGTCACCCGTGGAATCGCCAAGCGCTTTTTTGACAAGACTTGCTATTTTGCTGCGGATTGGAAGCTGGATTTCCTCCCATTCCTCCGCCGTGACGGCAAAGTAATCGGGATGAATTTCATCTATGACCCCGAGTTGCTCTGCCTTACATTTGAACAAAAACGGGTCCAGGCTGGGAACGCTATCGAGAAGTTCTAAAAACACCATATCCTTCTTCAAACGCGCTAACAGTTCCGGCGAAGGCGTCCCCTGAGCAAATTTTTGTGCTAGCAGGTCAAGGAATCGTTTCCCGTTATAAGTAACTGTTTCACCACCACCGTAAATATCATCAAAATCATACGGGAAGTAGATCACGGTATTGACGTTTACCGTAGGTGCGCTCTTTGCTCCGCCGCCGAATTGCTTCAAAAAATCGGCGTCGAACATCGTCGATTTTCCCGATACGGGTAGAACCTTTTCATATCGTTTCAGGATGACAGATTTGTTTAATATGTCCGTTTCGAACAAGCGCCCGATCGGATCATCATCGGAAATTTCTTTGCCGATTGCGTAGCAGTCCAGCGCTACGGCACGACCCGAGTCGAGTAAGTTCGTGAGATGGGTCCGGTCCACGCGCTATAGTCTTCCCAAACCGCCGTAACAACCTAAGGAGCCCTTTCACAAGAAGTGCGCAAAGGTTCTTCGATAGAGAAACGATCAAATTTTATACACTTTATAAATTGCATGTAACTTAATTACAAACAAAAAGAGTATATTCAGAACCAGTTATTCTAAATACGCGAATGATTATTACTATCGCCTTAAAAAGAACATAAGGATTAGTTCACGCAACAAGAGCAATTCACGGCGCCGAACTTGCTTAAATGCACCAACTTATGAGTATGTATGGCGAAAAATGGAGTGAATTCCCATGTCGAACAAAATCCTTGAAGCTGTAAAAACCCAATCCAAAGTCGTAATCCCTATCGTCAAGGCGTTGGAAAAAGAAATTGGCAAGAAACGGGCACATCAGATAGTGGGAGAGGCGATTGCCGGCGCTTACGTTGCTCACCGAAAACGACGAGGATTTGACGCTAATTCCCATCCTAGAATAGAGCTTGAATCGGGACTGGATTTCCCGGTTGAGCGCAAAGTCGTTCAGGATGATGAGTCTCAGTTTGGCCACGATATAACAAGTTGCCAATTTGCTGAATACTTTAGATCTATCGGAGAACAGGAAATTGGCGCTCTCATGACCTGCGGTGTCGATTTTGCCGCCGAGGAGTTAGTTCGGCCGGATTGGCGTTTCAATCGAACACAGACCCGCATGCAAGGGGCCTCTCATTGTGACTTTCGCTGGCGCCTGAAAGACCGGTAGCTTGCCGGTTTTTTGAATCCGCGCCGGAACCTTCGAGCCGCTTTTCGCTACCCGGGTTTGCCTCATCTCGGACCAATCAATCGGTACGAGATTGTTTTGCGACATCTATTCTTACGCGAATTTGGCAACTCTATTCCGCGATGATTGCAGGCTAAATTCGCGCCAACCCCAAGCGGCAAATTGCCGCGATGCAACAACACGGTTGGATTAACCGACGAAATTCGATAAAAAGCAGGGCTCGAATTCTAAACCCCGTAATGCTGAGCGGAAAAATGTCGCGTGAGATGACAAACGGCAGACCGGAATCCTGCGCCGCGAAAGCGGTTCGGACGGATCGGCACTGACCCCAAACGGGTTCTGCGCCGCTCGACTGGCGCAGGGGTGAATTCGAAAATCAAAAGAATGGACGATGAAGGCCGTACGGGGGAAGTAACTGCGATGACTGAAAATAGCTATACCGCACCGAGCGCATTTCCAAAGACGCAGGGACTCTATGACAGTCGCAACGAACACGATGCGTGCGGTATTGGATTCATCGCCAACATTAAGGGTAAGAAAAGCCACGAAATTGTCGAACAAGGCCTGCAGCTTCTGGTCAACCTAACCCACCGGGGGGCAGTCGGTGCTGATCCCAAGGCAGGCGATGGCGCCGGTATCCTCTTGCAGATACCCGACACCTTCTACCGCGCTGAATGTGCCGCGCTTGGGTTCGATCTGCCCATTTCCGGAGATTACGGTGTCGGCACGCTGTTTCTCCCACAAAACGTAGGTCATCGCGCAGATTGCGAGCGAATTCTTGCCGAAGTAATTGCCGATGAAGGGCAGACTATCCTGGGCTGGCGTGACATGCCGGTCGACAATAGCGACCTCGGCGAGTCCGTTTTGGCAACGGAACCGTTCATTCGCCAGATTTTCATAGCCCGTGGTGACAATGCCGCGGATACTGACGCGCTGGAACGCAAACTGTTTGTAATCCGCAAACGGGCTGCCCGTGAAATACACGCCTTGGGCGAAGGTTTTGCCGATTTCTACATCCCCTCCCTGTCTGCACGGACGGTCGTCTATAAGGGCATGGTGCTGGCCAGCCAGGTCGGCCCGTTCTTCCCGGACCTTTTGGACCCCAGTGTCGATTCCGCCCTAGCGCTTGTGCACCAGCGCTTTTCGACGAACACCTTCCCCGCCTGGTCATTGGCCCATCCATTCCGGATGATCTGCCATAACGGTGAAATCAACACCCTGCGCGGAAATCTCAACTGGATGAATGCACGGCGCTATTCGATGCGTTCGAAAACGCTCGGTGACGATCTTGACAAAGTCTGGCCTTTAATCCCCGAAGGGCAATCGGATTCAGCCGGCTTCGACAATGCTCTCGAACTGTTATTACGCGGCGGCTATACCCTCGCCCATGCGATGATGCTGCTCATTCCGGAGGCTTGGCATGGCAATCCGTTGATGGATGATGAGCGCCGCGCCTTCTACGAATTTCACGCGGCCCTGATGGAGCCCTGGGATGGTCCCGCTGCTGTCGCCTTTACCGATGGCCGCCAGATCGGTGCCACGCTCGACAGAAACGGTTTGCGTCCGGCGCGTTATCTCGTAACCAAGGATGATACGGTCGTCATGGCCTCGGAAATGGGCGTGCTGCCGGTTGCCGAAGACCGGATCGTTCAAAAATGGCGATTGCAGCCCGGTAAGATGCTGCTGATCGATTTAGAGCAAGGCCGCATCATCGACGATGCCGAGGTTAAGGCCGAACTCGCCGGCATGCGCCCCTATCAGGAATGGCTGAACCGGACCCAGATCGTTCTGGAGGATTTACCTGCCGTCCCACAAGGCGAAGCCACGGCCAACGCTCCCAGCCTGCTCGACCGGCAACAGGCGTTCGGCTATACGCAGGAAGACCTGAAGCTTCTCCTGGCGCCGATGGCGGCAACCGGTCAGGAAGCAATCGGCTCGATGGGAACCGACACCCCGCTTGCCGCGCTGTCGGACCGACCGAAACTGCTTTACATGTATTTCAAACAACTCTTCGCGCAAGTTACCAATCCGCCAATCGATCCGATCCGCGAAGAGCTCGTGATGTCGCTGGTATCCCTGATCGGGCCGCGCCCCAATTTGCTCGGGCTCGAAGATTCCGGTACGCATCAGCGCCTTGAGGTGCGCCAGCCGATCCTGACCAATGGTGATCTCGAGAAGATCCGCGCAATCGGGAATATCGCGGACAACCCGTTCCGCACGGTAACGCTCGACCTCACTTATCCGGCTGAAGACGGTGCTCCGGGCATGCAAGGTGCGTTGGATAGTCTTTGCGAACAGGCCGTTGAAGCCTGCCGCGAGGGTTTCAACATCATTGTCCTGAGCGACCGCGCTGTCAGCGAGGAGCGCGTTGCCATTCCTGCCCTACTCGGCACTTCAGCGGTACATCATCACCTGATCCGCGAAGGACTCCGCACCGGGCTAGGGCTTGTCGTCGAAACCGGCGAGGCGCGTGAGGTTCATCATTTCTGTCTTCTTGCCGGTTATGGTGCCGAAGCGATCAACCCTTATCTGGCCTTCGATACATTGCAGGATATGCGGTCGGAACTGCCTTCCGATCTGCCCAAAGCCGAAATCGAAAAACGCTACATAAAGGCAATCGACAAAGGCATGTTGAAGGTGATGTCGAAGATGGGCATCTCCACCTATCAATCCTATTGCGGCGCGCAGATATTCGACGCTGTCGGCCTCTCCAGCAGCTTTGTTCATCAGTATTTCTTCGGCACCCAGACGGCGATCGAAGGCGTTGGCCTGGAACAGATTGCGCTCGAGACGGTCGAGCGGCACAAGCAGGCCTTCGGCAACGCGCATGTTTACCAAAAATA
Organism: Alphaproteobacteria bacterium; assembly: GCA_021774435.1. Taxonomy (GTDB): domain Bacteria; phylum Pseudomonadota; class Alphaproteobacteria; order UBA8366. The sequence continues at coordinate 5,652 of JAJFJB010000377.1, forward strand.
TCTCGATGCCGGCGGCGAATACGCCTACCGGCTGCGTGGCGAGGACCATTATTGGACACCCGACACCATTGGCAGCCTGCAACATAGCGTCCGGGGCAACAGCAAAGAACAATACAAAGAATTCGCTGCAGCGATAAACGATCAGAGCAAGCGTATGAAAACCATTCGCGGTCTGTTCGATATAAGCCCTGCCGAAACATCCATACCCCTGGA
>JAJFJB010000378.1 GCA_021774435.1 Alphaproteobacteria bacterium
TGCTGATTGCCGCCGCGCCCAGTGCCGCACCCAGGGTTTCGTCATCATTGTGGCCTAAGACAATGATGTACGCCGCCTGTCCAATCGCGGCGCGGCGCAAAAGGTCAGGAGAATTCAGCGCGGCGGCACGAACAAAGCGTACCTGATCAGGCATCGGGTTTTCGATATCGGCGGCCGCGCATAAAACGATGTCGCGGTCCCGTTGACTGGTATCGCCCCGGATGTGATCGATCATTCGCTGGGTCCTAGACCCATGCCAGCCGAGAATAACGATATGGCCGCTCAGATTTTCGTAACTCGCTAATCCGCGCATTCTTTTCCTCCATGTCGTGGAGATTCGCTGCACTACCTTGGCAATGACGGTCGTAAACAGGGCGATGCCGCCGGGCATGATCCACAAGATGGTAATGAGCCGACCGGCTTCGGTCACGGGAGAGTAATCGCCGTAGCCTACGGTTGTTGCCGTGGTTGCGTAAAAATACCAAAAGATGCTGGGATCGGCTATTTTTTCGCCGCCAAACCAACTGACAAGCATCCAGGACGCCGAGAAATGAACGGCCACCATTAAACCGACGGTATCCCAGCTCAACTCCGTGATTCTGGCATAAATGCGTTTTGCAAGACGGATTTGAAAGAGATACACGCGGACTACCTACTTGATAAATAACCTTTAACTGGGAAACCATCACCCCCGTCAAAGATTTTCCGACGATCATACTCTTTATTATCACGATTAAAGCCCTAACTCTCGGAAGAAAGCAGTTTCCGCTTGTCAAAAATATAACATGTTATATATTACATGTAACATAGGAAATTGGAATTTTCAATGGTGTCAAGGAAACCGGCTTATTACCAATCCAAATACCGCGAGCGCCTTCGCGAGAAGGGGTACGTTAAGCGCGAAATTTGGATACCACCCGACTACGCGGCAGTTTTGAAAGACTGCGAAACGGCGCTTCGGGCCGGCATCATCCCGATCATCCCCAAAACACGTATGGAGGAAAATATGAGCCAAGACGACACTTGGACCACGGAATCTCTCTTGGAAGCGCTGCAGCAGTCTAGCTCGGCTGCTGACGGCAACTTCACTGTCGAATTGGTGGACGGTGCCGATCCCGGCATACTCGTCACAATGAATGAATTTGGCGATCTGCCGCTCCTGATCAGCGTCAGTGGCAGCCAGATCATTGTCGACACCTTGTTGTGGCCTGTCGAAGAGGTCAATGACAGCGCGTCATTCAACGAAATGATCCTCAGAACCCACAAATTATTTCCCCTCTCGACATTCGGAATAGGTGCCGGTCCAGACGGGCGGGAATATTACGAGATGTTCGGTTCATTGAGCGCGGGTTCGATCCTGGACTCGGTAATTTTCGAAATCGAAACTCTGGCCGACAACGCCCTGCAAGCCGCGGAGGCCTATAGGTCGGATATGAAAAAAGTCGCTTGAAGGCTCAGACGCTTCAGTTGACGTACGGAAATTTGATCGAGGAGTAAGACGATATGAGTATTTGGGCAAAGATAGCGACAGCCGTTCGTGGCGGTGCCAGCGAAGCTGGCGAGGCCATTGTAGACCACCAGGCGCTGCGCATCCTGGACCAGGAAATCCGCGATGCCGATAACGATTTAATCAAGTCGAAGGAAGCGCTGACGGGCATCATTGCCAAGCGCAAGCTGGCGGACAAGAAAGTCGAAAGTCTGAAGGCATCCATGGAAGAATACGAAGGATACGCAATCCAGGCTTTGGATAAGGGAGATGAAGGTTTGGCTGGCGAAATCGCGGAAAAGATCGCCGGGCTCGAAACAGAACTGCTCGGCGAAGAGGGCGTGGCCAAATCCTACGCCGACAGCGAAGCCCAGTTGCGCCGGGCCGTCGCGCAGACAGAAGGCAATCTGAAACGTCTCAAGCAGCAGGTGGACACGGTCAAAGCGACGGAGAAAGTACAGCGCGCGCAAGCCGCTGTCGCGGCACGGCATTCCGGTGCCAACAGCAGCATGCGGAGCGCGGTCGATAGCCTCGAACGACTGAAGACCCGGCAAACCGAACGCGCAGCGCAGTTCGAAGCCGCCAGTGAACTCGCGGAATCGACGGAAGAGGTCAGTTTACAGGACAAGCTGAAATCGGCCGGAATTGTCGATGGCGGTGCCAAGGGCGGCGACGTGTTGGCGCGGCTCAAGGCGAAACGGGGCGGTTGATCACGCGATCTCGTAGTCCGGCCCATGCGCCGTGTTCCTGTGGCTCAACGGCCCAACCTTACGCAGTCGGCGGACGCCCACGGATACACCGTGGACGCCACCGGCTGCATTCCCTATTGGAACGAATCCGCCTATTACCAATTTACGCTCCGGCAAATTGAAGACGATTTGGAAAGTCCGGCGGAGGAAATCGAAAGCCTCTGTTTCGAAGTTCTAAACCGCGCCGCCGCCGACGAGACGATTTTTCGCCGGCTTCAAATACCGGAACCTTATTGGGATTTTATCGCGACAAGCTGGCGCAATCGCGAAAAGGATCTCATTGGACGGTTCGATTTTTCCTATGACGGTACCGGGCCGGCAAAGCTCCTCGAATACAATGCCGATACGCCGACGACACTTTACGAAGCGTCACTGTTCCAATGGGAATGGTTCGAACAGGCCGTCGATCTCGAAATCGTGCCCGAATCCGCGGACCAATTCAACCTGTTGCACGAGTTTCTTCTGGAAGCGTTTGCGAAATTGAACTTTGAAGGGCCGCTGCATATGGCCTGTCAGGAGAACATGCCGGACGACCGCGAAACGGTCGAATATCTCGAAGACGTTGCCAAAGAGGCCGGCGTCCAAACCAAATTCCTGTCAATAACCGACATTGGCGTCGACGCGAAGGGCCGCTTCACCGACCTCGACGACCACTTGATTGCGTCGCTCTTCAAACTTTATCCCTGGGAATGGCTGATGGAAGAGAAGTTCGGCGCGTTCATGCCGGACAGCGGCGTGCGCTTTTTCGAACCGCCTTGGAAAGCTGTATTGTCGAACAAAGGCTTGCTGGCACTGTTGTGGGAGATGTTCGAGGGCCATCCAAATTTTCTGCCGGCCTATTTTGAGAGCGAGCCGGCCGCCAACGCCTTATCAAGCACGTACGTCCGGAAGCCCTTGCTCTCCCGCCGGGGCGCCAACGTGGAAATCGTCCAAGACGGCAAAACCGAACACCGAAGCGAAGGCCCCTACGGCAGTGAAGGCTATGTCGTGCAGGCCTTTCATTCTTTGCCGGCGTTCAATGGAAAATACCCCGTAATCGGTTCTTGGATGGTCGCGGGTGGGGCAGCCGGCATTGGTATTCGAGAAGATTTGGGCCTGGTCACCACGGAAGATGCTAATTTTGTCCCGCATATAATTTTAGGCTGACCGAAGTGCCCTAAGATGTACGCCAAAGCGGATTGAACTTTCAATTTCCCCGGCAGTCAGTACAACTTTAGAGCCGACTTACCTTTCAGCAATCCGGTAAAATCTCGAACAAGAAAGTCGCGGGGAGGCAGTGAGTTGACGACACCCATCAAAACGCCGGCATACATTACGGACGAATGCTTTCTCGAACGCGACGTTTTGGCGCTCCGCAAGATTGCTGACGAGGCTGGTTGCAAGCTTCTATATTCCCCAAAGGCCAATTCGGTTTCAACGGTCCTTCGCAAGATCGCACAGCATGTCGACGGGTTTGGCTGCAGTTCCGAATACGAACTAAAGTTGGTCGACCGACTCTGCGGCCCCGAGACGCCGCTTCACCTCGTCAGCCCGCTTCTCAAGGAAGAAACGCTAGACGAAATCGGCAGCCGCCTCGATCACCTGACGCTGAACTCCCTGTCACAATGGGCATTGCTGCGCGCTAAAATCCCGCAACGGACGCAAGCGGGCCTTAGGGTCAACCCTGAGCTCTCCTTTATCGGAGACCCACGCTACGACCCCTGCCGACCGAATTCCAAATTGGGCGTGCCTGTTTCAAAGCTCGCGGAAACGGCTTCCAATGATCCCACTCTGTTGCAGGGCATCAATGGCTTGCACTTTCACAACAATTGCGACGAAACAGATTTCGCGAGCCTTTTGGCAACCACGCGACGCCTCCAGGATCGGATACCCGAGTTTCTCGAAAGCCTGACCTGGATAAATATGGGCGGCGGGTACCTCTTCGATCAGGCCGAAAACACATCGGACTTCTTTCGTGCCGTAGAGATCTTTCGCGACACCTTTGGCCTGATGGTATTTATCGAGCCCGGCGCCGCGATGGTTCGGCGGTCCGGCATGATCGAGGCCACGGTGCATGACCTTTTCGAGAGCGACGGCATGCAAGTCGCCGTTCTGGACACAACGGTCAATCACATGGCGGAGGTGTTCGAATTTCAATTCGAACCGGACGTACTCGGCCATGTCGACGGGGGTGTGCACGACTATCTGCTGGCAGGGTGCACCTGTCTGGCCGGCGATGTCTTTGGAGAATACACGTTCGACACACCATTGGCCGTCGGATCAAGAGTGACCTTTCTCAATATGGGGGCTTACACCATGTCAAAAGCCCACCGCTTTAACGGTGTGGGCCTGCCAACGATCTATACGCGTCACAACGACGGAACGCTGGATATGATTAAGGAAGATACGTTCGACGCGTTCGCCCAAACGTCAGGAGTAGCCGAAATTGCAATTGCATGAAAAACAGGTCTCGATTCCTCTTTCGCCCGGCAATCGCGACCTGATCGGACATATCGAGAAAGCGCTCTCTTTCCGGCTCACCGACGGAGAAGTACCAATTCGTCTCGCCGTGACCACGATCGATAGCGGTCATTATCACTGTGAAATTGGCTGCTTAACCGACCCGAACGCTGCAGAGCATAAAGATCCCAAGTCGATTTTCGAATTCAGGAAACGCCCTGCTGAAAACACCGATCATTTTAATGCCATCTTCCTGGTGCCGACGGGCATCGGTGCGGAAGTCGGTGGCCATGCCGGCGACGCAACCCCGGCGGCGCAGCTTCTTGCCGCCGGATGCGATCATCTCATTACGCATCCCAATGTCGTCAATGCCAGCGACATCAACGAAATGCCGGCAAATGCATCCTATGTCGAGGGCAGCGTCATTTGCCGGCTTCTGATGGGCACGGCGGGACTGAAACCGGTCCGTGCCAACCGAATTCTCGTCGTGATCGACGAACAACCCGACGCGTTGATCGAAAATCTTGCATTGAACACCGTCGAAGCGACTCGCGCGACTTACGGGCTGAATTGCGCCGGCATCTACAAACTGGACCCACCGCTCGAGCTCACCGCCATTTACGCGGATTCCGGACGGGCGGTCGGCGAAGGACGCGGCATTGACCGCCTTTTCAATCTTTTGACAGAAACCCAAGACGATTACGATGCGGTTGCCATCTCGTCCCTGATCACCGTACCCGACGGCTATCATGATCAGTATTTCACCAGCGATGGCGGCATGGTCAATCCCTGGGGCGGCGTCGAGGCGATGCTGACCCACGCTGTTTCCCATTACCTCGATATCCCATCGGCACACGCGCCCATGATGGAATCGCGTGAGATCCTTTTTGAAGATCCGGGCCGGGTCGACCCCCGCATGGCGGCGGAGGCTATTTCGTCTTCATTTTTTCAATGCGTCCTAAAGGGCTTGAAACAAAGTCCCGCGATCCTCACCGACCCGGAACAAATGAAGCGCGAAGATGTCATGACGGTCGACGATATATCGTGCCTTGTTCAGCCGGATGGTTGCATCGGACTTCCCACACTCGCCGCGGTGGAGCAAGACATCCCCGTCATCGCGGTTCGGGAGGGCAACGGTCTCCTGACGAACGATTTGACCGCACTGCCCTGGAGTCCAGGTCAACTCACGATCGTCGAGAACTACTGGGAAGCGGCGGGCGTACTTGCTGCCCTTCGCGCAGGAATCACGCCTGACTCCGTCCGGCGGCCTTTCGCCAAACTCAACGTGCAGACTTGGCGCGAAGCGAACTCAGACAGTCCCAAAATTTCCAACTCATCACAGTAACACTTTAAACGATTGGCCAATGTGGCCAGTTGTGAAAAGTTGATCGGCCTTCAAGCAAGCCAGCGCTTGCGCCGTCGGTAATGTTTAACGTCACGGAAACTTTTCCGGTCTTCGCCGGACATGCCCAAATAGAATTCCTTGATATCGGCATTGTCGCGCAACTGCGATGCGGCGCCCTCGAGTACGATGGCGCCGTTCTCGATCACATAGCCATTATCGGCGATCTCCAGCGCCAATTTGGCGTTTTGTTCGACGAGCAAGAAGGAAACATTCTGTTCGTCGCGGAGCCGCTGGATCCGCCCAAATATTTCCTGCACGATCATCGGCGCGAGGCCTAGCGAAGGCTCGTCCAGCAACACAAAGCTGGGTTCCGACATCAACGCCCGACCGACCGCCAGCATCTGCTGTTCCCCACCCGACAGGTAACCGGACTGAATGTCACGCCGTTCCGAGAGTCTCGGAAAATACTCGTAAACGAGTTCCATGTTTTGTTTGAGTTTGGCCGCCGACGACAGGATATGACCGCCGGCAATCAGGTTCTCTTCGGCGGTAAGGTGTTCGAATACCCGGCGCCCTTCGAAGACCTGAACAATGCCGAGCCGAACGATCTCGTGCGGTACCAACCGGTCGATCCGTTCGCCATTGAAATCGATGGAACCCCGCGTGACGTCGCCACGTTCCGGCCGCAACAGGCCGGAGATAGCCTTCAGCATCGTCGTCTTGCCGGCTCCGTTTGCGCCGAGAACAGTCGTGATCTCGCCTTGCGGTGCCTCAATCGATACACCACGCAACACAAGAATCACGTTGTCGTAAATGACTTCAATATTGTTGAGCTGCAGCACAGTCGGCTCTCAAGCTTTTAAAAAGGAAAAAACCGGACCGACCCGGGTTGCGGGCCGGTCCGAATAACGATTAGTGGCCTTCCTTGACCATCTGTGTAACCACGTCGCGATACCCGTGCATCCACTCGGTGACAGGTTCGAAACCTTGGCCTTTAACTTCAAAGATGCGGACCCAACCACCACCTTCATGATCTTCGGCGGTAATCTTCATCGGCGGAAGAATGCCACCGAGCGAAAAGTTCGCAATCTGCTCAAAGCCAATCTTCACTTCCGCACCCGAGACATCGGCGCTGCCGCCTTTGGCCTTGACGGCATTTTCGATAGCCTTCAGATGAACCGCCGCCGCAAGTAAGCCGCGGTTATAATAAACGGTCGAATCCATCTCCTTTGGCGGCTCTTTGCCTTCTGCCTTGTACATTGCCCGAATATCGTCGAGCACTTTGTACTTGGAGCCGGCACCGGCAAACTGCATCACGTTAAAGCCTTGGGCTTTATCCCAGCCTCCGGCACCCATGATATTGGATTCACCCGCGGCCCAGACCAGTCCGACCATCTTGTTGAGCGAATAGCCGTTGCGGGTGAATTCGTTGATCGACACCGACGGCGCTTTACCGAAGGTGTGGTTGATCACGAAATCCGCCCGGAAGCGGCGCGCGATGTCCTGCACTTGGACTTTCATCTCGACACCAGGCGGCGGAATCGCGAACTCCTTAAGCTCGAAGTCTTCCATTTTGGCCAGTTTATGGAGGACGGGGATGGGCTCGCGGCCCGCTGGGTTGTCGTAATAGATGTAGGCGATCTTCTTGCCTTTTAGGACGCCGCCTAATTTGGTCTTGGCAAAAGCAACCGCAGCCGCACCTTGCGACCAGTAGGTCGCCGCGATGGGGAACAGGTATGGGTACTTCGTGCCGTTTGCCGCCGCAGCGGACCCGAAGCCGGGGCTCGTGCCTGGAATTTTGTCTTCGTGCAGCAACGGTGTCAGCGCCTGGGTGTGCGGCGTGCCGTAGATCGCAACAATCACCGCACCTTCTTTCTTGAAGCGCTGGTAGGCTTCCATGCCCGGCGGCACCTTGTATTCATGATCGATTTCGATCACGCGGACCTTGTGGCCACTGATCCCGCCTTGCGAATTCACCAGTTTGACGTAGTCATGATATCCGGGGCAGAGGAACGTTCCGACGGTCTGCGTCGGCCCTGTCCGGTCGCATTGCATCCCGACGACGATCTCGCCTGCGGACACGGTGTTGACCTGGAATGTCGCGGCTGCGAATAACGCCGCCGCTGTCAGGCCTAATCTCACATGTCTCATGCGTTAACTCCCTGATAGTTCGTTTCCATGCGTCTTTTCTTATTATTCTTATTTTCCCGGATCATTTGGCTGGGGCCGCGCCGCCTCAATAGGAGAACGGCCAGATCCGGAAGTAATTTCTAATATTCTGCCACATTTTATTGAGGCCGTCCGGTTCGACGACCAAGAACAGGATAATCAGGCCACCGAACAGAACCAGCCGCATCTGGGCGATAACCTGCGCCAGATAGACTCCATCGACGAAAAAGACACCAACGGTCTCCATGAAAATGCGGATTGCAATCGGCAACAACGTGACGAAGACCGCGCCGAGGACCGACCCAAGAACCGAACCAAGGCCACCGATGATGCACATTGCAAGATAGTCGATCGAAATTGGAAGCTGAAAGGCCTCATAGTTCGCGATCCCAAAATAATAGGTGTACATCACACCGCATACGCCGGCGTAAAAGGACGAGATGGCGAACGCCAAGAGCTTGTACCGATAAACGTTGATGCCAATGATTTCTGCGGCGATGTCCTGATCGCGGATCGCAATGAAGGCACGGCCGATCCGGCTGCGGACCAGATTGAGCGTCGCGACAATCGCGAGCACGCAAACCGGCAAAATGAAGAAGTAGAGTTCGGCCTGAGTCTCCAGGGTCCGGCCGAAGAAGACAGGCCGTGGCATTTCAATCGATGCCTGAATGCCGCCCGAAATAGCCGGCGTGTGGTTCAGAACCCATTCGATAATGAATTGCGCCGCGAGCGTGGCAATCGCGAGATACAACCCCTTCACCCGGAGCGACGGCATACCAACGATAGTGCCGATCAATGCCGCCATGCAGCCGCCCGCCGGCACCGTCAACCAAAACGGCCAACCGAAAGAGACCGCCATATTTGCCGCCGTATAGGCGCCGACCGACATGAAGGCGGCATGGCCGATCGAGATCTGTCCCGTATAGCCGAGGAGGATGTTGAGACCAAGGGCGCCGATTACGGCAATGGCTGCGATATTGATAATCGACAGGTAGTATTCGTCCAAAATAATCGGACAGATAATGAAGAAGAAAACGGCAATCGCACCGACGGCAAACTTACCGACCGGCAGCCGAAACAATGCCATGTCGGCCTTGTATGTCGTCTTGTAATAACCGCTTTCGCGATGGAACATCCGTACGTCCTCCGCCGATCAGATTCGCTCAATGATCGGCTTGCCGAACATTCCGTATGGTCGGAACATCAGCGCCAGGATCATGAGAACATAGGGCGTGAAATCTTTCGTACCGCCGCCGACGATCGGATCGAGATAGCCCGCCGCGATGGCCTCGCAAACCCCAACGATCAGACCGCCCACGACGCAGCCGATAATCGAGTCGAGACCGCCGAGAATGACAACCGGAAACACCTTTAGGCCGAGCTGTGCCAGCTGCGTATCGACACCGATGGCATTGCCCCAAATCATACCGCCGAGCAACGCAACCACGCCGGCAAGCATCCAGGCCAACGCGAAGTAGCGCTCCACATTGATCCCCATCGCCATCGAGACCTGGTGACTGTCGGCGACCGCGCGCATCGCAACGCCCTTGCGGCTCTTGAGGAAGAACCACCCGAATATGCCGAGGAAGAGTACGCTGATGGCACCGCCGAGAATATCGATCTGCGACATGAAGAACGGGCCCCAGATGACCGGCGCCTGCTCAATCGGCAAATTAATCGGCCGCGTCTCCGCCCCAAAGACAAGCGGTCCGAGGCCGCGAAAAATTAGCGCGAGGCCGATCGTCGCCATAATGATGGCGACCACCGGACGACCAATCATCGGCCGCAGTACAAACCGCTCCAGCCCTAAGTTGAAGACCAACATGAAAGCGAGCGAAAACCCAATCGCGGCCCAGAGCGGAAAACCATAAAGCGTCATCATGGAGGCAATGATTATCGCCGCGATCATGCAGAACTCGCCTTGGGCGAAATTAATCGCATCCGTCGATTTGTAAATCAGCACGAACCCGACGGCGACCAGCGAGTACATCAAGCCGGTCAGAACCCCATTCGATACCAGTTCGATGAAGAATTGCGTTTCACCGCTCATAATGCCTCCCAACGCCCACCATTAAGCCGCTTCTTCGATAACAAGGTGCGAGTCGACCTGCGAGCGGCTGCCGTCCTCGAACGTTACGTCTAGCTTTAGATCGACCGCCGTGTCGCCACCGTAAAACGCATTAAGCACCGGCGCGTATTTTTCCATAATAAAGGAACGGCGCAATTTCCGCGTCCGAGTCACTTCATTATCGTCCGCGTCGAGATCCTTGGTCAGCAACAGGAACCGCTTGATCCTCTGCACTTCGGGCAAACTCAGATTGATCTGGCGGATTTCCTCGGCGATCAGCCCGCGAACTTCCGGCTTCTGGGCCAAATCCATGTAATTGGTGTAAGGCAGCCGGTCCTTCTCGGCCCATTTGCCGACCGCCTCAAGATCGATTGCGATCATCGTCGAAACGAAGGCTTTCCCGTCGCCAAAAGCGACGGCTTCATTGATATAGGGGCTGTATTTGAGTTTCAGCTCGATGAACTGAGGCGCAAACACGGTGCCATCGCTTAGGCTGCCAACATCCTTGGCGCGATCGACGATGACGAGATGGCCGCGTTCGTCAATCATGCCCGCATCGCCGGTATGGAACCATCCATCCGCATCGATGGCTTCCCGCGTCTTATCGTCCTGCTTATAGTATCCTTTGAAGATTCCTTTCGAACGGATCAGGACTTCGCTGCGTTCTTTCGAGATCGAGACGTCGATACCGGCACAGGGTTCGCCCACCGTATCGGGGTTGGCCGTGTCGCTTGTCTGAAGCGAAACGAGACCGGTACTTTCGGTCATGCCATAAACCTGCTTCAGATTGATACCGAACCCACGGAAGAACCTGAACGTGTCGGGTCCAAGCGGCGCGCCGCCGGTATAACACCAGCGGGCCCGCCGCAGACCGAGCTGATCGCGAACCGGGCCATAGACCAAGAATTCGCCAATCCGATGCTTGATGTTGAGGGAGAGCGATAGCGGCTTCCCTTCCAGTTTTGTTTGCTCAACCCTATCCGCAACGCCGCGGAAATAGTTGAACGCCGCCTTCTTCAGCGGTGTCGAATCTCCGGCCCGAACCTGCAGCGACGACAGAATGCCTTCCCAGACACGTGGCGCGGCAACGATCCCAGTCGGTCCCAGATCGCGCAGGTCACGTTGAATCGTCTCCGGTTCCTCCGGACAATTGCACGACGCCCCGACCAGAATACTGACGCAAAGGCCGTAGAGCGCATCGCCGACCCAGGCCATCGGAAGATAGGATAAAAAGTCATCGGTCTTACGCACATCTTCCGCGGCGATGAATATTCGCGCCGTCTCGATCATGTTCTCGTGGCTCAGAATGACGCCCTTGGGTTGCCCGGTCGTCCCTGACGTATAGGCAATGAGTGCATAATCGTCGGCACCGATCTTGGCGACAGCGTCTTCGAAAAAGCTTGGGGTTTTTCCCGCGAACGCGCGGCCAAGCGCCTGAACTTCTTCATAGGATTTCAGGATATCCACGTCGTAGGCCGCGAGACCTCGGGGATAATCATAAATCAGCCATTTCAGATTTGGCAGTTCGTCGCGGATGGAAAGGATCTTATCGACCTGTTCCTGATCTTCGACCACGATCACCGACGCTTCGGAATGGGCCAAAACATAGGAAAGCTCCGTGGCGATGGCGTCCTGATAAACGGGAACCGATTGCCCGCCGAGACACATCGCGGACAGCTGCGCCCAATAGAGCCGCGGCCGATTGTTGCCGATGACCACCAATTTATCGTTAGTCGCGAAACCGAGGTCGGCGAGACCGAGGGTAAATGCCCTCACATTCTCGACATAGCTTCGCCAATCATAGGTTTCCCATATCCCGAAAGATTTCTCCCGCATTGCCGGCCGTCCAGCGAGATCGGGATCGCTTTCATTCCTCAGCAGATAGCCCGGGATCGTCGAAGGTTCAGCCATGGGTCCCCCGTTTCCTATTCGTGATCGGCGCCGAGATACGCTTCGATAACTTTTGGATCCGCGCGGACCGCGTCCGGCGTCCCCTCCGCAATTTTCTGCCCTTGATCGAGCACGGCGACATAGTCCGAAATATCCATAACCACGCCCATGTCATGCTCAATCAAGACAATCGTGGTGCCGAATTCCTCATTCACATCGAGGACATAGCGCACCATTTCCTCTTTCTCTTCCTGGTTCATGCCGGCCATCGGTTCATCGAGTAGCAGCAGGGTCGGATCGACGGCGAGCGCCCGACCAAGCTCCACCCGTTTGCGCAATCCGTAAGCCAACTCGCCGGCTTGCTGTTCACGCAAATCGGCGAGTTTCAGGAAATCGATAATTTCTTCCACGCGGCGGCGATGCCGAATTTCCTCGCGTTGCGCCGGGCCCCAATACAAAATCGACGATAGTACGCCTGATTTCATATGAACGTGCCGGCCCAGCAGCAGGTTTTCCAGCACCGAGAGGCCTTGAAACAACGCAATGTTTTGAAAGGTCCGCGCGATGCCGAGCCTGGCGCGCTCATTCGGCTTACGCCGCGTAACATCTTCGCCATCGAGCAGCACTGTCCCTTCATCGGGGACATAAAATCCGCTGACCATATTCAGCAAGGTCGTCTTACCGGCACCGTTCGGCCCGATGATGGAGAAAATCGTTCCTTCCGGAACATCCAGACTAATCTGAGAGACAGCCCTCACACCGCCAAAGTTCTTAGAGACTTGGTCGATCTTCAGCTTGGTCCTGGCAGACTCTTCGCTCTGCGCCGACATAAAGCCAGTTTCCCCCCGTACGTCTCTACTGACCGGAATAATCAGAATGACTACTAATTTTTTTGTTTTTCTGATCGAACTATAGGGCGGGTTGTTCGCGTGGCGCAAGCTCCGTTATTACGAGAACGAATATTGTAGGCTCGCCCATAGATTCATTTTAGCGGGCGGGTTTCGAGCAACCGGAGTCGTCTTGACCTTCCGGCAACAGCGTTCTGCAAAGTCGCGCACCGTCGAGTATGACTTCATTCATGGTTGCGCCGGTAAATTTCGCGTCCGTTAAATCCGCGCCCGACAAATTGGCCTTCCATATATTAGCGCGAGACAGATCAGCCCCCCTCAAATCGGCTTCGGTCAGGTTGGCACTGGTAAGTTGAGCTTCCATCAACTGCGCGCCGCGAAGAATCGCCATTTGGAAATCCGCCTTATTTAAATTCGCTTCCCGCAAGTTGGCACCGGTGAGAACGGCCCGCGAGAAGTTGCCTTGAACAAGACTCGCACGCGTCAGGTCGGCACCGCTAAAATTCGCGCCTGTTAGGTCCGCAAGATAGAAGTTCGCTTCTTCCAATCGGGCGCCGCGAAAGTCGGCCTGCCGCGAAATCGACTGGCGCAAATCGGCCCAGGTCAGATCGGCCGCGCGCAGGTCGGCCCGGTCGAGAACGGCGCCGATCAGGTCCGCGTTCTTAAGAACGGCGCCGCGCAATTTGCCATCCGCTATTGCCGCGCGACCCATACGCGCTCCGGTCAAATTTGTGCCCGTTAGATCAATGCGATCGAGTGTCGACCACCATAGGCTTGCACCGTGCAAGTCAGCGCCGGCAAGATTGGCTTCTGTTAAATCAGCCCACCACAGCCGGCCGCCGGCAAGATTGGCACCGGAAAGATCGGCACCGCGCAGATCGGCCCACCACAGCCGGATTTCCGCGAGATCGCATCCGGCGCACGCGCGCGTATCGGTTACTTGCGCGGCCCGGCTATCGGAGAAACGCTCAACGTAGATTGCCATTCCCGCCGCGACGAGGCCCGTCAGAAACATTAAAGCGACAGTTAGAAGAAGGCGGCGGCGAGTGCGAAGTGCGAGACGCATGGGCGAAACCAAAACGATTTAAAGAAGGGTCGTGCGAAATTCAGAGCATGCGCGTTCCCAGCGCGAGGACAAGACATTTATATGGCGGATATGTGCACAACCTGACAAGGCACGGCGAAACTGGCAGGCCGCCACACGCGGCGGAAGTCGGTCTGCCAAGACAGGCATCGCCAGAATATCGTCGAACTCTTGACTTATTAGGACAATCATCCTACATAGTCCTTTAGGACAATCGTCCTAAAGACACAGTCCTGCCCCGTAAAGACCATCGTGCTGGGAAAGCGTGTGCAGACTGGCATTTACGGGTGGTTTGCTAAGGAGATGATTTCGTGAAAAACAAGACGACACGCGATCACATCCTTGAGGCGTCCGATCAGTTGTTCTATCGGCAAGGGTACGAGCACACTTCGTTTTCGGACATCGCAGACGCCGTACAAATTTCGCGCGGCAATTTCTACTATCACTTCAAATCCAAGGATGAAAT
>JAJFJB010000379.1 GCA_021774435.1 Alphaproteobacteria bacterium
TGAACTCAAGGTCCGGAGAAACAGTTCAAGTTGGTCTTTTTCCGACGCGGTCAAAATTAAAGGCACCAATTCGGAGTCCCCTACTGCCGTGCGCGGCGCATTGTTGTAATGATCGATCACCTCTTTCAAGGTCGCGAAGCGGCCATCATGCATATAGGGCGCGGTAACTTCGACGTTGCGTAATGTTGGCGACTTGAAGGCCCCGGTCAATTCCACGCCTTCCGTCTTGGCGAAATTAAGCTCATCGCATTCATCCGCCGCCGCGTCGCTGTAAGGCCCTTTGCAATTGAATTCATCCTGAAACACCGCACAGACGCCCTGCGCCCGGTCCCTATCGATCGGCGGCCCGGCATTGTTCGAAAGGCCGGTATTGTGAAATTCATTGTTTGTCAGCAACGGCCCATTATGGCACTGCGTGCAATTTCCCCGACCGATGAAAAGCCGAAGTCCCGCGATCTCATCCGGTGTCAGCAAGCCCGCGCCAGCATTCTTCTCCCCCCGAACCTTAGCTGCAACATAGCGGTCGAACCGCCCGGCTTCCGGCATAAGGCGCCGCTCATAGGCGGCAATCGCCTTATCAATATTTGCAAAGACCCGCAAAACCAACTGTCTCGCAACGACCGGCATTTCAGTCCAGGCGCGGCGCGCCTCAACGTCACCCGCCGGCATGGCACGGTCCGGAAGACTCTGCACATCAAAATCCGCCTGCACCGTCCCGAAGATATTCTCATAGGTCCGGCGGTACTCGGGGTCGGAAAGAATGAGCTTCACATACTGGGTTCGGGTCCCGCCATGCTCAACGGCAGCTTCCAACGGTCCCAGCGCCTGCGACCATTGACTGTCTTTTCGGCCGTCCCAGAAAAACCAGGGACTATAAGCCACGCCAAGAAGTGTCGGTGTATGGCGACCTGCCGTGCCGACACCTTTCGCCAGTGACAGGCCATCGGTAAAGGCGCGATCCGGCTGATGGCAACTGGCACAAGACACGGCCCCATTCGAACTGAGCCGAGGATCAAAGAACAGCAGTTCGCCCAGCGCCGCCGCGCGCGGATCGTCTGCATATTTGTTTGAGGGATCAGGCGGCAACGGCTCAAGGCTTTCGACCCAAAGCGAACGGAGCGTTCGCAACTCGTCCTCCGTCCACTCCGCCGCCATCGCCAAACCGGCCGCCAAAAACGCCGCGGCGAAGATTAGAAAGCGCATTGTGCTGCTATTTGAGAACGAGGTTAAACGTCACGCTATCCTTGCGATTGCCGCTGTCGATGTCGAATTTGATCTCCCACCAGCCATTCATGCTGAACCGCATCCCTTCAACGAGATATTTGCCGTCACCCAGATTTTTGGTGATCCGCGGTTTGGTCGGCAGGCCATGACCGTGCTGCGGCATGCCACCCGTATGCGCTTCCATAGCTTTGCCTTGGCCTTTATGCGGCGCCTGCATCGTCTCGGCGTCCGTTCACAATTTCGGCATTCGCATAGCCGCAACCGCCCGTCACAAATAGATTACTCAGCAATCATCGGATCAAATAGCAGGGAGAAACAAGCAATGACCCATAAAATGCGCCTATTTGCCGCTGCGCTGGTTGTCGTTTTGAGTGCCGGTTTCATGTCCACGGCCCACGCGCAAAACGGCCCCAAACGCGCAATTACCAAGATTGCGGGTGACCTCTACCGGTTTCAGAACAACTTTCACTTCTCCGTTTTTCTGGTCACGCCCGACGGCGTGATCGTCACCGACCCCATCAATGCGGATGCAGCGAATTGGCTCAAGGCGGAGATCAAGAAGCGTTTCGACCAGCCGATCAAATATCTGATCCTGAGTCACGATCACAGCGATCATAGTTCGGGCGGCGAAGTGTTTGCCGACACCGCCACGGTCATCGCGCATGAAAATGCGAAGGCGACGATCATTGGCGAAAGCCGCCCGACGGCGGTGCCGGACCTCACCTTCTCCGACACGATGACCGTATCGCTCGGCGGCAAGTCTGTTGAGCTGATCCATGTCGGCGCCAGCCACTCCGACAATCTGATCGTCATGAACTTTCCGGCCGAGCGCACGCTGTTCGCCGTCGATATCGTGAGCGTCAGACGCGTCGCCTATAAGACGTTGAGCGATTCGTATTTTCCGGGCTGGATAAACGCCTTGCGGAAGATGGAAAGCATCGATTTCGATATTCTGGCACCAGGACATGGCCCGCTCGGTGTAAAAGCCGATGTCGCCGCCAACACGGGTTATATGAGCAGCCTTTATAACGGCGTTCTGAAAGGCCTGCGCACCGGTGAAACGCTGGACCGTCTAAAAACCAACCTGACGCTCGATACGTACAAGGATTGGGGACGCTACAAGGAGTGGCGCCCCCTCAACATCGAAGGCGTTTATAACCGTATCCAGCTGCAGCGCCGTGCCCGCTGAGGCACTACTCCGCAGGCGCCAGCATCTCGTCTAACGCACTGGCGAAGGCATCGAGCGTGAAAGTGATGTCTTCGTCGGTGTGGGCGAGCGAAATATAGAATTTGCTATCGCCCTTGAAGACACCGCGTGATCGGATCAGGCGGTTGAACTGCAGCGTCCGTTCCCGGTCGCCGCTGACCATGGTCCGGTAGTCGCGCACTTCGGCATCGGTAAAGAAGACGTCGAACAAGGGCGGTTCGCCAACCACCTTGGCCGGTGTGCCGGTCTTGGCGAACAGTTCGGTCAGCCCATCCATCAGCGCCTGGCCATTGGCGTGGATCTTATCGTAGGCACCAGGCTGCTTGAGCACGTTTAGCGTTGCGAGACCGGCGGCGGCGGCAACGGGATTACCGCTCAAGGTACCGATCTGTGTCATATATTCGTCTTCTGCCACCTTGGCCCGGTCGAAATGCTGCATATATTCTTCGCGGCCGGCGATGGCGGAAAGCGGGAAGCCACCGCCGATAACCTTACCCAGCGCGCACATATCCGGCACGACGCCGTAATAGGCCTGCGCGCCGCCATAGGCGAGCCGGAATCCAGTGACGACTTCGTCGAAAACCAACGCGATGCCGCATTCTTTGGTAACGTCACGCAGCGCCTCCAGGAAGCCCGGTACCGGTTTGATCAAGCGCTGGAACGGCTCGACAATCACACCCGCCAACTCGTCCTTATGCTCGCGAATCAAACTGACCGCGGTTTCGATATCATTGAACGGCGCGATCAGCATTTCGTCACGGACCCGCTGCGGAATGCCCGGTGTGTCCGGCGTCGCCTGCGGGAAGTTGCCCGGCCGCGATGGCGCCATACTCATCAGCGCGTAGTCGTTCATGCCGTGGAACCCACCTTCGAACTTCAGGATCTTGTCCCGCTTGTGATGGGCGCGGATAGCGCGCATGGCATAGAAGGTTGCTTCCGAGCCGCTGCTCAGAAACCGTACCTTGTCGGCACAGGCCATTGCATCGACGATTTCTTCCGCCAGCAAAATGCCATGCTCGTTGTTGGCAAAGAAGGTCGTCCCACGCGGCATCTGTGCCTCGACGGCTTCCAGCACATCGGGATGACCGTGCCCAATGAGCATCGGCCCCGATCCCAGCAGATAATCGATATATTCATTGCCGCTCGCGTCCCAGATATGACCGGCCTTGCCTTCGGCGATCACAAAGTCGAAGCCAAGATTACCGAATCCACCGCCGGGTAGAACCGCCCGCGCCTTCTCCATCAGGGCTGCTTCCGCGTCGCTTTGATTCTTCATTTCGATTCTCCGCACATGATGATGCTTTTCCCAATTGGAGAGAACCCTAGCAGAGGTATTTCGCCGATGCCATGCATCTGGTGCTGGCCCGGTCGTTTGTAACGCATTCGGCGTGAAGCTTTGTTGCTCCCGTTACGGTGCATCCATAAGATCGATCACCTTAAACGATTGGCACGGCAGCTTTGATTGAATGAGCAAAACAGCTAACACAGCCTCTCCGGCGCAGGCCCTCAGACACTCGCTCCACCGCCGGATAAATGCGCTTCGCAACAAAGCCATCCGGCTTGGTGTCGTTTCGGCGCTGGCGATCGCCGGCGCCTGTTTTGCCTGGTATGAACCGCAGTCGATCCTGCTCCTGCGCGAATGGGTATGGGACGAAATGGTTCGCGCCAAGCCACGGGAATACGTGCCGGACCTCAAGGTCCGTATTGTCGATATCGACGAAGCCAGCCTGGCGGCACACGGGCAATGGCCCTGGCCCCGGGCCCGAATTGCCAGGCTGATCGACGCGCTGCATGAGTATGGCGCGCGAGCAGTTGCCTTTGATGTCATCTTTGCGGAACCCGACCGCACCTCGTTAAGCCGCGTTTTCGAAGCGCTGCAGCAGGATGTGCCCGGGTACACGCCACCGCTCGATGCAGTGACGCTCGCCACACAACCCGACAACGATGCGATCCTCGCGGCCAGTATGACAAAAATACCCGTTGTTCTGGCGTTAAGCGTCGAGGAACGGGCGTTACCAGGCACCAGCCGCAAGCTTGAAAATCTGCCGCGCGTAAAATTCGAACGACGCAAGGATCAACGCTATCTGCCCCGATACCCTGGTGCTGTATCCGCTCTCCCCCTGTTGCAGAAACATGCGGCCGCAAATGCCTCCATCGATCCGCGCGTTGATCCGGACGGTATTACCCGCCGCGCGCCACTGCTGTTCAAAGTCGGCAAACGAACCGTACCCGCGCTGGCGTTAGCCTTGGCTCACGCTGCTGACGGCAACGGAAAAATCACGGTGCAAACCCGCTCGCCCGGCTTGGGTAGCGTGTCCGCGGGCACCAGGCGCATCCCAACCGACCGATACGGACAGATGCGGCTCTACGACAGCGGATCGAATAAGGATCGCTATATTTCCGCCGCGGAAGTCCTGGCAAAAACAACGCCAGGCGAAATATTGAAGGACGCAATTGTTATCGTGGGGACTGGTGCCGAAGGGCTTAACGATCTTCGGTTAACGCCGCTGAACAATTGGGTACCCGGAATGGAAACGCACGCCCAGTTCGTTGAACAAATTCTCGCCGACAGCCATTTGTCCCGCCCGGCGTGGGGACGAGGAGCCGAGGCAGCCGGCGCAGCCCTCATCGGTGTTTTGTTATTGCTGGCGATTTACGTCAACTGGCTCAAATTTCCGCCCTGGGCAATCGCGGTCGCAACCTCAGGTATCTTTGCCTTGGCGGCCTGGATCGCGTTTGCCGAATTCCGAGTTCTGCTTGACCCGCTGGTACCGGCAGCGGCACTTTTATGTGCTGCCGCGCTCGACCGGTTTCTCCTCGTGCTCGAATTGAGACGCGAACGAAGTGCCGTCCGCGGCGCGTTCGCACGCTACCTTGCCCCTGCAGTCGTCGAGCAATTGGCAGAAAACCCGGATCGGCTCACCTTGGGCGGCGAACGCCGTGAAATGACTTTTCTGTTTTGCGATATCCGTGGTTTCACGGCGATTTCCGAACAGTTCCGTGACAATCCCGAAGGCCTGACAAACCTCATCAATCGCTTCCTGACGCCGATGACTGACGAAATCATGAGCCGGGGCGGCACGATCGACAAATATATGGGCGACTGCATCATGGCGTTCTGGAATGCGCCGCTCGACGATCCCTTGCACGCTTTACACGCGAGCGAAGCAGCTTTGGCGATGCAGGAATCGCTGAAGGCGTTGAACGCGGAAATCGCCGCTGCCGCGCAGGCGGCCAACAAGCCGGTCACCATAAAAGCCGGTGTCGGTCTGAATACCGGCAATTGCGTCGTCGGCAATATGGGGTCGGAACAGCGCTTCGATTATTCCGTGCTCGGCGATGATGTTAATTTGGCGTCACGCTTGGAAGGGCAATCGAAAACCTACGGCGTTGATATCCTGATCGGCGAAAGCACGCGCGCAGCCACACCGAATTTCGCGGCACTGGAGGTTGATCTGATCGCCGTGAAAGGCCGTGCTGCCGCGGTGCAAGTCCATGCCTTGCTGGGCGATATCGCTTTGCGGGACAGTGCGCAATTCAAGGACCTCACCGCGGCACAATCTGACTTGCTTTCAGACTACCGTGCACAACGCTGGGACGCGGCGCGATCCAATGTGGCGCGTTGCCGCGAATTGGCACCGGCCGAATGGAAACTGGACGCGCTTTACGACCTCTATGACGAGCGGATCAGCGCTTTCGAATCGATGCCGCCGGACAAAGATTGGGACGGGGTTTACGTCGCGGAGTCGAAATAACCTGCGTTAGTCGTTCGAGTCGCTTTCGTCAGGGTCCTTTTCAGTATCGGACCCGCCAAAGGGCAAAGAAAGACCGCTTCCGGAAGAAGAACCTTTGGAACCAGCACCCAAGAGGCCTCCCAGAAAACCGCCGACACCGCCAGAACCGCTGCCGGACGAGGCGGCTTCCGATTCGAGTCCCGCAGCTTTGCGGCAGATCTGCACGTGCGCGCGCGAACCGCTCGATTGACAACGCTCAAGATAGGCCGCGACTTTCTCTTCATTGTTCGCGGCGCGGTGCACTTTGATGGCAAAAGGCGCGATTCCCAGGGGGCGATTGAACTTTTCATCTGCCCGTTCCACAGTTTCCGCCGCCTTACCCTTGTTGCCGAGACCTAATTGCAGGTCAGCATAGCTGCGGTAGATTTGCCATGGCGCATCGCGCCGTTTCATCGCCGCCTCGAGGCTGTTGATCGCGGCTTGTCGGTCGCCTTTTTTCAGGCGCACTTCCGATTGCGCCAATCGCGGATAGGAGTGGCTGGCAAAGGCCCCGGCGACGCTGGCATTCACGTCCTTGACGGCCGCCGTCAAGTCGCCATCGGTGAAGACCGCACGCCGCGCTGCGGCCGCTTTGCGGTAACGGGTGAACATTTGCCCGCTGATACCGGCATTAAGCTGGCCATCCCAGGCCTTCGATTCAAAGGCTCTGCGGCGATGCTTGCGATGAAACTTTTTGATATAGGCCGACACATTGCTCTTGCGCTCCGCAGCCGGTCGATGCGTCTTCTTGTCCGTTCCGGAGACCAACGCCGACGTCATGCTCGCAACAGCACCGACAACCGACGCCGTATCGTTCACATTGGTGCTTGTCGCCACGTCAAGCAGCGTGCCCTGAAGGCGCTGCTTGTAGAGCTTGTCGCGTTCCGCCTCGACGGCAGCGGCGTTGGCTTCCTGCGCTTTGATGATATCCATGACGGACGCCATCGCCCGTGGATTGTATCCCGCCGCGACGAGCAGGTCGGTGCCCATCAAATCGGCTTCGTCCTCCTGATTAACCGTCCAGGCCGGCGCGATCATGCTCTCGCTGATATTGTACATCGCATCGCCCACCGAAACCGCCGCGTCGGCCGCTTTCTGCAATCCTGGGTCGACAAGTCCCAGCAGCATGCCGCCTGACGCGTTCGCCGTCTCAAGCCCTTTCAGAAACCCATCTTGCGATTCCACGAAACTGTCGCTGGAATGGTGATCTTTCAGAATATGCGTCAATTCGTGCGCCAAAAGGGCGGCGACTTCGTCCTCATTCTTCAAGTTCCGCAAAAATCCAAGCGCAATCAAGATGCCACCATCGGCGAGCGCGACGGCTTGCGCCGCATCATGCGGCGTCACGTAGACCGTAACCTCGCAATTGGGGTAAGGCGCGTTCGCCAAGAGCTTGCCGACAATGCCCTCGAGATAGCTAGTCAGTTCCTTCGATGACACCACGCCGAGCCCCTGCTCAACCGACGCGTTAAGCCAGCTCTTCCCGCCATCGCCACCGCAGCTATCGCGTGTCGTGCCTTCCTGGTTCAGTTGGTCAAGATATGTAGCGTCGCGCTCCTGCTTGTCTTCGCCAACGACGGCGCCTTTCAAACTGTCGAGAAAACTTTGCGCCGAGGCGGGTGCCGCCACGGTCAATCCAAGCGTCACGATCAAAGCTGAGCTAATTCGGCTCATTTGCAATCCTCTCCCGCACCACGCTTGCCGTGTGCAACCACTGTTCCGGCCATTTTAGGATCGCAGGCCGTATCGACCTTGCGCGTCACATCCGATTTGACATCATCGGAGATCACCCAATACGTACTGCCCTTATGGTTAATTTTGTACATGCCGTTATTCGACGTCGCCAATATCGCCGTCGGGAAGGCGAGGTCGCCAGGCCCGACAATTTGGGCCGCGTCTTCGTCCTTTGGGGTCTTGTACAGTTCGAGTTCGTCAACATCGGGGGAAAGCCCTAACACCACACCATCCGCAGCCGCTGCCTGACCAACACCATGGAGAAACAAAATGCTGAAAAGTAACAATATTCTCAAAATACCACGCATGAGCTTTCCTTCTAGGACGCGCATTGGTCAGGCCTCCAGTGACAAGGCATAGAGTATATGGAAGAACGCTTCTACCGCGAATCCGGAACCGCTGCGACCGAGCAACGCATACAATCTAAACTAGCGGTCGCGCGGTGACGTCTGTCACATCCGATGCCGGCAATTACGCCAATTTTCCGGTATACCCTTGACCTGCCAATCGCCATACGCCATTTGGAGTGAAATTGAGGGTGGCTCGGAACTTTATCTTCATGAAAGAACGAATCGGTACATTGTGGTGGGGGCAGGTCCCGCTGGATGTCGCATTCTGGCATTTTGCAATCCTTTATGGATTGGTGCTCAACGCCGCGACAAGCATGCTTTTCCTGTATCTCCTTATCAACGATGCGGGCTACGCCGTACTGACAGCGGCGTTTTTTCTACCGATTCCCTATAACATTCTCATCATTGTCGCCGTCTGGCGCAGTGCCAGCCGCTATGAAGGGCCGCGCAAGTGGGTCGACTGGGCGCGATTCGCCACCGTACTTTGGATGGTCGTTCTCACCGCGTCCTAGTTCAACGTCCTATTAATTCACCAAGATACATTTACCGACCACTTTGCGGTCGATAATGGCCTGCATCGCCTCCGCAGCCTGCTCCAGTGGGAATGTATGCGACACATGCGGCACGATCTTGCCGGCGTTGGCCCATTCGGCGAGAATCCGCAAATTGTCGGCCGCTGTCTCAGGCTCAAAATCATTGAATCCGCCCAGACGCACGCCGACCGCCGACGCTCCCTTGATCAGGAGATGGTTGGTTTTGGCCAAGGCGGGTCCACCGCCAACGAAACCCAGTATTAGTATTCGCGCGCCCCAATTCATGCAGCGCATCGACTCGTCGAAAACCGCTGCCCCAATGGGATCGTAAATAACATCGGCGCCGCGACCATCTGTCAATTCCTTCACCTTGTCCCGGAAGCCGTTTGTGTAATTGATAATATGATCCGCACCATTCTCCTTGACCACGGCCAGCTTCTCGTCGGCTCCCGCCGTAGCAATCACCGTAGCGCCGAGAATCTTACCAACCTGCACGGCAGCGAGACCGATACCCCCGGCCGCGCCATGCACCAACAACACTTCACCCGGTTGCAGCCGGCCGCGCTGGACCAATGCGTGATATGCCGTCGTATATGCCGACCGGAAACCCGCCGCTTGTTCCAGGCTCATACGGTCCGGCACGGGAAGCGCTGCCTCGGACGCGATGGTCGCCATTTCCGCATAGGCACCCGGCGGATGCCGTGTCATCACCCGGTCCCCGACCGCAAAATCGGAAACATTCGATCCAATCGCGACAATTTCGCCAGCCCCCTCGCCACCTGGAATGAAAGGTAATGGCGGTTTGGTCTGGTATTCGCCCGCGACCATCAGAACGTCGACAACCTGCACGCCGCGTGCCTTCACGGCGACCTTGATTTCGTCGGGTCCGGGATCGGGCGGCTCCGGCAGATCGCGCAAGACCAACGAGGATGGCGGTCCGAGCTTTTCGCAAACAATGGCACGCATGATTTCGTTCTCCCGCTACTTTCCGGTCCAGTAAGACGGGTCGGCGGGAAATACCGATTGGCACTCGATCCGCTCGGTTGGGCCGTCGAGCGTATGCGCCGCGGCCTTCCAGACGGCGTAGTGCGGCGCCGCGCGATGCGCCTCGACCGCCGCCTCATCCACATAAACCTCATAAAAATAATAGACGTTCGGATCTTCGCCATCCTTCAAGACGTTGAAACGAGCACATCCGGGCTCGTCGCGCTCGGAGCCCAGCGCATCGACTTCAATAGCGTCGAGGAACTCCTGCCGTAGTTCCGGCTTCACTCGCACTTTTATCAATTTCGCAATCATGTCATGCCTCCACTTGTTTCAGCGATGTTGACGAGGCTTGGCTTCCCGCAGCCAGAGCTTCAAGATATTGCGGACCATGCAGAATTTCCTGCATCACATTGTCGACCACAACCGGCACCTCGAAATAAGTCACACGTGGCTCCGTCCCATATTTGTCTTTGATGAGTTGACGCCAGCCAGGGTCCGCGTGACCTGCCTTCGCTTCCGCAAGGCTTTCCCACACGAAAACCCCACCCGTTACGTGCTCCTCCGTGCCATTGCAGTAGAATTTTTGCAATAGACCGGGAACGTCCGTATAGCGCGGCGCGGTGATATCGAACCCATCCTTGAGCGACTCCAGGTTGATATGAGAAGGCAATTCGATTTCGACGACGGATATGAACATACCGCTCTCCCGCTACTTTCCTTTAAAGGGCCTCGGCTTGCGTTTCTCGGCAAAAGCGCTCGCCGCTTCGTGAAAATCCTCGGTCAGGAATAACTTCAATGGTGCTGAATGCATCATGATTTCCTGGCTCATTTTGTTCATATACCAGCGCCGAGACCGCACTGTCGCCCGCACGCTGAGCGGTGGGTTCTTGCAGACCTCTTCGGCGAGGTCCCGCGCCACATCCATGTGTTTGCCTTTCGGCGCCACACGATTGATGACACCGGCCTCCAGCGCCTCTTCGGCAGAGAAGAAACGCCCCGTCAGCGCCATCTCGGTACCGAAAGCACCGGCATGGCGGAAATCCATCAAGCCCCAATATTTTGGTGCGCCGAGGCCGCGGGACGTTTCAGTGATCTGAAACTGCGTTCCCTCTTCCGCGACAATCAAATCGCATTCCAGAACGATCCCGACCGCGAGGCCCATGACATAGCCATGCGCGGAGGCGATGACCGGTTTCCAGTTCACCGACTTGACCAGTAGGTCACCAGAGTTGGCGCCAAACCCCTGCGGGCCACCGAGGCGCTCGAACTCTTCGCGCGAGCGGAGCTGTCGCTGGTGCACATCGGCGCCCGTCGAAAAGGCGCGCCCATTGCCGGTAATGATCGCAAGATGCGCTTCCTGTTCCGCATCAAATTGCCGCAACCGCGCGCCCAGCGCCATCACCAACTCATCACTGAATGCATTCAGCTTCTCCGGCCGGTTCAGAGTCATGGTGACGATATTGCCGTCACGTTCGTAGTGCACAAGCTCCTCGACTTCCGCCTGATCCAACATTCCCGTCTCCCCATTCCGCTATCCAAATCATTTCTGGGATCAGCTTACAGAACGCAATCGCATTTCCCCAAATCTTCAAAATGATTGCTACCGTCCCGGTTGGGACTGGGATAGGCTCCCTATCGAACAGAGGAACGGTGTACGGGAGGATGTTATGAAAATTCCGGAGAACCAGGTTCCCGGCCCGGCACGAGATTTTGTCGGATATGGCCGCGACGTGCCGAAGGTGACGTGGCCGCACGACGCCCGCGTCGCGATCAACATCGTAATCAATTATGAAGAAGGTTCCGAAGTTCATATGGCCGCCGACGGCCAAAACGAGGCCGCGCTCGGCGAAATCCCATATGTCATGGACCCGGCTTATCGCGATCTGGCAATGGAATCGGTATATGAATACGGAACGCGCGCCGGCATTTGGCGCCTGCAACGCCTCTTCGATAAAAAGAATATTCCGGTGACCTTCTTTGCCGCCGCGGTCGCCTTGGAACGTAATCCAGAGGTTGCCGCCTGGCTCCGCGATAGCGCGCATGAACCCTGCAGCCATGGCTGGCGATGGGAAGAAATGTGGCGCCTCTCCCGCGAAGAGGAAAAGGCGCACATGCATGCTGCGATAAAATCCTTCGAGGAAACCTGCGGGAAGCGGCCCCTTGGCTGGTATTGCCGCTATGGCCCGTCGGTTCACACGCGAGAGCTGCTCGTCGAGGAAGGCGGCTTCGTGTACGACGCCGACGCCTATAACGACGACCTGCCTTACTACGTGGATGTCAGCGGCACGCGGCACCTGATCGTGCCCTATTCCTTTACCTATAACGACGCCAGTTTCGTCATGTCCGGCGGCTATGGCAGCCCAAGCGATTTCCACGACC